>NZ_JBCOAQ010000004.1:0-99211 GCF_040226735.1 Intestinimonas sp. RTP31139st1_F5_RTP31139_211217 | reverse complement strand
CGGGGGCCCCTTCCCTTTGAAAAAGAGGGTGGGATTTGGTTTGCTGAAGTGTGATCAAGGACGGAACATCATGCCCACGGCCCGCCAGGGGCTTCCGGACCAGTAAGCGGACCTGGCGCCCAGGGAGCACCAGTCCTTCTTCCAAAGCCGCTCATGGCCCACCTGGACCTGGGGCTGTACACAGTTCATCGCGCTTTTGTTCCATTTCATGACTTGACGCTCCTTTCCGGTCTGTACGGCATTTGCCTCTTGTCTTCCTCTTGTGATTATTATACAATGGCATTAAGCATTACACAAACGACTCTTTCTCATTGATCGCATTCTGAAATAGAATGATAGGAGGCGGGGCATGGACATCGGAAAATATCGGGCACTGCTGCGGACTGTGGAGATGGGAAATATCACCCGGGCGGCGGAGGAGCTGGGCTACACCCAGAGCGCAGTAAGCCGGATCATCGCCGATCTGGAGCAGGAGTGGGGAGTGACGCTGTTGACCAGAGGCAGGATGGGCGTGGTCCTGAGCTCTGCCGGGGAGGCGCTGCTGCCCCATCTAAGGGCAGTGTGCAATGCGGACCGGGAGCTCCTGGAGGAGGTGGACCAACTCCACGGACTCACCCGGGGCACCATTCGGGTGGGGACATTCAACAGTATTTCGGTCCACTGGCTGCCCCGGCTCATGAAAACCTTTCTGGAGCGATATCCGGGGATCCGATTCGAGGTCATGACCCATATTGAGTATCGGGAGATTGAGGAGTGGGTGGCGGGAGGCCATGTGGACTGTGGCTTTATCGCTCTGCCCAGCGCCCTCACGCTGGACACGGTGTTTCTCCGCCGAGACCGGCATATGGCGGTGCTGCCGCTGGATCACCCATTGGCCGGAGAGGAGAGCTATCCCATCAGCCGCTTTGCTGAGGACTCTTTCATTAAATTGGAGGATGACCGGGACCGCGAGATCGTGCAGATTTTTGAGCGATATCAGGTAAAACCCAACCTCCAGTATCGGGTAAACGACGACTATGCGGCCATTGCTATGGTGGAGAACGGGCTGGGGGTGAGCGTACTCACGGAGCTGGTGCTGCAGCGCACTCCGTACGGCGTGGCGGTAAAGCCGCTGGACCCGCCGCAATTTCGGGATATCGGCCTGGCAGTGCGCAGCCGCCGGTCCGCCTCGCCGGCCACGGCCCGGTTCCTGGACCATGTGGAGCGCTGGGCCGCCGAAGGGATTTGACAGCGGGCCCCAGCGGAGGTATAATAATACCGCCAAAATCTAAGGAGACGGGAGCACGCCGCAATGACGATTACCTATAAGACGAAGGGGACCTGTTCCTCCAAAATGACCGCCGAGGTGGAGGACGGTGTGATCCGCTCTCTCCAGGTGGAGGGAGGCTGTGACGGCAATCTCCAGGGCATCTCTAAGCTGGTGGTCGGAATGCAGGTGGAGGATGTGATTGAGCGGCTGGAGGGCATCCGCTGCGGTCGCAAGGCGACCTCGTGCCCCGACCAACTGGCCCGGGCCCTGAAACAGGCTCTTTGAATCAACCGGCGGCGCATCTGGGAACAGATGCGCCGCCGGTCTTTTTTATTGAATGTGGGCCTCAATGGCGGCCCGCAGGAAGGCCGCGCAGCCGGGGAGCGCACGGTCATAATAGGCGGTGAACCGCTCGTCCTCGGTATACATGGCGGCCAGCATCCGGTGTGCTTCAGGGCTGTACCAGCGCTCCTCCCAGGAGTGGGAAAGCCAGGCTTTGTGCCGCAGGGCCAGGTCCAGCCCCACGTCCCCGGCCGGATCGGCCCCGGACCGGACCGCGGCCTCCAGTCCGGTCCGGATCTCCCCCTCCAGCGTGGCCATAGCCCAATACTGCTCCTGTGTAAGCTGCGCGGTCCGGGCATTGGCGCGGTCCATGACTTCATTTCCATAGCGGGCACGCACCTCGGCGCCGTAGGTCTCCTCATTTTCTCTGATTACTTTTTGTTTAAAACATTCGAATTTTTCCAGATCTGACATCATACTTGCCCCTTTCAAAGTCTTTTTTACGGTCAGGATAAGGGCATCCAGCCGGGTGCGGCGGGCCTCCAGGGCGGCGAGGTGGCTCTGCAGCGCCGCCTCACGGTCAAAGGCCGGATCATCCAGCAGTCTGCGGATGGCAGAGAGCTCCAGCCCCAGCTCTCGGTAAAAGAGGATCTGCTGGAGCCGGTCCACCTCCTGCGGACCATAGAGCCGATAGCCTGCGTCTGTGCGCCGAAGGGGCTTGAGCAGCCCCTCCAAGTCGTACCAGCGCAGGGTCCTGGGCGTGACGCCCGAGAGGGCTGCGAGCTGCTTGACGGTATATTCCATGGAACACATGCCTCCTGACAAGGGGAGTATAGCCCCTGCCGTAACGGCAAGGTCAAGATAAAAATAAAAATTGGGGGCGCGGCTGACGCGTCCCCAATTCTTGAACCGGTGTCATCGCCTGCGGCGGCCGCTGTAGCGGCCGCCGCTATAGCCGCCCCGGCGGCGGGAGCCGTATCTGCGGCGGCGTCCGAAGAGCAGCCAGCGCAGCAGCAGCACAGCCGCCAGCACCAGTACCACGACCAGCAGGATTTTTACCCAGAGCTGGTCAAAAAAACGCTTGACCTGGTCCAGACGGTAGAGAAGCTCCGAACGCGCCACGCTGTCCACGGCCACCAAGTCCAGAGAGCCGTATACCGTATCTCCGTTGGAGACCGTGACCTTGCCCACGATCTGACCCTTGTCCACGGGGGCCTCCAGGCTCTCGGCGTTGAACTCGGGCGTCACCTGGAAATCCGCCGGGTCCAGATCGTTGGGGAGGATCGCCTCGATTTCCCCCGATGCCTGGGCCCCGACATAGTTGGCGTCCCGGGAGAGCGTGACGGGAATGGTGCCTCCAAAATAGGTGCTGTCCAAAAGCGTTTTGGTGGAGAAGCTGCTGAATCCCCATTGGAGGAGCCGCTTGCTCTCGGAGAAGGACTGCCGCAGAGTGGTGCCGTCGGACTGCGCAATGTTTTCCGCACCCAAAACGACCGAGATGAGGTTCCGGCCGTCCTTGGAGGCGGAGGCGGCCAGGCACTGGCCGGCCTCCGGCGTGGAGCCTGTTTTGATGCCGGTGGCATATTCATAATAGTAGCCGGTGATCCTCCAGGTGGAGACCAGGGCGTTGGTATCGTGGAGTTCTCTGGCCTCATGGAGGTTGGTGGCGGGCACTATGTAGCTCTTGGCGGTGACGATGGTACGGAAGGTTTCGTGCTGCATCGCCTCCCGACACATAAGGGCGATGTCGTAGGCCGTGGTGTAGTGCTCTTCGTTGTGATAGCCATGGGTGTTGGCAAAGTGGGTGTCCTCCATGCCCAGCTCGCCTGCCCGCTGATTCATCAGGGCCACAAAGTCGTCCACACTGCCGGAGACCGCTTGGGCCAGAACATTGCAGGCCTCATTGGCGGAGGCGGTGAGGGCGCAGTAGAGGACGTCCTCCAGCCGGATCTGTTCCCCCTCCTTGATATTTTGGGTGGAACTGCCGTCGCCCACCTCGCGGTTAACCTCGGAGCCCACGGTGATCACGTCGTTCAGGGACAGCTCACCGCGATCCACGGCCTCGATGGCCAGCATGGCAGTCATGACCTTGGTGATGCTGGCAGGATAGCGCTGCTCATGGGCATTCTGATCGAAGAGCACGGTGCCCGTGTCGGCGTCCACCAGGATGGCGGCCGCAGCCTCAATGTGCATATCACTGAGCAGTTGGCTCTCCACCGGCGCCTTTGGCGTGACCACCGCTGGCGTGGCCTCGGGAGGGGCGCTCTGCGCGGCGAGAGCGGTGGGGAGGGTGAGTCCGGCGGCGAGGGCCAGGGCCAGAAGAGAGCGGAAAAGACGATATTTTTTCATTAGGAAACTCCTATAAACTGTGGTATAATAGCAACGATCCATGCGCCTGCGGATGGGCGGCGCGCGGAAATATTATACCAGACGAACGCACACCGTGCAACCGGGTGGAGGAGGTGGCGACATAAAAATTTCAACTTTGGAAAAGGCGCTTCTGGGCCTTACCGCCGCCTTTCTGCTGATGACGACCGGATATTTCCTGGGTGCGCGCAGCGCCGCGGACCCCTACCGGGTGGACACGCAGTATCCGGCTGCCGCTGAGATCGCCGCTCCGTCAGAGGCGCCGCCCGCCGCACCGGAGGGCACGGTCAATATCAATACCGCCACCGCGGCCGAGCTGGAGACTCTTCCCGGGATCGGGGAGAAACGGGCGGCGGATATCGTGGCGGACCGGGCGGCAAACGGCCCCTTCCGGATTCCGGAGGACCTCACAAGGGTAAAAGGGATCGGAGAGGGTACGCTGGCGGGACTTATCGAGTATATCACCGTAGAATAAACAGGATGCTGGCAGTGGAGGGTGTGCAATGGCGAAAATCTTAGTGGTTGACGACGAAAAGGTGCTGGTAAAGGGCATCAAATTCAATCTGGAAAACGAGGGCTATGAGGTCGAGGTGGGCTATGACGGCGAACAGGCGGTGGAGCTGGCCCGGAACGGCGGCTTCGATCTCGTCATTCTAGACCTGATGATGCCCAAGATCGATGGACTCCAGGCCTGTATGCGCATCCGGGAGTTCTCTAACGTGCCCGTCATCATGCTGACGGCCCGGAGCGAGGATACCGACAAGATCATCGGGTTCGAGTGCGGAGCGGACGACTACATCACCAAACCCTTCAATATTCTGGAGCTCAAGGCCCGCATCCGGGCCATGCTCCGCAGGGCGGGCGCTTCCGGGCAGAAGGACAAGGCCTCCCGTGTGCAGCAGGGCCACATCGTTTTGGATACGGATGAGCGCTCGGCCTGGCGGGACGGGGTGTCGGTGGAACTCACCGCCAAGGAGTTCGACCTCATGGAGCTGCTGATGCGCAACCCCGGCCGGGTCTACAGCCGGGAGAACCTGCTGAACATCGTGTGGGGCTACGAGTACGCGGGCGAGTACCGCACCGTGGATGTACACATTCGCCGGCTGCGGGAGAAGCTGGAGCTGGACCCCGCCAATCCGGAGTATATCCTGACCAAATGGGGCGTGGGGTACTATCTGAAAAGCACCTGAAAAAGGCCGGACCACGGCGGAGAAGAGGGAGGTGGCGAGAGGTGGAGGAAGCGGAAAAGACCCGGAAGACGGAAAAAATCCCATTCCGGCGGTCCATACAATTGAAATTTGCCCTAAGCTATATCGTCATCATCGCAGCGGTGCTGGCGCTGCTGAATACCTATCCGGTGCTGGTCTCTCAGGATCTGGTGTTCCATTCCAAGGCGAGCCTGCTCCAGTCTCAGGCCACGGTCATCGCAAACTCACTGGCGCTGTCGGCCACCCTGACCGCCGACACGGTGCGGGAATATATCGACGGCTCCCTCATGGGCTCTCTGGACAACGCCGGACGCATCCGTATTCTGGTCACGGACCCTTCCGCACGGCTGCTCTATGACAGCGATGAATACCGGGCCACGCAGAATCGCTATGCCCTGCTCAGCGAGGTGACGGCGGCGCTGAAAGGGTACGACGTGGCGGCTTCGGAATATCGGGACGGGGCCTTTCGCAGCAGGGCCGCCACGCCCGTCATGTACCGGGGCGTCACCATCGGCGCGGTCTATGTCTATGAAAACGACGCCGACCAGGCGCGGCTGCTCACCGATATCCAGAGCAACCTGCGTACCATTTCCATCGTCATCTGTGTGGTGGTGCTCATTATGAGCATTGTCTTTTCCAAGGCCCTCACCCGACGGATCGGCGACCTGCTGCGGGCCATCCGGATCGTACGGGAGGGCGAGTACAGCCACCGGGTGAGTATTCGCGGCGGTGATGAGCTCAGCCAGTTGGCCGGGGAGTTCAACCAGCTCACGGACCGACTCCAGACCACTGAGGAGGTCCGCCGCCGCTTTGTTTCCGATGCCTCTCACGAGCTCAAGACACCGCTGGCCTCGATCCGGCTGCTCACCGATTCCATCCTCCAGACGGAGGAGATGGACATGCCGACCGTAAAGGATTTCGTCTCCGACATCGGCGAGGAGGCGGGACGGCTCACCCGCATTTCGGAAAAACTCCTCACGCTCACCCGCATGGACAGCGCCGCACCGCTTGAGCGCCTGCCGGTCAACGTGAGGGATGTGTTGGAAAAGGTGAGACATATGCTCACCCCACTGGCGGAGGAGAGCCGGATCACGGTGGAGACCGAGCTGGCGGGGGATTGTGTGGTGCTCGCCACCGAGGACGACCTCTATCAGATCGCCTTCAACTTGATGGAAAACGCAGTCAAATACAATGTGCCCGGCGGTCGGGTGATGGTGTCCCTCCGGGGAATGGGGGATCTGGTGCTCCTCACGGTAGAGGACACGGGCGTCGGAATCCCCGAGGCCGATCTGCCCAAGATATTCGACCGCTTCTACCGGGTGGACAAGGCCCGCTCCCGCGCTGCGGGCGGCACAGGGCTGGGGCTCTCCATTGTGCGGGATACGGCCAGACAGCACGGCGGAGCCGTCACCGTCTGCCGCCGTGAGCCGGAAGGCACCCGCTTTGAGGTGGCCTTTCCCCGCTATGAGCCGAAGGGAGGCGAGGAGAGATGAGCAGACGGCTGCTGGCCCTGTACTGCGCGCTCCTGCTGCTTCTGCCGGCCTGCAAGCAGGGAGGGGAGGCGGGCCAGAGCGGCAATGGCGGGTATCAGGTCTACTTTGCCGTCCCCTTCGGGGGAGAAGGCGACCCCGGAGAGGCGGGGGGGACGGCCGTGGCCAGCGAGATCCGAAGGCTGCCGGAGGGGGCCGACATCCCCGGCGGACTGATGGAATGCCTGCTCTCCGGCCCGGTCTCAGACGATCTGGCTTCCCCGTTCCCGGAGGGCGTGTACCTTCTGTCCCAGCCCACTGTGGAGGAGGGCGTGTGCCGGGTCAACCTCTCGGAAAAGTACGGCGGACTCTCCGGGGTGGAGCTGACGCTGGCTGATTACTGCATCGTTCTCACGCTCTGCCAGGTGCCCGGGGTGGAAGCGGTCTCCATCGATGTGGAGGGCTCGCCCATCCCCTATCGAGACCGTCAGCTCCTGCGGAGCAGCGATGTGGTCCTCTCAGGCGGCGAGGACCAGCCGCTCTATCTGACAGTGAAGCTGTTTTTCCCGCGGAGGAGCGGAGGACTCGCCGCAGAGGAGCGAAATGTGCTGCTCACCGAGCAGGACACCCCCGTCACCGCGGTGCTGAACGCACTGCTGTCGGGGCCCGAGACCCAAGGGCTTTTCTTCCTCTTTCCGGAAGAGGCCCATATTCTCTCCGCCTGGGTGGAGAACGGAAACTGCTATGTGGATTTTGACGCCCCCTTCTTGGACCGGGAGCCGGAGTCTGCGGCCCAGGCCCAGCAGCTCCTGTACGCCATTGTGAATACCCTCTGCCAGCTCCCGGATGTGGGGGCGGTCCAGATCCTGGTGGAGGGGGAGGCGCCGGAGCGGTATGGTGAGATCCCCACCTCCTCGCCGCTGGAGGCAAACAAGGACCTAGTGGTGGATTAAGTCAGATTTTGATTGACAACGCCCGGGGACCCGAGTAGGATATTTTCATATATTTTGCCCCATATGCCTGAAAGGATGATGTCCCATGTCCGAGTATCAGCCCAGTACCAACTGCCTCCACGCGGGCTACGTCCCCGGGAGTGGAGAGCCCCGCAACATTCCCATTGTCCAGTCCACCACCTTCCGGTATGCCACCGGGGAGGCCATGGGGGCCCTCTTCGATCTGGAGGCCGAGGGTTATTTTTACACCCGGCTCCAGAATCCCACCAACGACCAGGTGGCGGCGAAGATCTGCGCCCTGGAGGGCGGCACCGCCGCCATGCTCACCTCCTCCGGTCAGGCGGCAAATTTCTTTGCCATCTTTAATATCGCCTCCTGCGGCGACCATGTGGTGGCCTCCTCCGCCATCTACGGCGGCACCTTCAATCTCTTCGCCGTCACCATGAAGCGCATGGGGATCGACTTCACCTTTGTGGGGCCGGACTGCACGGAAGAGGAGCTGGAGGCGGCGTTCCGTCCCAATACCAAGGCGGTCTTTGGCGAGACCATCGCCAACCCGGCTCTCACTGTACTGGATATTGAAAAGTTTGCGCGGTGCGCCCACGCCCATGGCGTCCCGCTCATTGTGGACAACACCTTCCCCACTCCCATCCACTGCCGGCCCTTCCAGTGGGGCGCGGATATCGTGACCCACTCCACCACCAAATATATGGACGGCCATGCCAACGCGGTGGGCGGCGCCATCGTGGATTCCGGGAAATTCGATTGGAACCGGTATGCCGACAAGTTCCCCGGACTTACCACGCCGGATGAGAGCTATCACGGCATCACATATACCGAGTGGTTCGGCCTGGGGGGCGCGTACATCACCAAGGCTACGGCACAGCTGATGCGGGACTTTGGCGCCACCCCGGCCCCCATGAACTCCTATTTTGTCAACGTGGGCCTGGAGACCCTGCCCCTGCGGGTGGAGAAACACTGTGCGAACGCCCAGGCCGCGGCGGAGTTTTTGGCGAGCCACCCCAAGGTGGCGTGGGTCAACTATCCCGGCCTTCCCGGCAATCCGTACTACGCCCTTGCACGGAAATATATGCCGGACGGCACCTGCGGCGTGGTTTCCTTCGGCGTGCAGGGAGGACGTGAAGCGGCTTCCCGGTTCATGGCGGGGCTGAAGCTGGCATCCATTGCCACCCATGTGGCCGACGCGAAGACCTGTGTTCTGCATCCCGCGTCCACCACGCACCGGCAGATGAACGACGAGGAGCTGCTGGCCGCGGGCGTCTCCGCCGACCTGGTGCGCCTTTCGGTGGGCATCGAGGACCCGGCAGATATCCTGGCAGACCTCGAACAGGCCCTGGCTCTGGTGTGAGAGAGTACCCATACCGATCAGAAGAAGACCCTCCGGCGATTGATCGCCGGAGGGTCTTCTTCTGATCGAAAAGAGCGCCCGAGGAATCAGACGGCCTTTCCCATTTCATACGCCTGCTGTACCGCAGGGGTGCGGAGAATGTCCCCCTTTTCCCAGGCGCCCACGCCGTAGAGGATACCCTTCTCGACCGCCCGGTCCAGGCAATCGAGTGTAAAGCCGCGAAGGCCCTCCACGGTCTTTTCCAAATTGGCGCGCTCCGTGTCGGCGGCGGTCATAATGTAATAAAATTCTTTGTCCGTCATCTCTGTATAACGGGGAACCGTCCGGTCGATCAGGGTTTTCATCTGGCCGTCCATGGTGTAGAAATAGACCGGTGTGGCCAAGACGATTACATCGGCAGCCACCATTTTGTCGAGGATTTCCGCCATGTCGTCCTTCTGCACGCATCGGTGTGTACGGTTGCAGACACCGCAGCCTGTGCAGTAATGGATGTTTTTGTCACGAAGGAAGATCTTTTCCACCGAATGGCCGGCCTCCGTGGCGCCGCGCAGGAAGGTGTCGCACAGGACATCCGAGTTACCGCCCTTGCGGGGACTTGCTGACAGGATCAAAACTTTCTTGCTCATAAACACGTGCGTCCTTTCTAAAAATATGACCTGGATACCGATCCCTTCGGTCCCGATGCATACCCGAGGCGGGCGGGGCGACCCGCTGAATAGCGCGCGCGTCCACGCCGGAGGGGGCCCCGAACAGGAGGGATACCGGCATTGTAATCCCTGGAGCGCACTCCAAGTCAAGCGCTTTTTTGAAGGATTGGAAAACACACCCGCACAATAGAGAACTCCCGTCCCAGGCGGTTGGAAGCCGCGCGGGCCGGGAGCTCTCCGGGAAAATTTGTAATTGGAGTTACTTTTCTTTGCGCTGGAGCTGGAGACGGTCGGCGATCATAGCAATGAACTCAGAATTCGTGGGCTTGCCCTTGGCGTTGGAGACGGTATAGCCGAAATATTTTTGCAGGGTCTCCAGATCGCCGCGGTCCCAAGCCACCTCGATGGCGTGACGGATGGCGCGCTCCACCCGGGATGCGGTGGTATTGAAGCGCTTGGCCACTTCGGGATAGAGGATCTTGGTGACGGCATTGATGACGTCCATATTCTCCACTGTCATGATGATGGCCTCGCGGAGGTACTGATAGCCTTTGATATGTGCGGGAACGCCGATCTCGTGGATGATGGAGGTCACAGACGCCTCCAGGCTCTGATGGGGACGGCTGGAGGGGCGGTCGGGGAACTCGTCTTCGCCATGGAGGGGAGTGGTGATTTGGCGGATGCGCTCCACAGCAGAGGAGAGCTTGCATGGCTTCATCAGGCAATAGTTGGCGCCCCGGGCCAGGGCCAGCTCCGTGGTACCGCCTCGGGCCAGGGCGGAGAGCACCATCACCTTGGGACGTCCGGCGGCATCGAGCGCAGCCAGAACATCCAGACCATCCATGTGAGAGAGGATCAGATCCATCACCAGGATATCCGGCTTGCAGGAGCGGACCAACTCCACTGCGCGCTCGCCGTCGTCGGTGGTCCCCACGACCTCCATATCTCCCTCTTCGCTCAAAGCCTCAATCAGCGCGTCGCGAAAAACCACGTCCGCGTCGGCAATCAGAATACGCTTTTTGCTTTCCATGTCGACTCCCTTTCCAGCAGAACTCCCTGCTCTCTGATTTGCGGCCAACCTTTCGGTTGTGCCATGACCATAATTTACCACAATCAGACAGCAAACGCAACCCTTTTTTTCCAGGTTATGGGAAAATATTTTTGCAGTGCTGTCTAAAAGATACGAAAGTGCCCCCGAAAAGAAAGCGGATCAAACGGATAGATCAGGGGCTCGCGTTGGAGAGACCAGTTGATTTTTGAGGGCGGGGCCGATATAATACAGGCGAGAACAGGAGGAGGGAGACCGGAATGGCGGAAGCGGCATTCACCTTGAAGCTTTCCCCGCGGCTGTTCTGGGGAGGAGAAAAGTGTTTTGGCCCCGGAATTGCAGAATTGCTGGAGGGGGTGGATCGGGAGGGTTCCCTCCGCGCGGCGGCGTGCGGGATGGGAATGGCCTACTCAAAGGCATGGACGGCGTTGCGCCGGTGTGAAGAAACTTTGAAGGTCCCCCTTTTGGAGCGAAAGACCGGAGGGCGCAGCGGAGGACATTCCAGACTCACGGCAGAGGGACGATTTTTATTGGAAGAATACCGGAGGCTGGAGCGCCGTCTCACACAGGAGGGAAGCGGCCTGGCGGATGCGTTCAGCCGGGCGTGGGAAGCCTTTCGCACCCAATAGGGATGAAAGGCTGTGGCGGGAAGATATCTGTAAAGGGGAGGCTGCCGCTGGGAATATCCCAGGGCAGTCTCCTTTTCTCTGCCCCCGACCGCTCAGAAGGCGGTGGGAACGGGCAGAAGGGTTATGACGCCTTTGTCCCGGTTTGAAGGCCGGATTCGGCCAGCATGTGTTCGGCCAGTATGCCATAGCCGCTTGTGGGGTCGTTCACAAGCACATGGGTCACCGCGCCGATCAGCTTTCCGTTTTGCAGAATGGGGCTGCCGCTCATCCCCTGGACGATGCCTCCGGTGGCCTCCAGCAGACGGGGGTCCGTAACCTTAATCATCAGGTCGCGGGTATCGTGACTGCCGGACGGAAAGACCTTGGTAATTTCAACCGTATACTCCTCCACGGTATTCCCCGCGATATTGGATAAAATAGTGGCGGAACCCACCTTTATCTCTTTTCGGGTGGCCACCGGCATGGGTTCGAGACCGTCCACAAGGCTCTGATCGGTCAATGTGCCGAAGATCCCGCCCGGCGTATTGGCGAGCAGGTCGCCCATATCCTGCGAGACCTGGAAGGCGCCGTGGAGTTCACCAGGTTGACCGGCCTCTCCCTTTTTTACGTCGGAGACGGAGGCATACATGATCGAACCGGACTCCAGCGGCATGAGAAGAGCGGTGTCTACATCATTGATGCCATGGCCCAGCGCGCCGAAAAGCCCGGTATCCGGGTCGTAGAAGCTCATGGTTCCAATGCCGGCCATGGAGTCCCGGATCCAGGCGCCGAGCCGGTAACTGCCGTCAGAACAGGCCACGGCCTGGGCGGTGAACTGGACCTGTTTCTCTCCACGCATAGCGCGGATGCTCATTTTGTCTCCCTCCAGATCCTGAAGCACATCCCGGACCTGCTCAATGGTGTCCACCTGGGTATCGTTGATATGCGTAATGATGTCGCCCTGGCGGAGTCCGCAGTCTTTGGCCGGGGTAGAAGCGCCGTCGGAGCTTGGCACCTCGGCCAGACCCACGACCATCACCCCATCGGAAAACAGCTTGATCCCCACGGCGCGACCCATGGGGATCAACTGCCGCTGTGCATTCCCCTGTGCCAGCACAGGCACGGCCTCTTCCGCCCGGGCCCTGGAGCCGAAGCTCAGAAGGAAGAGGGCCGCCGCTGTGCCCAGCGCCAGGAGGCGCAGGGCCAGGAGGACCGAAAGGGTCCAGGGCTGAGTCTGTTCCTCATCTCTCATAATACCACCCCTTTTAAAAAATGAAAACAGCGTGAAGCAATTTTGCCCCCGCTGTGATTTAATATGGCCGCTTTCTGAAGAAAAAAGCGGCGGCGCGGCTGGCAATGAAACACACCTTTGGTATGGTGAGAGTTGGAAATCGGGCAGGCGGCGGGCTTATGCGCCGGTCGAGGCGGCGATTTCTGTTAAATAAATAAAAAAAGGAAATGCGGCATACTCCGGACAGGGCGGTACATATGCTCTATTGACAAGTTCTGAGGGAGGGATCACCCATGCGGAAGCTGCCAAAAAAGCTGTTGACGGCCTTTGTCGTAACCACCCTGGCGGGCGCGTGCCTGCATTTTTTGTATGTGCTGCTGCCGAATCCGGTCACTGCGCTGCTGGCGCCGGTCAACGAGAGTCTGTGGGAACACCTGAAAATCTTCTTTTGGCCTTATCTGGCGGCCGCGCTGCTGCTCACCAGGGGAGGAGAGCGGGGCTGCCGTGCGCCGTGGATGCTCTCCGCCCTGCTGCTGTGCGTCGTCATGCTGTGCGCGGGGTACTTCTATCACATCGTTCTGGGTGGGGAGCGGTTGGCGGTAGATCTGGGACTCTATGTGCTGCTGATGGCCGCAGGATTTCTTCTGCCCGGCGTGTTCTGCCATGTGGGCGAGCGGACGGGGGTAAGGGACATCATTCTTCTGCTCACCGTGACGATGGCCGGAGCAATTGCGATCTTTACATTCCTGCCGCCGGATCATATTCTTTTTACCGACCTCTCAGGGGTCAATACGTGGGCGACCATTCCATATTAAACTGAAATAAAAACCATGTGAGGGCGCGGAATGCCGCCCCTCACATGGTTTTTGCAAAAAAGGCTCTTTACAAACCCGGAAAAGGTTGCTATAATAATCTAGCGCATTGAGAGAGGCATTACGCGCGCCCGTAGCGCAATTGGATAGAGCGTCAGATTCCGGTTCTGAAGGCTGGGGGTTCGAGTCCCTTCGGGCGTACCACGTCGGAGCAAACGTCATATCGTTTGCTCCGACTTTTTTCAAAAGTCAGAGCGCACTCATTTTGTGACTCCTTCCAAATCACAACCGCTGTGCTGGGGTGTGATTTGATGGGGAAAACGGTCTGCCAAAATAGCCTATTTATCGCATTGGGGCATAAAAATACCCACACCAAAATGGTGTGGGTATTTTTATGGATACCGTAAGAGATTAAAATGCTCGGGCGAAATGAATTCGCCCTGCACAATTCTCGCTGCGCTCGAATATACGGCGCAAACGCGCCGCCGGCCAGAAGGCCGGTTTGGCACGGGTCTGAGCCCCTGCATCCTGTTTGACGGCGCAGAGCGGCAAGAAAGCCTTGAAATCCTAGAACCACTAGGATTTCAAGGCTTTCTTGTTTTTGAACCAGACCTTCGAAATGAGAAGCTTTTGGGAGCCTAGCAGAATGATTCCGGCCGGATGCCGGGCAGCCGGTCATAGAGGTGGAAAACGGACTCAAAGGCGGCGCCCGCCTGGTAACAGACATCCTCGCGGAAGGCGTCTCCCAAAAGCTGGAGGCCAACAGGGAGGCCACGCTCATCCAGGCCACAGGGAAGGGTCAGCGCGGGAAGGCCGGTGGTGGGGGCATAGCAGACATAGGTGCCGGACAGGGGCAAAACATTTTCTTTTACCCCGTGGATGATGAGTTCATAATCTCCAATGGGCACTGCGGTAAAAGGCAGCGTGGGAAAGAGAAGCAGGTCCACCTGTTCACGGAACAGGGTGCGGAACTGTTCCCGCAGCCACCGGCGGTACCGCTGTGCGTGAACATAGGTGGTTCCGGAGATGAACTCTCCGGCCTGAAAGAGAACCCGTACGTCATCTCCGTAATCCAATGGGCATGTCCGCAGATTTTTCTGATGGAAAGAGGTGGCCTCCACATAGCAGACGGCGGACCATGCTTTGGGCATCAGCTCCAGGCGGTTCACGCGGCATTTCACGATTTCGGCTCCCAGGCTGCGGAAGGTCTCCAGCGCACGTTGTACTGCGGCAACAACAGCGGGCTGATCTTTCTGGAACAACACCTCTGGCAGAATGCCGATACGAAGGCCCTTCACACCGCGGTCAATGGTCCGGGAGAAATCGTCGCCGGGGCGCTTGGCGGTTGACGGATCACCGGGCTCCTCACCCGCCAGGACTCCCAGCATAAGGGCATTGTCACGGATGCTGCGGGTGATGGGGCCGCAGGCGTCCAAGCTCCAGGCCAGAGGAACGATACCGTTGAGGCTCACCCGGCCGATGGTGGGGCGCATCCCTACCAGGCCGCATACGCCGGAAGGCAGGCGGATGGAGCCTCCGGTGTCTGTACCAAGGGAGGCCAGGGAGGTTGCGTTGGCCACTGAGGCCGCAGAACCGCCGCTGGAGCCGCAGCAGAACCGCGCAGGGTCCCAGGGGTTGTGGGCCGCGCCGAACATAGGGGAGTCAGTGGTAGCGCCCTGGGCAAATTCATGCATGACGGTTTTCCCGATGATGACCGCTCCGGCGGCCTTCAGCCGCCGCACCACCACGGCGTCCTCGGTGGGATAATTGTCCCGATATACCTGACTACAGGCGGTGGTGCGCAGTCCTTTCACGTTGATGTTATCCTTCAGAGAGACCGGGATCCCATGGAGGGGGCCGAGAAAACGCCCGGCAGCCTGCATCTCTGTCAATGCGCGGGCGGAAGACCGCGCAGCATCGGCATAGACTTCAGCAAACGAACGAAATTTCGCTTCCGTCTCTTCAATGCGCGACAAATAAGCATCCACCAGTTCCAAGGGCGTGACCTCTTTTCCAGCGATCAGGGCCTGTGCCTGTACCAAGGAGAGTCGGAGCAGTTCCTGATGTGTCATGGCTTCTGTTCACCTCCCCTCTTCCATGGATACGATGGAAGCTGGAAAAACACCATTGTACTCCGGTTTCTCCATCTCTTCCCTTAGATCGTTGGCGTCGTTGAGCCATCCCTCTACCGTGGCACGGGTGGCCTCACGGGTGGCGTCGTCCAGCGGCAAGCCGATTCGCGCCGCGATCTGTTCCATCTCTGTGACAGAAAAGAAAACTCGATCCACAAAAACGCTCCTTTCTGCGGTGCTCCTTTTTCTCTGTGGGAGAGAAGAGCGCTATCAGTTCCGTTCAGTGGAACGCGGGCAACTGCTCATGGAGGTTAAACGCCGTTTCAAAAGCGGCGCCGATGCGGTAAAGCGTTGCCTCGTCGAAAGGACGGCCCAGAAGCTGCATCCCAATCGGCAGGCCCTCATGATCCAATCCGCAGGGGATGTTCAGTGCGGGCAAACCCGTCAGACTGGCGATACAGGTAAAGAAAGCGTCCATATCACGGATACTTTTGCTAGCGCCGTAGAGCTCGCTGAGTTTGAGCGCGGTGCAGGGGATGGTGGGGAACAAAAAGGCGTCCACTTCGCGGAATTTGGCGCGAAACTCCTCTATGATGCATTGGCGCAAACGCATGGCCTGAAGGTAGAAGGTGGCGGGCAGAAATTCTCCGGCAGCCAGCAGGGTGCGGACATCGCCGCCGTAGTCCTCGGGCCGTGCCCGGATGTCTCGCTGGTGGTAGGCGCTTCCCTCCGCCGAGTTCAGAATGAGCCAGGCAGTCATAGCGTCGTCCAGGTAGTCGAATCGGCACGCTACGATCTCGGCACCCAGAGAGCGGAACACGTTGGCGGCCTCCTCCACTCCCGCATCCACGTCCGGCTGGCTCACCCTATGCATAAGCTGGGGAATCATGCCGATCCGCAGATGCTTGACGCCCAGCTCCAGATCGGCGGTATAGTCGCAGGTGCACTTTTCCGAGCAGCCGGGGTCTTTGAAATCGTGGCCGGCGATGACACCCAACATCACAGCATTGTCCCGGACCGAGCGGGTCATGGGGCCGCAGGTGTCCATCGTCCAGCCGCAGGGAATGATTCCAGTGTTTGGGACACGTCCTATGGTAGGGCGCATTCCCACGATGCCGTTGACCGCTGCGGGAAGACGGACGGAGCCGCCGGTATCCGTACCTAGGGCGCCCAGAGCGGTGCCGCCGGCCACCGCCGCACCGGAACCCCCGCTGGAACCGGCACAGTATCGCTCCAGATCCCAGGGGTTGTGGGAGGCACCGAAATGGGGACTGTCTGTGGTCCCACCCCAGGCAAATTCATGCATGTTGGTATGGCCGATGATGACCGCGCCGGCAGATTTGAGCCGAGCCGCCACGGTAGCGTCACGGGAGGCGACGTGGTTGCTGCGGATCTTACTGGAGGCGGTGGAGCGGAAGCCTTTCAAATCGATGTTGTCTTTGAGCGCGATGGGAATTCCATGCAGGGGCCCCAGCGGAAGGCCGGCGGCCTGCAGCGCCGTGAGCCCCTCGGCCGCTTGGCGCGCAGCCTCCTCGTGGACGGTGACATAGGCGTTGTAGGCCGGCTCCTTTTCGTGCAGGCGCTCCAGATAGGCGTCCAACAGCTCCGAAGGCGTAACGGTGAGATGTTCGATCTCGTCCCGCGCCTGTACCAATGAGAGATGGAGCAGTTCCTGATGTTTCATGGACTTCACCTCACGGAGATGACAATCGCCGGAGCGACATCGTCAAATTTATGATCCGACATACGATCTATAAAAGGCAGCATTTGCTGATACCAGCTCTCCACCTTTGCACGGATGTCCTCCTCTGCCACCTGGCCTGTCGGGAGAAGAAGCTTTTCCCCCATGACGCTGAGATCTTCCGATGAGACTGTAACCGACAGTTCTTTCTGCATGACAGTCACTCCTTATAGATTGCTCCGCCGAGGGAGCGTCTAAGCAGGACGAAGTCAGAGCACCCGCATGCGAGGGCCCTGACTCGTCCTGGCCGGTCCGTGCAGCTCGCAGAAAAGCCGAGCCGCACGGGCCGGTGTATGGCTATTCTTTTTTTGCGGAATCGGCAGCTTGTTCTTTCTTGAACTTTGAAGCGTCACGGAGAACGGTAAATAACAAGTATGCCAAGGCGCAAAGCCCCCAAATGGGTACGCCCCACATCCAAATTTGGAAGATGATTAATGGCAGACGCATCACAATACCTCCTTATTATTGTCAGGTAAGTGCTTACCTAAGGGTTACACATGGAACTTCTCGCCCAGCAGCGCATAGTCGAAGGGGTCGTCCGGCTTGACAGCTGTAATGATGATTGGAAGGATAAAGGAAACCACGTAGGAATAAATATAGGGGGTGTTGGCGCCTACGCCTGTTCCGGCCAGTACCATAGCAGACAGGATCACATTGCCCACCATGGCGATAAACATGGTGAGGGTGAGTCCCTTTTTATTGACCTTTTTCCAGAAAGCCGCATAGATAAAGGGGATAAACAGCGGCGGGAGCACGCAGTTGATAAACATGTTGATGTACATAAGAGACATCTCGCGTGCAGTAGAAATGACCATGACAATACCCATAATGGCCATAGTCCAGCGTCCGATCTTGACATTCATCTTCTCATCGGCCTTTTTACCCTTGAGGATATAGGGTTCATAAAGGTCGACGACGACGTGGGTACCGATGGAGCAGATACAACTGGACATGGTGGAGGTCAGCGCAAAGAGAATGACAATTGCGCCAACTACGGCACCGCCTTTGCCCAAGAGAGTCATAATAGTCAGAGGGATCACGTCGGTGCCCACCTCGCCCTGAACATTCATGGCAAGACCCAGCAAACCGATGATGGCGGACATCAGAGGAATGGGGATCCAGGCGAGAGAGGTGCCCACGCAGGCCTTCAGGAAATCCTTTTCCGTGCGCACGGACCAGACGCGACCCCACACATTCTGCTCGATGACGCCGTAGCCGATATAGCCCAATGTGAAAGGAATGCCGTAGGCGATAGCGGCAGGCACATTAATAGGGTCTAAGACCAGCGGCATTGTGGTTGCTTCTTTGGCTAAGAGCAAGTTATAGAATGTTTCAGCTCCGCCGATATGCTGCAAGCCAAACAGGCAGATGAACGACATACCTACTACAATGACGGAAATTTGGAAGGAGTCCGTCAGTAGCACGCCCCACAGGCCATTGGCCACAGAAAACGCGATGGTGACCACACCGATGATGATGGCGCTGCTGCGGAAAGGCAGGCCCAGAAGAGAGCGGCAGACGATGCCCGCCCCCACGATCTGAAGCCAAATGGTAAAGGCTTGGAAAACGACGGACCCGACCGCGTTGATGAGACCCGCCCCCGGACCAATTCTACGGCGGATGAATTCGGGGAAGGTGAGGCCATAGGGCATAACTTTTCTGACCCGGTTGAGGATAGGGATGGCGATCAGGATACCGATGCCGCCGCCAATGGGATAATACCAGGAAGCGGCAAAGCCGTGGGTATAGGCGCCCTCACCGGCGGCCATGGTGGTGGTGGCCCAGGTCCAGGAGGCTACCAATGAGAGGCAGGCGACCTGCCAGGGCACACCGCGCCCCGCTGCAAAGTAAGAGGCGGTGCTGTCCGCCTTCTTCTGGGTCTTGTAGGCAAACAGAGCGATTACAAAGAATGCGATTGCCACAAAAGCGACGACTAACCAGCCTTCCAACGAGGTTACCGGGGTTACAATTTTACTGTCCAATGACATAAACCATTCTCCTCCCGTTCTTCAAATTTCTTGTTGTGCGGGGGAACCCGAACTTGCAGTCTGACCGGCGGCAACAGCTCCTTTCCGGTGGATTTGGCGAGGTCCGGCTAACAGTCCTGAATGTTCTTGGGGAAAGGGACCTCAGGGAACCAGGGGTATGCGGGGGGCATATCTGTTACGGGGCTCATCTTGAATTCCGGCGGTCTCTTCTCCATAAAAGAGGCCGCGCCTTCCAGAGCGTCCGGAGCAGTTCCGATATAGTAGAAGCAGGAGGACTCGATCTTGTGAGCGGTCATCGGGTGCCGGGCGCCCGCCATCTGATACATCATCTGGCGGCAGAGAGCCACGGAAACAGGGGCGGTGTTGTCCCGAATGTCCCGGGCAACCTCCAGCGCCCGGGCATAGACGCGGCTGTGGGGGACCACCTCGCTGACCAAGCCGCTGTGCAGAGCCTCTTCCGCGCCGATGATGCGCCCCGTGGTAACCCACTCTACGGCCTTGGAGAGGCCCACAATGCGGGGCAGGAACCAACTGGAGCAGGCCTCGTTGACATAGCCGCGGCGCGCAAATACAAAGCCGAGCTTGGCGTCCTCGGAGAGAATGCGCATGTCCATGGGGAGGGTCATGGTGATCCCGATCCCCACGGCGGAGCCGTTTATGGCGGCAAGGACGGGTTTGCGCATGGCGTAAATGCGCAGGGCGTTGGTGCCGCCGGTGTCCCTGGTGTTGTGGAAACCTGCTTCCGAAAAATCGAAGGGCCTGTCAACGGTGAGATCAAAACCGGCGCAATAGGCGGGCCTTTTCCCACCCTCCGCGCCTGTGAAGATCACCACGCGCACGTCGTCATCACTGTCGGCGGCATCCAGGGCGAGGTTGATTTCCTGACACATTTGGCTATTGTAGGAATTCATGTGTTCGGGACGGTTCAGGGTGATGGTACAGATGCGCTCCCGCACCTCGTACAGGATGGTATCATAGGCCATGGGCGCAGCGCTCCTTCCTCAAACTAAAATGTTTCTTTTCTTCGCTTCAAAGGTGAGCTGATCCCGGAAATTGGGATGGGCAATGCCGATCAGGGCCCGGGTGCGTTGGCTGAGGCTTTGGCCTCGGAGTTTGGCAATGCCATATTCCGTGGCGATATAGTCCACATCATTTTTACTGGTGCTCACCACGGCGCCGGGCGATAACTGAGAGACGATGCGGCTCACCGTCCCATTCCGGGCGGTGGAGGGGAATACGATAAAGCTTTTTCCGCCCTTGGAGGAGATGGCGCCGCGAACGAAGTCGGATTGCCCGCCGGTGCCGGATACATGGGCGGGGCCCATGGATTCGGCACAGACCTGACCCCAAAAGTCTACTTCCAGAGCGGCATTGACCGAGACAAAATCAGGATGCCGGGCGATTATGGCGGGATCATTCACATAGCTGACCGGCAAGAGCTCCACAGCGGGGTTCTCATGGATGTAGGAGTATACCTTCTGCCCCAGACCAAAGGTAGCGACAGTCAGCCCGGTGTGGAGGGGCTTTTTTTCGTTGGTGACGGCGCCGCACCGGATCAGATCCACCATACCATCGGTCAGCAGTTCCGTATGCAGCCCAAGGTCATGCTTGCTCCGCAGTACCTCGGTGATCGCCTCCGGGATCGCGCCCACCCCAAGCTGAATGGTGGCTCCGTTGGGGATCTCTTCCGCTACCAGACCGCCGATGGTGGCGCTGAGCGCATTGTGTGAAACGGGAGGGAGGGTAGGAAGCGGGGCGGCCTCCTCCCACAATCCGTCGACTTGGGAGATGTGGACCAGTGGACCACGCAGCGCGCGGGGGACGTTGTGGTTGACCTGCAAAAACACGCGGTCGCTCTTTTTCAGAAGGGACTCGGTACAGGAGCCCACAGGCCCAAAACTGAAATATCCCTGTTCATCCATGGGAGAGACGACAGCAAAGAAGGCATCCACCCGTGTATATTGGGTGAGCAATGCGGGGACATCCCGGTAGTAGCAGGGGAGGTATTCACCGAATCCAGCATTGACGGCGCCCCGAGCGCCGGCGCCGGAGAACCAGGAGAATCCCTTCAGTTGCGCCCCCATATCCTCCTGATAAAAGGGCAGGGGGGACATATCCATGATGGTATAGACCCGCAGATCCTCTATTTGTCCCCGGCGGACCCGCTCCGCCAGATCCCAATATAAACCATATGGGACGGAGGAGGCGATATCGGAGCAGCAGGACCAGCCGGAGCGGATGCGGGAGGCGATGCGCGCCCTGGAAGAAAGCTTGCGGCGGTATGTGTCTTGATGTGTGTTCACTTGCGCCGGTCCCCCCATGCTCATTTGAGAAGCTGACCCGAGATCACCACGCGCTGGATCTGGTTGGTCCCCTCCACGATTTGAAAAATTTTGGCATCACGCATCAGCTTTTCCACCGGGTACTCCCGCATGTAGCCATAGCCGCCCAGAATCTGAACCGCATCCAAGGCCACCTGCATGGCGGCGTCGGTGGCGCAGCATTTGGCAATAGAGCCATTCATGGTGACGGGAAGATGCTGATCGATGAGCTCCGCGGCGTGATAAACCAGACAGCGGGCCGATTCCAGCCGCATCTCCATGTCCGCCAGCATAAAGCGGATGGCCTGGTTGTTGCAGATGGGCTGCCCAAACTGGCTGCGGACTTTGGAGTAGGCAATGGCCTCCTCCAGCGCCCGCTGACCGACGCCAAGGGCCACCGCGCCGATATACGGCCGCCCGTGATCAAGGGCCGCCATGGCCTGCTTGAAGCCGTCCCCCTCCCGACCTACTCGACAGGAGGCGGGAACGACCACATCCTCAAACACCAGCTCTACCGTGTTGGAGGTTCGGAAGCCACACTTGTCTTCTTCCTTGCCCACGGTGAGGCCGGGAGTGTCACGTGTGACAAGGAAACCGCTGAGCCCTTTGTTGCCCTTGCTTCTGTCAGTAGAGGCGATAACGAAGTATAGTTCGGCGTATCCGCCGTTGGTGATAAAGCATTTGGTGCCGTTGAGCACATAGCTGTCGCCCTGTCGGACAGCGGTCATGCGGCTGGCACCGGAGTCCGAACCGGAGCCGGGCTCGGTGAGGCAGAAGGAGCCCAGTCCCCCCTTACGGAAGAGGATATCTGCGCAAAGCTGTTTTTGTTCCTCAGTACCGTACTTCATAACGGGGACCGCCGCCGTGCCGGTCACACTGAAGGCACAGGTGACGCCGGCATCCGATTTGGCAAGCTCTTCAAAGACCATACAGGCCGTCTTGGTGCCCAGACCTGCGCCGCCGTATTCCTCCGGCTGGTCCAGACACTGCAGTCCCATCTCCAGGCCGGCCCGAATCACGTTCAGGGGGCATTCCCCCCTTTTATCCCAATCGGCCGCATGGGGACGAATCTCACTCTCGCCAAACTTTCGGACCAGATCGATGAGCTCACGCTGCTCCTCGGTATGCACGTGGAAAGCCATTTCTGATTCCCCCTGTTTATAGAAAATGCTCGGCACTTTTCAGGATGTAACTGCCGGCGATCAGGCGCTGAATGTCAGCAGAACCCTCAATATTGGGCGCAATGACGGCGTCGCGCAGAAAGCGCTCCACCTGATACTCTGCCGTGACACCATAGGAGGCGTGCATGTTGAGGGCCATCGTACAGGTCTCCACCGCCAGATCGGCAATGTAGCCCTTGACCAGCGCGGCGCTGGCCTGCACCCGGCGGATATCGTTGGTGATGGTGTCGGCATCCTCCGCCGCCTTATAGAGCATCAGCCTGGAGCTGAGGGTGTTGGCTGCCACCCGGGCAGCCTTGTCCTGCATGGAGGGAAATTTGGAGATGGGGGAGCCTCGGTGGAGCTTTTCCTTGGCATATTTCACCGCCAGGTCATAGGCGCCGTCCATAATGCCGGTAAACACGGCGGAGAAGGCCAGCTTACCGTAAGTAGTGGTGCCGATCAGCAGGTCAAAGCCCTTGCCATATCCCCCCAGAATGTCTGCTTTAGTGACTTCTACATCGTCCAAGAAGACATCATAGACATGGCTTCCATGAAGTCCAATTTTGTCCCAGGGCTTGGAGAGGGAATACCCCTTGCAGAATTTTTCGACGATATAGGCCGTACAGGTGTCGGCGCCCTCGTCACGGGCCACGACGACGATAGGCCCCTTGTAGGCGGCGTTGGAGATAAAACGCTTGGTCCCGCTGATGAGATATTTTCCGTTCCCCCCTTTGGCAACTGTGGTGAGCTGCTTGGGGTCGGAGCCGGTACCCGGCTCTGTAAAGGCCAGGGAGCCACGGTAAGCGCCTTGGATACCGGGGACCAGATATTTCTGCTTCTGCGCCTCGGTGCCGAAAAGGTGGATGGCGTCCAGGGGTAGCAGACACACGGTAAGCAGCGTCGCGGCGCTGGGAGACACGCGGGCAATTTCCTCGAGGACCATGGACAAGGTAAGATATCCGGCGCCCAGACCGCCATAGCTTTCGGGATAGCTCAGGGAGAGAAACCCCATATCCGCCATGATGTGGAACAGGTCCTCTGGAAACTGCTCTGCAGTCTCGATCTCCTCTACCCGCGGCTTGAGATAGTTTTGGGCGAAGTCTACGGCGGAAGAACGTATGGTCTCCTGAAGTTCATTGCGTATAAATTCCATGAGATCCCTTCTTTCTGAAAGATTTTTATTACATTTTTATTAAATAATGGAATTTAAGAGTGATAATGAACCATCTACAGCGCCATTTCTCTAAAAAATGGGCCATTCTGTGTTATAACCGTCCTTCCAAGGCAAACAGGGCTGCACCTACGGCACCGGTGAACTGGGGGAGAGACGGGAGCAGGAGCCCGCACTTCAGATTGCGCTCCAATGCCCGGACCAAGCCGGTATTCAGGGCGCCGCCCCCGGTGAGTGCCACCTCTGGAAGAATACCCATTCGGAGGGTCAACCCCGTGATTTTGCGGGCTACGGAATCATGAATGCCCGCCACTAGGTTGGCAATGTCCACGCCGGCCGAGAGCTTAGAAATCACCTCGGACTCGGCAAATACCGTGCAGGTATTGCTGATAGTCTCCACCCCAGTGGCACGGGCGTCATACTCGCCCAATTCTGCTACCTCCAGGCCCATGACACGGCTCATGACCTCCAGGAAACGCCCGGTCCCGGCGGCGCATTTATCATTCATCACGAACTGTTGCACGCTGCCCCGGTCATTGATCTGTATGGCCTTCAGATCCTGTCCTCCCACATCAATAATCGTGCGCGCCTGCGGGAGAAAGTGGTGGAGCCCCTTGGCATGGCAGGAGATTTCACTGACCTGTGCGTCGGCTCCGCGAAAAATAAGCCGGCCATATCCTGTGGCGATGGTTCGCACACAGTCAGATGGGGACAGCCTGGAATTCCGATAAAAGGTCTCCAGCGCCAATTGGTCGGCCTGGGTGCCGGTCCCAAAGGGGACCACTGTGGTTCCCAGCAGGGCCCGCTCTCCGGAGAGTGCTGCCAGTTTGGTAGCGGTAGAGCCAATATCGATTCCTATATAGTGCGCTTCCATGCAGCCGCCTCCCCGCCCGTCTAGCAAGTGTGCGTAAGCTGTTCGGCAAAAGCCTGTAGCCTTGTGCGCAGAGGCTCGGCCGATTGCATCGTCTGTTCCAGCTCCAGGTGGAGAAAGGGAAGATCCGCCTCTTGGGCGGCGCACCGCACCCAAGGGAGATCATACTCGTCGGTATCGCAGAATTTCATCAGTGCGAACAGCACGGCGTCGGCGCCGGCTTCTTTGGCCGCACGGGCCACCCGTTCACCCCTGGTTTTTCGGGGGTCATAGAGAAATGCCTCACCTTCATAGGTCTGAACCTGGCGCGCCAGACGCTCCAACTGCGAAAGGGCTTCGGGTACCAGGTGATTGAACTGACGGCTCTCATGGGCGAGTTCATCCCCTACGATGGTGTATCCCAATTCGTCCATTACATCCAGGATATGGGACGGTTCCAGCATGACGCCGGAGACATAGACTTTGATACCCTCAAAGCTTGGGGCGGTGCTGGCGCGGAGCATCCCGTTGAGCTCCCGCATCAGACGGGTGTGCTCCTCCTTCCGCATAAAGTAGCGGGCCTTGATCACGGTGTGCCGTTCCCGGCAGGTGAGCAATCCGGGCTTCTCCGCCAACAGACGCGCAAACGCAATCATTTCTTTTCGGTTTTCATTGTAGATTTCAATACTTTGACACAGAGCCTCCTCGGTGATCTGTCTTCCCGTGAGTGTTTCCAGTTGAGCACGTACACCCTCCAGTTCACGGATAAAGTACGTTACAGCCCCCTCCAACCGGTGGTTTTGCGGGTGCTTGACAAAGATCGGCTTCACGCTGGGGCAGGTGAGGGGGAAACTCTGCGTGACGCATTTGAGAGTATCGCACAGGCAGGAGATCAGTACTCCGTCTAAACCGTCATACGCGCCGGCAATGGCCAGCTCTGTAATGGACTGTACCACAGAGCAGGCGTAGGGGGGATAATACTCCGCCGCACGGACGATGGGGAGGCGCTCGGCGCCCCAAATACCCACGGGAAAGGCACCTGATGCATGGACAAGTTCCTCGGGAATCAGGATGGGAAGGCAGCCTATGACTTTGTGACCACGGGCTTTTTCATCCAGAACCCGTTCCCGGATATGGGTCACCGCGTACTCCATTTCGCGGAGGATTTCTACTTTAGACACAGACACTCAGGGCCCCCCTCTCTCGGCTTTGGCCGCTTCCATGTTTTCACGCAGGGCTTGCACTCGAGTCTCAAACTGGGCGGGGGAAAATGTTGTGGGATCGGTCTGATCACCGTCAAAGGTGGCGAAGGGCTTGTGGTTGCGCTCGTATATCCCCCGGCGCAGGCCGGCCTGGAGAAAAGTAAGGATCTTACAGCTTCGATTCACGTGGTAGAGCGCGCCGTCGCACCGGGTCTCCTCCATGATCCGAGCCCGGATATCTGTCTGCCGAGTCAGACTGCCGATGGGGGGGCGGGCAGCATAAGCCCGGGCGAGGGAGCGCACATCATCCTGATCATAGTCCACACACCATTCCACCGGATACATGCCGCCTACAACGATCATGTCGTTTGCCTTGAGGCACTTGTAGTTCTGCGCCAGATGAGGCCAACAGGCGATACCTTCCCACATGATGCGGTGTTTCTGCTCACCCTTGAACTGGCTTTTGTGCTCCCGGAGGTACTCCTCCATTTCCTCTGAAAGCCTGTCGTAAAAGTCCGCTGTGGAGGATTTGCCCCGGGCCACTACGGCCAAAAACATATAGTTGAAGAGATTAAAGCCGTCCAGAGGGCTGGGGCTGTGCTGGACGTAATCCGTGGCCCTCTTCCAGGATTTTGCGACCCGGCGTGAGATGGCGAGGACCTGGCGGAACTTTTTGTAGTTGAATGGCCTTCCGCAGAGAAGTTCCAACTGGCGAATGAGCTCTTGAAACTGGGATACGATATAGTCCACATCGTTTTCCGTCGGGCCGTATTCCGTCTGGTAAGGCGTATCGATGAGGACATAGGGCACATCCAGCCGCTTTGCCGTACACTCAAACCACTTGACGCACAGGCCGCAGATGTTGGTACAGTTGCAGATCATATCCGGACGTGGAAGGTTCAGAATGTCGCTGTCGAAGGACTCGATGTAGCCCAGCCCGATACGGGTATAGGAGCACAGGTCGCTGGAATAACCAAGCGCCTCACATTTTTCCAGATAGGGCATGACACCTTTTTTTGCCCCCAGCGTGGCGGCCAGATTTTCAGGATAGGCCACTTGGATGTCCATGGCCTCAAAAAATTCCTGGGGGAACAGGCCGTTGGTCCACACCACTTTCTGGCCTCGCTCGTGGGCATGGTTTAAATCGTCGTAATACTGCGCGGTTAATTGTTTGAGCAATGTTTTGGTATCAGTTGTGCATGGGTCCATGCTCTTCCCTCGCTTTCTGCCGCCCGGGACTGCTTCGTGGTGAGCCGGAGAAAAGGAAAGGAGGGGCTCTGTGATAGCGGGACCCGCCGAGACCGGGTCAGCCCAGTACCTGGAGGCGCCTCATCCACTTGTACAGCGTTTTGCGGGATACGCCCAGATATTCCGCCGCCCTGGATTTATTCCCCCTGCACTCTTTCAGTGCGTGCAGGATGGCGTCCCGGGTGAGGGAGGAGGTGTCGTCGGGCTGTGGTGAGGCCGCTTTCGGCTCCGCATCTTCCTCCAATTCGGAAGCGGGATGTTGGACCGCGCCGATCACATTCAAATAATCCGTAATGTGATTGACTGTAATGACCGAAGGCGAATAGATCTGGACGATTCCCTCCATCAGGTTCTGCAACTCGCGTACATTTCCTTTCCATGGGAGCTGGCTCAAGTAAATCACTGCATCGTCAGCGATTTGCGGAGGGGTGATGTGGATTCGCCTGGCGACCCGGCTGATAAAGTGATTGGCCAAGAGTACCACATCTTCCCGCCGTTTGCGCAGGGGCGGAATATTCAATACAAAGGCCGACAGTCGAAAGTAGAGATCGCCCCGGAAGCTCTTTTGGGAGACCATCTCCAAAATGTCGGCGTTGGTGGCTGCGATGATGCGGACATCCACGGAGGTCTCCTTGGAGGCCCCCAATTTCATAAAGCGCTTTGTCTCCAGTACCCGCAGCAAAATGGCCTGTAGGTCCAGAGGCAGTGTGCCGATTTCATCTAAAAACAGGGTGCCGGTGTTGGCCAGCTCCAGTTTGCCGGTATTCCCGTTTTTCTTGGAGCCGGTGAACGCCCCCTGCTCGTATCCGAAGAGCTCGCTCACCATCAAATCCCGCGGGAAAGTGGCGCAGTTCACCGCGATAAAGGGGCGGTCCCTGCGGGAACTGGCATTGTGGATCGCCTGGGCAAAGATGTCCTTGCCCACTCCGCTCTCTCCCATGATGAGGACATTGTTGTCGAACTCGGCATATTTCCGGGCATATCGGATAGATTGCTTGATCTCGCGGCTCTGCCCAATGATGTTCCCGAAAGTCATAATGGCGTTGTTGCCGATTTGCCGGGAGACAAAGGAACTGACCTGCTCCTTGTTGGAAATAAAAAAGCGCATTCCCTCATATCCCACGCTGACCTGTCGGTAGGGCATGGTAGAGACGATATACTGTCGGGTGACACCCTGGATACTCAGAGAGATGCTGGCGTTATGTAAATATTCGTTGCTGCTCAGCACCTGCCAAAATTCCCGGTTGGCAGGCAGCGGGTCAAAGACAGTGCTCAGACTTTTGAAGCACAGGTCGCTGAAAGGGATTCCGAGCACATTGAAAATATTGGAGTTGTGATACAGACAATAGGGCCTGCGCGTCCGCTCGTCGATATCCACACAGATGTATCCCATGGTCTCGCTCATATAAAAATTGTAAAAGGTATTCACCATGTCCAAATGGAGACAAACCTCTTTGCACATGGTAATGACTGTGGCCAGGTAATCTTCGAAGCGGTCCGTCCGCGGTGTAATGATGCCAATGCCCCCCAGAAGCTCCAGCTCGCCAAAGCGCTCCCTGGAATTGTCCTCCAGAACACAGGGGGCGAAATACATCGTCATATCAATGAATTTGGACAGATAGTGCTCGCTTCCAGTGGTGCGAAATGGTCTCTTATATTTGATGCCCAGGGAAAAGGCTGTGGTTCCCGCGTGTTCCTCCGACAGGCTGCACCGCTCCCGGATCCCGCGCTCCTCCAGCCAGCCCCGGATCTCCTCCCCGCAGTACAGCTTCAGAATAAAGCCGTGCCCATCTACCATCACATAGGCAAGTGGGCGGACGGACCAGTGGTAGATGCTGTTGATGAGACGGTTGGAATAAGCGTAGAGCTTTTTGGTATTCTCTTTGATGGAGAAGAACTCCTGTTCCCCACAGAGATAAGGGGCCGAAATATCTGGAACCATGGCCCGCTTCTTGCAGTCGCCCCAGGAGTCCCTCAGCGCCGGATCCTGGAATAGCTGCCAGCCCCCTTCGTGATTGCGGCGGTGATTCTCCATCGTAATGCGGTCCGTCATTGTGGTCTTCGTACCCGCCTGAATTGGAGCGGGCACGCCCCTCCCTTCTGCATGTAAGTCGCAGTAAGCATATCACAGAAGGTGCGCTGTCTCAACTTGGCCTTTTCTGGAAATGGAGAGGATTATTCCTTGGCATAGACGCCGACGACCTTGCGCGCGAGCAGCGCGTCGATTTCTTCACGGCTGTACCCATACTCCAGCAGGATCTCCACAGTATGCTCACCGACGAGAGGGGAAAGACGATGCTCGGGATCCTCCACCGTTCCGAATTTAATGGGGGTGGCCGGTCCGATGCAGGTGCTCCCGTCCCGCATGGTGTATGGATAGACATAGTGGTTCTCCAACGCCTGCGCGTCGTGGATGATGTCTTTGATCTTGTCAATATAGGAGTGGGCCACATCCGCCTCCGTCAGGCGGCGGTGCATTTCTTGGTGATCGTACCGCTGGAACCCCTCCTCAATGACACGGATCAATTCCGGGGTGACCGGCTTGCATGCCGCCAGATCACTGTATAGGGGGTGGTCCACCAGGTCCTCCCGGTCGATGGCACGCATCACGGCGTTATAATAACGCTCATGGTCGATTACACACATATAGATCCACACGCCGTCGGCACAGCGGTAGGAGTTGACCAGCGGGGAAACTGCATTTTTCCGGGTCTTTGGGTACTCGTCGCCGTATTGAGTCGACTGTACCCCTACGCCCAAGGCCCAGATAGCATTGCTGTACAGTGAGACCATTACTTTTTCGCCCCTGCCGGTCCTGGCCTGCTGATAGAGCGCCGCACCGACGCCGGCGCAAACGGTCTCGGAGGTGAGCATGTCTCCGAATGCGATGAGCGGCGGGATGGGCGCGGTGTCTTTTTCTGGCAAATCTCCCATGGCGCCGCTCCTGGCCCAGAAAGCCACGGTGTCGAATCCGGGATCATTGGCCTGGGGGCCTTCCGTCCCGAATCCAGTGACCTGGCACCAGATGATGTGGGGGTGCCGCGCAGAAACGGATTCGTAGTCCAGTCCCAGCTTTTCCAGTGCTCTGGTGCGGAAATTGGTGAGAAATACATTGGACTCCGAAAGCAGCCTTTCCAGAATCGCCTTGCCCTCGCTCTGCTTCAGGTCCAGGGCAAGGCTCCTCTTGTTTGCATTGAACACTTCGTTGTGGGGGTTATTGGAGTCATCAATGGGCATCCCCATCATCCGGCCCGCGGGGCGGTTATTGTCTCCCTTCAGCGGCTCCACCTTAATGACGTCGGCACCCCACTCTCCCATCATGCGGGCGGCCGCCGGACCGGCCACATACATGGAGAGATCGACGATTTTTACACCCAGCAAAGGCTTGTGCATCATAAAACCCGCGCCTCCTCTCATCTTCAGGACTTATTTTCTCCTGTGGCCACAGGCCCCTTGCAGCTTATCTGCCGCGGAAAACGGGCGGACGTTTTTCCGAAAAGGCCAGCATCCCCTCCCGAAAGTCCGCTGTGTCGAACAGCATGGCATCATTTCTGGCCTCGATCTCCAGGGCGGTGTACAGATCATGATTTCTGCCTTGGTCTACGGCCGCCTTGGCCATGTGGAGCGCAAGGCTGCTCCGCTCCTTGATGACATTGGCCATGGAGACGGCCTCCTCCAGCTCCCGGCCATCCGGAACCACCTGATTTATGATGCCCAGGCGCTCCGCCTCAACAGCGGGAAGAAGTTTTCCCGTAAAGAGAAGTTCCTTGGTTTTTGCCGTGCCGATAAGCCGCGGCAGACGCTGAGTCCCGCCGATGCAGGGGAGCGCACCCAGTTTCAGTTCGGGAAGCCCTAGTCTGGCACTCTCAGCGGCAATACGGATATCACAGACTAGCGCAAGCTCCAGCCCTCCTCCGCAGGCAGCGCCGTGGATCGCCGCGATGACGGGTTTTTTGATCGACTCGATGCGGTTGAAGACTCTCTGTAGGCCCAGAATATATTGATAGGCGCCCATAGAGGTTCTCTTTTTCAGAAGATCTCCATCGGTGATATTGTCACCGGCACAAAAGCCCCGCCCAGCGCCGTGGAAGATCAGGACCTGTATACCATCATCCTGATCGGCCAGCTCCGCGACCTCATAGAGCTCCTCATAGGCCTTGGCGTTCAAGGCGTTCAAAACGTTCGGCTGATTGAGTGTGATGATACCGAGTCCCGCTTCCTTTTTATAGACGAGTGTTTCGTACATCCTTTTCCTCTCCTCTCTTTCATCGCGGAGAATTGACTCTGGCTGTCTCTGTATACAAGCAAATCGAGTGCCAAGTTTTATATGCGTGAATAGGATGCAAAAAGGTGGATAAAGCAGCCCAAACAGGCAGAAATTATAAACTTGTGAGGAGTAATCAGAAAATGGTGTTACCCAATGTCACCTCGTAAGGGTGACAAAATTGTGGATACGGTATCCAAAGTGTTACCTGTCTGGGGTAACGCGGATATGGACTTTGTCATATTGGGCTGTCCTCATTATCCCATCGATCAGGTGGAATACGCGGCCTGCCCGGTGGGGGAAAAAGGTCCGGGATGGGATACCGTCCTGGGCCCTTGTGCCGCAGTCCATCAAGGACCTGGCTGTGCGCTACGGCTATACGGGCATCATCGAACAGAACGGCGGTCTGGTTGTCGCGGGGCTGCAAAGATCGACCTGGGCTGCGTGGTGCCCCACTGCCCCGGCGTCACTGATCTCGGCCAGGATCCCACTGAGGGCATCCACACCGGAGACTGGGGTCCGGGTGGACCGAGACAGGGGCGCCGTGGAGATTCTGCGCTGGAAGGGCGAGGAGGCGCGCGTCGGCGCAGAAACGTGACGCGGCATCCCAAGCGGGGTTGACAGCAGAAGGAAGCAGGCGCGGCTTTTGCTCCGGAAGGGAGCGTGGGCCGCGCCTGTTTTGTGTGCCAAAGGGCGGTTGACCGGGCCGGCGATCTATGTTATATATATTATATATGTTATATCGTGGAGGAGAGGTGGTCGCCTTGGCGCGCGGAAAATCCGGACGGATCGTACTGGAGATCGACCCTGCACTGAAGCGGCAGCTGTATTTGAAGTTGGGGCAGGACGACGTGACGCTGAAAGAATGGTTCCTTCGGACCGCGGAGCGGTATATCCGCGGCCGGGACCCGCTGGAGCAGAGCAGCCCGACAGAAAAGGAGCCGTTTGACGCGCATGGGGATTGACTTTCTGGGGAACAAGGAGCAGCTTCTGCCCTTTCTCTACACGCATATCAGCGAGGAGACCGCCGGACTTCCGGGGCCGGTGGGGTTGGTGGACCTGTTTTGCGGGGCGGGGGCGGTCAGCCGCTGCTTCAAGTCCCACGGCTGTCGGGTGACGGCCAACGATTTTCTCACCTGCTGCGCCGTGATGACAAAGGCGATCCTGCTCAACGACGGGGCGCCGGAATTCCGGGGGTTGAGGGAGGCGGCGCCGGAAATTTTTGCAGGCGAGAGCACCCGCTCGCCCTATGAGCGGGTGCTGGCCTACCTCAACCGCCTGGAGGGGCGGGAGGGGTTCATTTACGGGAACTATTCACCGGCCTCCCTGGAGCAGTGCGAGTATGAGAGGATGTACTTTACCCGGGAAAACGCGCGGAAGATCGACGACGTCCGGGAGACCATCGCGGAGTGGTCCGGACTTCTGGAGGAGCGGGAAGAGGCGCTTCTCATCGCCGACCTGCTCTTTGCAGTGAGCGCGGTGAGCAATATTGCGGGGACCTATGGGTGCTATATCAAGTTCTGGAAGCCGAAGGCCCGGCAGCCGCTCTGGCTCACACCCCGCCGCTTCACGGCGGGAGGCGGGGGCCATACCGTCTGGAACTGTGACGCCAACGAGCTGGTCGGGCGGGTGGAGGCCCCCATCATCTACGCCGATCCGCCGTATACCAAGCGGCAGTACAGCGCGTATTATCACATCCTGGAGACCATCGCGCGGAACGACCGGCCGGAGATCGGCGGTAAGACCGGATTGCGGAACTGGAAGGAACACTCCTCCCGCTACTGTTACCGGCGCTCCGCGGGCAAGGCCCTGGAGGAGCTGCTGGAGCGGGCCCGCTGCCAATACTTTTTCCTGAGCTACAACAGCGACGGACAGATCCCCCACGAGGAGATCCGCTCGATTATGGCCCGGTTTGGGGAGACGAGGTATTGGGAGGTCCCGTACAAACGCTATAAGAGCAATTCCGCAGTGTCAAGAAAACCGCCGCTGACAGAGCGGCTTTATCTGGCAGATCTGCGGGAGCGGCGGGCGGCGCTGACAAGGGACGGGGGAGCACATTGATATGGAGAGAGTAAGCAGGAACGACAGGGAGCGGATCAGCGCGCTCTGCGACGATTGGAAGCGCGCCCTTGCCCGGCTCTTCCAGGAGCGGTTTTCGAACCTGGAGGGCAAGGCGGCAGACCGGGCCTTCGACCGGGCGCTGACGCGGCTGTTTGAAACGCTGCTATGCAAGTGCTGGTGGGGCGCGGCCCGGACAGGGACAGGGGCCCCGTTCTCCCTGCGGGAGCAATTCCCCGCCTTTTGGGAAGCGATGCGGGCGAGCGGCTGTTTTCGGAAGCTGTTCACACTGGCGTGGGGGGTGGGGCCGGACGCCGGCCTGGATATGGCCGTGCTGGACATGGTGCAGGAACAGATCACAGAGCATGAAGGCCTGCGCTGGATGGATATCCGGCATGCGGGGGCCCTCTTCGAGGAGCTGATGGACAAGCACCTCCTGCTGGAGGATGGGAAGGCCGACGTGGTCAACAGCATGAACAAAAAGACCGACGGAGTGTATTTCACGGACCGGTCCATCGTCGCCTTTTTGGTCTCTGCGGCGCTGGAGGGCTATCAGGACCGGAGCGCGGAGGCGCTTTTCGGCCTGCGGATCATCGATCCCGCCATGGGGGCGGGTTTTTTCCTGACCGAAATGGTCGATCAGCTCTCCGGGCTCATCGCCGCAAAAAGCGAGCTCGCCCCTGCGGAGATCAGGAGGCGGGTCCTGTGCGGATGTATCTACGGGATCGATAAAAACCCGGTGGCGGTGGATATTGCCATGTTTACCCTCTGGCTCACCGAGCTCCAGGGGGACGAGGCATTTCCGGAGCTGCGGAGCCGCCTTCTGGCCGCCGACAGCCTGCTGCTGGTCCCGCCGGACCGGGAGACGGAGGAAAACCGGGATCTTACGGGCTGGAGTCATCTCTTTCCGGAGGTGTTCGGGGGTGCCGGGACGGAACAGGGCTTTGATATTGTGATCGGAAATCCGCCCTGGGGCAAGATCAAGACCAATGTCAACAGTTTTCTCCTGAACGATGCGGGGACATTGGCCGCCCTGCCGCAGGGCCAGGCCAAGAGAACGTATATCGAGAAGGACCAGCGCCTTCAGGCAAACTGGCGGCAGTACTATCTGGACACCAGCGGCTATCTCCGGCAGCTCAAGGGCCGCGGGCTCTATGTCCACCAGCGCTGCGAGATCAACGGGAAGACGGTGGGCGGCGACGACGACTTCTACAAATTTTTTGTGGAGCTGGCCTTCCAGATCGCCAAGGGAGACGGCGTGGTAGGGCTGGTGGTGCCCGCGGCCTTTTATCTGTCCGAGAGCGCCAGCGGCCTGCGGCGCCTGTATCTGGAACACGGCTGCTTTTCCCGGCTGACCGGCATCATCAACAGCCGGAAGCTGTTTCCCATCCACCCCTCCTTTAAATTTGTCGCCTTTTTGTATCGCAAAGGGGCGGTGGGAGACGCGGTATGCGGTGCACGCTTCGACGTCAAAGATCCGGAGGAGCTCCGGACCGACAGACAGGACGGGGTCTCCTATTCCATGCCTTTTCTCCGGCGCTACAGCGGTGACTTTCTGACCATACCCGAGTGCAAGTCTCCCGCGGAGGCGGCTCTGATGGAGCGCCTGTGCGGCGTGTTCCCGCGCCTGGGGGAGCGGGTGGAGGATGGCTGGAACGTTTCATTCCTCCGGGAGGTGGATATGACCGGGGACAAGGAGCAGTTTCTGCCCCGGGAGGCATTCCTGCGCAAGCGCGGCGCGCAGAGAGCGCAGTATGTCCCGGTATTTGAGGGGCGGATGGTACACCAGTATGACTGCTCCCGCAAGCGGTATCGGTCCGGCAGCGGACGGACGGCCAAATGGGAGCGCAATCCCCGACCGGGGGCGCCGGTCACGCCGCAGTTTTATATGAAGGAGAGCCAGGTCCCGGTGGATCTCTCCCATTTCCGCGCCTGCTTCTGCGATGTGACGGGGCAGCACAATGTGCGCACCGTCCTGGCCGCCCTGATCCCGCCCCACTGCGTCTGCGGCAACAAAGTGCCGGTATGCCGGTTTGATCGGGAGGATATCCGGCTGCCGCTGCTCTGGGTCGCCCTAGCGAATTCCTTTGTGGTGGACTGGCTGATTCGGAAGCGGATGACCACTACGCTGAATTTTTTCCACTGGGCCAACGTGCCGTTCCCGCGCCTCTCCCCTGACGGGGAGGCAGCCAGGGAGCTGATTCGGGACGCTGCCCGACTTCTGTTGCAAAATGCCGGAATGGAGGCCCTGCCCGGCCTGTTGCCCGGTGTTTGCCCGGAGGGCGGTCCGGCGGAGCCGGGGAGACCCCTGCCGCCCGAGGCGCAGGAGGAGCTGCGGCTGCGGATCGACTGTAGGGCTGCGGAGCTCTTCGGTTTGAGCCCCGAAGAGCTGGCCCTGATCCTATACGCCTTTCCCTCCCTGGACAATCCCCGGAAGGGCCTGCCCGGCGACCGGAAATATGGCGGGGTGAGCACGGGCTGCTATGTGACCCGGGACAAGCTGCTGCTGGCCTATCTGGAGCGGCGCGCACCGGACGACACCAGAGATGTGGTGGAGCTGTATCGGAGAGCGGGAGTATCCATAGAGGACTGTACGGGGCCTGTCCGGGACCTGCGGGAACGGGCGGCCCGATATGAGGAACTGGGAACGGTGGCCTATGAGACATAGACCATGCCCATCCCGCCCGTGTGGCTGCGGGCAGCAAAAAAGAGAGCGGCGGTCCCGGACGGACCGCCGCTTTTATCTGCCCCCAGGGCTGGCCTGAGGAGCAGCGCGCTGTATGCGATTCGGGGCGTGCCGCTGCGGCCCGGACCTAGAAAAGAAAGGCCAGCAACTGTGCTTCCAGCGCGTTCTGGGCGGCAAGAAGGGCGGACTTTGTACCCAGATCGGAGATGTCCCAGCGCAGCAGTCCCACCCGCCAGATGGTTTCCCCGGACGCCGTGGTCCAGGTCAGAAGAGGCGGCTCTCCGCCAAGGTCCCCCTCGCTGGGGACGACCAGCAGAGCCTGGGCGCAACCGTGGGCAATGAGAGAGGCAAGCATCTGGTAGTAATCCCCGGATCGGGGCTGACGCAGAGGGCCATGTCCGGCGAGATCACACTTGTACTTGGCGTCGATCAGGGCTGTGACCATCTCCTGGATCGTAAGCGTGTTGTCCGGGCGGGTAAACAGCACGGAGCCGGCGCCCTCCGGATGGCCGAGCGCCGCGGTGCGCTGGGCCGTGACGGACCAGTCTGTGTGCCGCCGGGCAATGCGCTGGAGCATCCGCTCCAGAAATTTCTCATAGGTCCGCTCTGTGTTGAAAAGAAAGCCGTAGCCGGAGGAGCCCTGATCTTGGAGGACTGCGGAGGCCCCGCCTGCGATGAGGTTGCCGATTTCAAGGGCGGCCCGGTAGCGGCTGTACTGGGCCGGAAGCGCGGCGTGGACCGGGAGCCTGTAATGGTGCTCCGGCTTGGGCAGAAGGGAGACGACCCGCTCCAGCCGGCGGCGCAGGACCTGGCTGCGGACATGGCGGGCCAGCCAGGCGGCGCTCCAAAAGAGCAGATATTGAAAGGCGTTGTCCGGAGAAAAAACGTCGTGCTCGGAGACGACCTCGCCCGGATGCGTGAGCAGCATGCGCATCTGTTCCGGCAGAAGGAGGCGGCCCCTCAGATAGCGCCCCTGAGAAACGGCGGCGCGATAGGCGCAGATGGGCCCCTTTTGCAGCGCCGACTCTACGGACTCCAGAAAGGCCAGGGCGATGTGGTCGCAGAAGCTCAGCGCGCCACGCCCCATGTGCCGGCTCCGCTCAAAGCTGATGTGCCCGTACTCGGCGATGCTGAGCATATGGAAAAAGCCGCTCTGCCAGGAGGCCGACTGCCGGAAGGAAAATTTGGGGATAATCTCAAACTCATAGCCCACGAGGTTCAGGATGCCGGCAACACCGGCAAACCGGAGAAGGAGGCCCCCCGATCCCTGCCTCAGGGAGATGGGGTCCCGGGACAGGCGGAGCGCCCGCTTCAGTTCCTTGTTTTTGGTGGAGACGATTCCCGGCAGACGGAGGGCTGCGTCTCTGTCCGAGGCGGGCCAGAGAAAATCCTGGTGCTCCCAAACTGTGATCTGGACCATGACGCGCCTCAAGCGCCGCCCGCGGGAGACGGCTCGGCGGCCCCATGCTCCATGAGGAGGCGCAGGACCCATTCCGAGAGACTTGCATCGGAACAGGAAAAGAGACCGTCCCACAAAATGGCGGCGGAAGCCCCTAGCTCCTCGTCCAGCGCGTCGGGCTCCAGGAGCCGGATGGGGGAGGGCTTTCTGAGCTGGAGCAGATGAATGAGCTGCTCGGGTCGGGCGGAAAAGATTTCCCGGAGCTGGGGGATCAGCTTGTGCCGCACCGCGCTGGAAAAGGCGGTCAGGGCCTGCGCCCCGGTCTCGGCGGAGGCGAGGGGCCACAGATAGGAGTGCCCGAGCTGATAGTCGCAGCCTGCAAAGAGGGCAATCTTCTCATTGAGGAAGGACCAGAAGAGAAAGGCCAGACGCTTGATGGCCACGGGGTCGGAGGCAACCGCGCCGGGGGTGAAGCGGCGGTCTCCGGCGCTGACGCCCAGATGTGCGGAGAGCAGCGCGGCGTCCGGGCGGACCTCATAGCGGAAGAAGCGCCGCCCCAGCGCACTGTCCAGAGGATTGGTGGAGCTGTCCACAGAGTTCATGCTGGCCAGAGTGTATACGTGCTTGGGCATCCGCATGGGGTTGTGGAAAACCAGAGGCGTGCCGGGGGCCGGAACGGGGAGCACCTCCCCCTCCTGAAGGTAGGGAAGGCGAACGGAGACCGTGGTGGGGGTCTCGCCGCCGTCCTCGTCCAGCCGCTTGTCCGGCTCCATACAGGTGATGAATTCTCCGAACAGTCTGGAGACATTGCCGCGGTTGATCTCGTCGGCCAGGAGCAGGGAGCGGCAGCCGGGCTGACGGGCAAACTCGGTGAGTTCCAGCAGGATACCGGGCCGTGGAGTGATCTTGAGAAGCGTATGGCTGTCGGAGGCGGTCGTCACCCCCAGAATGAATTCCTCATAGGAATAGCTCTGATGGATGGTGGTCCAGATGGTCCTGGAATGCCCCGCCTGGGTCGGGTCCACCGCGGAGATCATGGGTGCCTCGGAGGAGCCGTACTCCAAGGTATCCTGGAAGGTCCACAGCGCGCCGTCCCGTTCGAACAGACGCTTGACCTCCTGCATGAGAAAGGTCTTTCCGGTGCCGGGCGGGCCATAGAGCAGGACATTGTACTCCCGCAGCAGGGTCAGATAGAGATCGAGGGCCTGGGGAGAGGCTGTAGCCAGCATCCGACAGCCCCGCTCGTTGGAGAGCAGGAGATCCTTCAGGTCCTCAGGCAGATAATCAAGTTCCCGGGCCAGGATCAGCCGTCCGTAATACTTGCCGGAATATGTTTTCAAGAGGACCAGAAAGCTCTTGTCTGACGGGGCGTCGGGCAGCCTGCGGTCCGGCCGCCAGAGGGAATAGGCCGTGGCGCTGCGCTGGCTGGGGATGTTCCAGTCCCTGCGGCTGGAGTCGTTGCCCATATAGCGCACGACCAGCGGAGTGGATGCGCCCGTATCGGCGGTGGGAAAAGAGGTGAGGGGAACGGTCAGGCTGAAACCGCCTATATTGGTGGCGTTCTCGCGGGGCAGGCCGTCAAAGAAGGCGCTGTAATCGGCGGAGCCCAGGCGGATGTCGTATTGCCCCGGGGACCGGTTGTTGAGCGTATCAAAGGTTGCCTTGTTGAGATTCCTCCAGACGATACCGGATATGAATTCCATGAAGAGTCCTCCCCTTCCGGCGGTGTGTTAGACCCGGATCCCTTTGCGGGTCTTGATCCGGGAGACGATCAGGTCGCTGCTGACGCGCTCTATTCCGGGCAGAGGATAGAGCTTCTCCAGCACAAAGTGCTCCAGGTCCTGGTTCATCTCCAGCACGGCGTGGACGTGGAGCTTGCTGGCGCCGGTCATCAGGTACACGTCGGTGACCGCCTCTTCGGCGATCAGCGCATCAGCCACCTGGTGGAGCGCGGAGGGCGTTACCTGGATGTCAAAGAATACGGAGACGTTCCGTCCCACCTTCTCCGGATTCAGGATGACGGTGTACTGTTCGATGACGCCGCTCTTTTCCAGTGCGTCGATCCGGTTTTTGACCGCGACACGGGAGAGTCCCACCTGCTCTGAAATATCGATGAGGGAGATGCGGGAATTTTCGATCAGCAGGTCCAGAATCTGCTGGTCGATCTGATCAAATGTACTGCTTCTCATGGCCGCCTCCTGCAAAAAGCGTTCAGATTTGGTAACCTTATTACATATTGTAAGGTATAGATAATCAAAAAGCAATATAAACTGTGCGTTCCGCCGGAAAAATTCGGGTAAGGACCATAAGGGAAAGATGAGATAAACAAAACATGCAAATTTTTTGCAAAATCCTTTCAAATAGTCAAACTAATACTTGCAAATAGAAATCAAAGGGAGTATGATAGGCAACAGAAGAAAAGCCGGCGCTTCCGGCATGAGATGGGAGGAAATAAAATGAAGCGACTAGCAGAAATTTTCTGGGTATTTTTCAAGATTGGCCTGTTCACCATCGGCGGCGGGTACGCCATGCTGCCGATCATCCAGAAAGAGGTGGTGGAGACAAAAGGGTGGATGACGGATGAGGAGTTTCTCGACGCCATTTCACTCACCAACAGCCTGCCTGGCCCTCTGGCCACCAACTCCGCCACATTCGTGGGTTATCGGGTGGCGCGGGCTCCCGGCTCTCTGGCCGCGGTGCTGGGAGCGGCCACACCGTCCGTTTTGATCATCCTGCTGATTGCCGTGGTGTTCAACAACATTATGGATTATCCTGTGGTGCAGTACATATTCGACGGGATCCGGCCCGCAGTGGTGGCGCTCATCCTGTATGCCGTCATCAAGCTGGCCAAGTCGGCCAAGGTGGGCGAGTACTTTAACTGGGTGGTGGCGCTGTGCGGCTTTGTGGCGATTGCGGTGTTCGGGCTGCATCCCATCCTTGTGGTGGTCTGTGCGGCGGCGTACGGCCTGTTTGTGCGCGGCCGTGTGGTAAAGGCTGTGGATGCCCGCAAAAACCGGAAGGGAGGAGATGAAGCATGATGGAACTGCTGCTGAAGGTCTGCTTTTCCTTCTTAAAAATCGGCGCTTTCTCCTTCGGCGGGGGATATGCCGTCCTGGCCTTTATCCAGCGGGAGGTGGTGGACGGCCACGGCTGGATCAAGCCGGATGACTTTGTCAACATCGTGGCCATTGCGGAGATGACGCCCGGCCCGATCGCGGTAAACTCCTCTACCTTTGTAGGCTATAACCTGTTTGGGATCCCGGGCGGGATCATCTGCTCCATTTGTACCCTCCTGGTCCCCTTTATCTTGGCCCTGATCGTGTCTGTCTACTTTACAAAATTTAAGGACAATATTCACCTGAAGAACGCCCTCTCCGGGATCAGGCCGGTGGTCATCGGACTGATCGCGGCATCCTGTCTGTCGGTGGCGAAGATCTCTATCACCAGCGTATACAGCCTGATCTTCTTCGCCATCGCACTGGCTATGGTCTGGAAGTTCAAGATAAATCCCATCATTACCCTGATCGTCTGCGGCGTACTGGGCGCCGGTTTGTACGGCTGGGTCCTTCCGATAATCGGACTCTGATCCGGACAATCCCATACGAGCACAGGCAGAGGCCCCCGCCGGTTGGATACGGCGGGGGCCTCTGCCTTCACCGAAAAAAAGGCAATGTATCCGGTCATAGGGCGGCCCAAGCGGGAAAAAACGGGCGAAAAAGAGCGCTCGGGCGTTGCCAATGGCGCCCAGGGGACTGGACGGAGCGCCGGCGGCTATGATACACTGCTCCCATGGAAGAGAAATTTATGCGAATTGTAACATGGCGGGCCTTTGATTCGATATAGTAGATAAGAGGGGAGGGGAGACTGTGGACCTGCACACCCTGTTCAACTGCTTTATTGTGGGCGGATTTGTAGTGCCAGTATTGAATATGGTTACGGGCGTGATCGGCGGCGCGCTGGGTGGCGGTACGGATCTGGATGCGGATGCGGATTTTGATATAGACCCGGATATGGACATAGACCCGGTCCCGGATATGGATGCAGACCTGGCCACGGACGTGGACCCGGCGGCAGGCGCAGGGTATGGAAAGCTCCCCGTGAACCTGATGACCCTTTCGCTGACGGCAGTGGTCTTTGGCGCGGTGGGACGCCTGCTTCTGGGAAAGCTGCCCGCGCCGTGGGCCGTGATACTGGCGCTCCAGGCCGGCGTGTTCGCCGGATTTTTGCTGGGGTGGTTCGTCATCCGGCCCCTGAAGCGCAATCGGCCGTATGCCACCAATATACGGGCCCTTCGGGGGCAGCGGGCCACTGTGCAGTTGGAGGCCCGGAGCGATTTTACCGGCACCATCCGCGCCCTCAGCGCCACAGGGAGTCTTGTGACCTATGACGCCCGGCCTGTGGAGGGGGTGGAGAAGATCCCCGTGGGAACAGAGGTATCCATTGTGGACGTAGATGCGGGCAAGGGCCTGTGCTTGGTGCGTCCGCTGGAGAATAGAGAAGAACAAAAATAAAAGGGGGAACCAAAAGCATGGAGTATGTGATCACGGCAGGTATCATCGCAGCAGTCGTCATTCTGATCCTCATCTGCATCCTCTCTACCTGGCGCAAGGTGCCTGCGGACAAGGCGGCCATCGTCACGGGACTGGGCAAAGCAAAGGTCATCACCGGCGGCGGCGTCATCGTTATTCCGGTGCTGCAGCGCATCGACTATGTGACCCTGGAGAACATGAGCTTTGACGTCAATATGCAGGGCACTCTTACCGCCGACGCGGTGCCCATCGAGGCCAACGGCACCGTGGTGGTCAAGATCAAAAACGATCAGGCCATGATCCGCTCCGCGGTGGAGCAGTTCAACTGCGGCAAGGAGTCCGAGACCCGCCAGCACATTGTGGATACGGCGCGGGACGTCTGTGAGGGGCGCCTGCGCGAAATCATTGCCGATATGACCGCCGAACAGCTCTATAAGGACCGCAAGACCTTCTCCGAGCGGGTCAAGGAGGTGGCGGAGGAGCAGCTCAAGGAGCTGGGCCTGGAGCTCAAGAGCTTTACCATCAAGGGGATCGGAGATCAGAACGGTTACTTCGAGGCCCTCTCTAAGCCTCAGATCGCGGCCGTCAAGCGGGATGCTGAGATCGCCCAGGCCGAGGCCATCAAAGAGAGCATGATCAAGACCTCCGAGGCCAAGCGGGCTGGCGAGCAGGCCCGACTGGAGGCCGAAGCCCGCATGGCTGAGGCCCAAAAGGAAGCCGACATCAAGAAGCTGAACTTCGAGCGGGAGCGCCAGACCACAAAGGCGGTCTCCGACGCAGCCTATTCCATCCAGCAGAACGTGACCATGAAGGACGTGACCAACGCTGAGATGGATGCCAACGTCCTGAAAGAACAGCGCGCCCGGGAAGTCCGCGAGGCAGAGATCCAGATCCAGATCGCTGCGGAGGAGAAAAACATCGAACTGGCCAAGAAAAAGGCAGAGCGCAAGGAGGCAGAGCTGCTGGAGACGGTGGTGAAGCCCTCACAGGCAGAGAAGGAGCGGGCCCGTCTGGCCGCTGAGGCCCAGAAGGTGGCCGCTATCCTGAAGGCCGAGGCTGACGCCGAGGCCCGCCGCCTGGACGCCGCTGCGCAGGCCGAGGCCAAGAAGCTGGACGCCGTGGCCCAGGCCGAGCGCATCAAACAGGAAGGTCTGGCCCAGGCGGAGATCACCGCCAAGCAGGGCGAGGCCCAGGCGGAGGCGGTCCGTCAGATGGGCCTGGCGGAGGCAGAAGCCCTGGAGAAAAAGGCGGAAGCGCTGGCCAAGATGAACGATGCCGGTAAGCTCCAGATGGTCATTGAGAAGCTGCCGGAGATCGCCGCGGCGGTGGCGGAACCCATGAGCAAGATCGGCAACATCACCATCATCGGCGGCGGCTCCGGGGAGAGCGGCGAGAGCGCCGGCGCAGCAGATGTGGCACGCTATACGGTGGGCGCCCTGAAGGCGGTCAACGAGGCGCTGAAGGATACCATCGGCTTTGATATGACCGAGGTCATGCGGGCCAATACCTTCGAGGCGAAGACCACCAGCAAGGTCCATCTGGAGGTAGATAATAAGACCAAGAAGGAAGAGGAGCCCGGCACGGCCGGGGAGAAGAGCGAAACATAAAATAGACATCTCAATTGAGAGGGGCCGCCGGAGATCCGGCGGCCCTTTACGTTTTTGGAAATCAGAGGCGCGCCGCCTGCCGGGGCGAGCGCCCAAAACAAACTATGAAACCTGTGAAACCGGCTCCGCCTAAAAGGCGGAGCCGGTTTCACAGAGAGAAAGAGAAAAAAGAGAGGAGGAAGTGGAATGATATATAGAAACACATGACTGTGTTGCTGCTTGTCTGCCCCACAGCGGGAGGCAGTAGTTGATGCCGGAGCTTTGCTGTAAGTATAGGATAGCACACCGGGGAGGGAAAAGGTTGGATGAAGTTTGAATAACATTTAAAGAATGTGTGAACGGAGATGAGTACGGCGGCAAAATGGAGCGGAGTTACGCCTTTGAGGCGGTCATTCAAAAGGTGGATGGGATCGATGGGGCTTACGTGGAGATCCCCTTTGATGTAAAAGCCGAATTTGGGAGAGGGCGCGTACCCGTCCGCGCCACTTTTGACGGAGTTGCCTATGAGGGAAGCCTGGTCCGCATGGGGACGCCGGGCCATATCCTCGGCGTGCGGAAAGAGATCCGCCGCCGGATCGGAAAGGGGCCGGGCGATCGGGTATATGTAACGCTGGTCCCGCGACAGGACAGGTGAAAACAAGCAAAAACCGCCCCGACCGCAACAGCGGTCGGGGCGGTTCCCTTATAGAAGCGGCATTTCCTCCGGAGTGGCGTTCTCCTCGGGAAGCGCCGGCTCCCGGTGGAGCTTGGTCGCGACACAGCGGTTGATGGGAGTGCCCAAGCTGTGAAATTTCTCTTCATAGTCGGTCATTACGCCTCGTATCCCCCCGCCATGGAGGTCTCGCGTCACCTCTGAGAGAGCGTAATCCGCCCTGGGAAACTGGAAGAGGGACCACTCAAAGAGACCGCTGTTGTCGGTTTTGAAGTGGATCTCGCCGCCGTCACGGAGGACATGGCGGTAGAGCTCCAGAAAACCGGGATGGGTGAGGCGACGTTTGGCGTGACGGTTGGTAGGCCAGGGGTCGCAGAAGTTGATGTAGATCCGCTCCACTTCGTCGAGAGAGAAGTAGTCACGCAGACAGGCCACGTCGGCGTCGATAAAAAAGACGTTTGCAAGCCCCACCGCCTTGGCGCGCTCCATGGCGATGACCATTGCGTCGGGGACGCGCTCCACGGCCACAAAGAGGACGTCCGGCTCAGCCGCCGCCGTCTCGCAGGTGAAGCGGCCCTTGCCGCAGCCCAGTTCCAGCCGCAGCGCGCAGTTTGGAGACAGCTTTTCCCGCCAGCGGCCCCGCCAGGCCTCCGGGTCTGTAATCAGGTATTCCGCGCACCGCTCCATCCGGGGGATGAGATTGGGCTTTTTCCGCATACGCATGGGGCGTATTCCTCCCTTGCCGTCAGATATCCAGCGGATAGTTTACCACAACTTTGCACAGAAGTCGAATGTTTTTCTTGCGGGGAGGGCGGACAGGGCTTAGAATAGAATCATACTATATTTCGAGGTCAGGAGGAATCAATGTGAAGTATGAAATCGTGGGTGAGCCTATGCCCGTGGTGATCTGCGACCTGAACGCCGGCGAGTCCATGATCACGGAGAAGGGCTCCATGGTGTGGATGTCCCCCAACATGGAGATGAGCACCAACGCGGGCGGCGGGATTGGAAAGGCCTTCGGACGCATGTTCTCCGGCGAATCCATGTTCCAAAATAGTTATACGGCCCAGAAGGGGCCCGGTATGATCGCCTTTGCCTCCAGTTTCCCCGGCTCCATCAAGGCGGTGGAGATCACCCCGGAGCGTCCGGTCGTGGTTCAGAAGTCCGGGTTCCTGGCCTCTGAGCAAGGGGTGGAGCTGTCCATTTTCTTTCAGAAAAAGGGCGGGGCCGGATTCTTTGGCGGGGAAGGCTTCATTATGCAGAAGCTGTCAGGCCGAGGCATGGCCTTCCTGGAGATCGACGGCTACGCCGTGGAGTATGAGCTCGCAGCCGGTCAGAAGATGGTGGTGGACACCGGCAATTTGGCCGTGGTGGATGCGACCTGCTCCATCGATATCCAGACGGTGAAGGGCGTGAAAAACGTCCTGTTCGGCGGGGAGGGCCTCTTCAACACCGTGGTCACCGGCCCGGGGAAAATCATCCTCCAGACCATGCCGGTAAGCGGCGTGGCCGCAGCCCTGGCGCCCTTCTTCCCCAGCGGCAGCTAAAAAACGGCGCCCCGGAGAGCAAAGCTCTCTGGGGCGCCGTTTTTGTGGGGGTGTCACTGGAATACGACCACGCGATACATCAAAAAGAAATGGGCGATACTGCCCAGAAGGATAAAAACGTGGAAGATTTCGTGGCAGCCAAAACGGGGATTGCTCCGTCCGGGCCACTTGACCGCATAGAGCACGCCGCCCACCGTGTAGAGTACGCCGCCCAGAATGAGCCAGAACATCCCTGCCTGGGGCATGGTGCGCACCAGCGCGGGCAGCATAAAAACCGCCATCCAGCCCATAAAGATGTAGATGCCGGATGTGATCCAACGGGGGGCATTGATCCACAGCAGAGCCATCACCGTGCCGGCCAGGGCCACCCCCCACACAGCGGCCAGCATGACGAGTCCGCCTTCCTGGGGCAGAACGATGAGGCAGATGGGAGTATAGGATCCGGCGATGAGGAAGTAGATGGAGATGTGGTCGTACTTCCGCAGGGCAATGCGCCCTTTGACGCCGGTATTCAGGCAGTGATACAGCGTACTGGCGGCGTACAGGCCCACCATGCTGGCTCCATAGAGGAGAAAGGCGGCCAGATACAGGGGACCTTTTCCCAGCGAAACCGTCCGCAGGAGCAGCAGGACCGTTCCCAGCACACCCAGCACTGCGCCGAGTCCGTGGGTGATGGCAGACCAGGGCCGCAGGCCGTCATAGGGAGTTCTCCCCTTCTCCCCCCGGACCCTGCGGTGAGGGCGGCTGAAAGGATAGTTGTTGTATTCGATGCGCTCATCCATGTAAATCACCTGGGTATAGTATACCACAGCATATGATGAAATATCAATATATAAATCATGAAAAATAGTATTTAAAATTATATTACAAAAATTTCCTCCTGCCGCATACATGATCGGGGTATGGGACGGGCGTGGCAGGACATAAGTATCTGGTGAAGGATAGGGGGGTGCCTATGGAGGGATATACGAGCACGGGGATGGTATTTGCGGCCCAGGAGCCTTATCCGCCGGTTCAGGCGGAGCGGCCCAACCATCGATATGCGGAGGCCATGCTGGACAATGTGGGGGGAAGCAATTCCGAGATGTCCGCGGTGGGGCTGTATTTTTATGGACATCTGGCTGCGCTGGAAGTGCCGGAGGCGGCGGAGATCTTTCACCGGATCAGCCTGGTGGAGATGCACCACCTGGAGATTTTTGCGACCCTGGCACGGCAGATGGGCGAGGACCCCAGGCTGTGGGGCGTCCAGCAGGGGCGAAAGCGGTGGTGGACGCCGGGATACCTCCAATATCAGCGGCGGCTGGGACCGATGATCCGCATCGCCGTCAGGGAGGAAAAGGCCTCCATCCGAAAGTATCGGGCCCAGGCCCGGTGGATTGGAGACCGCAATATTGTGGAAAACCTGCGCCGGATCATTCAGGATGAGGAGCAGCATCTCGTGGTGTTGGGACAGCTCTACGAGACCTGTGTAGGCACGGAGGAGGCCGCAGTCAGGTCCGGTCCTCGCCATGGCGGTACGTGAGTCCGCGATACCACAGCAGGGCGTCGGTGGTCCGGTCACGGCGCAGGACATAAACGGTAAAGACTGCGTCCAAGCCCAGGAAAAGAGCCGTGGGAAGGGTGAGCCAGCCGGGGATGGAGGAGACGATCCCAGCCACAAGGGGCTGGACCCCGTAAACCAGCAAAAGGCCCAGCCCGCACCAGAAAAGGGAGAAGAGAAGGCACACCCGCCCATGGATCTGAAAGGGGAGGTGGGAGTAGTCCCAGAAGGACACATGCAGAAATGTTTCGTAAAGGAGGCTCATCAGATATTCAGCGGTGGTGGCCGCAAAGGCGGACCACAGAGCCAGCAGGACGATATGGCGAGACAGAAGCGGGGCGGGGGCCAGAATAAGAAGGGCGCCCAGGCCGTAGACCGGGCAGAGCGGAAGAAAATAGAAACATTTTCGGTCCCGCTTGGGGTTGTGGGTGACGCGGGCAAAGGCCACTTCCAGCAAAAAGCCCAGAAAGCTGTAGAACATAAAATACCAGAACCAATCCGTCAACACCGCCGCCTGCCTTTCCAGTTTGTTTTCCTTAGCATGGGCAAGGCGGGAAAAAACATGCGGGTCATTTTCTGGCAAAACGACGGGAAAAAGAAGCTTGTTATGCCTTGTCGAACGCTCCCCAATATGATAGAATAGAAAAAATTCTAAAGGGGAAGATTGAGGTATGCGGCATCTCATCGACTTTGGAGATCTGTCTAGAGCGGAGTGGGACTCTCTGTATCACCGGTGCAGTGAGATCATGGACCACCCCGCTGATTTTTTGGACGCCTGCAAGGGCAGGGTGATGGCCAGTCTCTTCTATGAGCCCTCCACCCGCACCAACTTTTCCTTTCAGACCGCCATGCTGCGGGTGGGCGGTACGGTATTTGGCTTTGCCGATCCCCGCTCTTCTTCGGTGGCGAAGGGAGAGACGCTGAAGGACACCGTCAAGATGGTCTCCGGCTACGCGGATGTGGTCGTGATGCGCAACCCTCTGGAGGGGGCGGCCAAGGCGGCGTCCCTCTACTCCAATGTGCCCGTGATCAATGCCGGTGACGGCGGCCATATGCATCCCACGCAGACCACGGCGGACCTGACCACCATCACCCGCCTCCGGGGCGGGGTGGACGGGCTGTCGGTGGGACTGTGCGGCGACCTGAAAAATGGCCGCACGGTGCACTCCCTCATCAAGGCCATGGCCAAATTCCAGGGTGTAAAATTCTTTCTTATTTCCCCCCGGGAGCTGGCAGTGCCGGAATATATGCGGGCATTCATGCGGGAAAACGGGATGTGGTTCACGGAAGTCACCGGATTGGAGTCCGTCATCCCGTCCCTGGATGTGCTGTATATGACCCGTATCCAGCGGGAGAGGTTTGTGGACCCCCTGGAGTACGAGCGGAACAAGGGTGTCTATATCCTCACCCGGAGGAAACTGGAGCGGGCCCGCAGGGATCTGCTGGTGATGCACCCGCTGCCCCGGGTGGATGAGATCTCCATCGATGTGGACGACGATCCCCGGGCGGTCTATTTTGAGCAGGCCCGATATGGTATGTTTGCCCGGATGGCGCTGCTCACCGACCTGGCAAACCAGCCCCGCATGGACCCGGGCGCGGTGGAAATCGGTACTGTGCCCGTGTGCCGGAATCCCCGCTGTGTGACGCAGGCGGAGCACTATCTGCCCCCGCTGGTCAAGCAGAACGGCGGCCTGACCTGCTGTGCTTACTGCGATGCGGCGCTGGAGTGAAAAAATAGAAAAAAGGAATTGACAAAAGTACGGTTCCTATGCTATTATATTTTGGCTGACATTCGAGGATGGACAGCGCCCGTGCGGGTGTAGTTCAATGGTAGAATCCCAGCCTTCCAAGCTGGTCGCGTGGGTTCGATTCCCATCACCCGCTCCATACGCGCCAGTAGCTCAGGTGGATAGAGCAACTGCCTTCTAAGCAGTGGGCCGGGGGTTCGAGTCCCTTCTGGCGTACCAGAAACACCCCCGGTCTCTCTTAGAGACTCGGCGTGTCGTTTTCCGCAGGTCTTCCATATGGTGGATGTAGTTCAGTTGGTAGAGCATCGGATTGTGGTTCCGAGTGTCGTGGGTTCGAGTCCCATCATCCACCCCATATGACCTCAAGGCGAGAGGGCCGGAGCGTCCGCTCCGGCTTTTCGCTTTCGACTTTGCGATCATGGGGTGTAGCCAAGCGGTAAGGCACGGGACTTTGACTCCCGCATTCGCTGGTTCGAGTCCAGCCATCCCAGCCAGAAACAGCGCCGAGAAGGCTTTTAAAAAGTCTTTTGGCGAATCAATATGATGTGACTCAGTAGCTCAGTTGGCAGAGCAATTGCCTTTTAAGCAATGGGTCCGGGGTTCGAATCCCCGCTGGGTCACCAAAGTAGACAAAACCTGCGTATAACTATCGTTATACGCAGGTTTTGTCTTTTGTTGTATAAATCATATAAAAATCAATCCTGATTATTGGGCGTAATTACATATCGATGAGAAAAGCAAGCAGATTTGAGGAACTAGATGACTTCTCAAACCTGCTTTTATTGATATTTAAGAAAGTGAGGCAGCTTATGAAACTTCCGTATGGCTATGTTTTGATTGATGGAGAAATCACAGTGCAAGAAGAAAAGGCGGATGTGGTCCGCAGCATCTTCGGTGCTTATCTCGCCGGAGCCAGCCTGGGCAAGATCGTGGATCTGCTCGCTCAAAGAGAGATAGTCTCTCCGACGGGAAAAGCCAAGTGGACAAGAGCGGCTGTGGATAAGCTTCTGGCAAACAAAAAGTATATCCCCGTGGTTGGGATTGAGGTATACATGGACGCTCAGTTTGAGAGGGCTCGGCGCTGTAACATAGACTACGAAAAAGCTGGGCATTCTAGAAAGACAATTAGATATCAGACCCCTCCCTTTGTAGCCTGATGAGACTATACATAGCCCGTCCTTCCTGCTATACTGGTCAAAAGGAGGGTGAGGCATGAACGAGAATGAACTTCACGAACGGTACATACGCCTGGCGTTTCAATACGAATCCGCCATCGATGCCCTTCTGGCCAGAGGCTTGGTCGATGAGGAAGCGGCCGACGCAGCCAAAGAGAGATTCTACGATACGCTGAATGAGGAAAAGCTGCGGACCACTCAAAAGGTCAGGGACTATCACGAGACCATCAGCCTGTATATGAGAATGCTTGCCCACGATGGAATGGTCTCGCTGACAGAACTGGCACGGCAGTATTCTGATGAATCTCCGGGATATGTGATCCAAAGCTGGATGCGCAGCCGGAATACATTGGAGTTTCTCCGCCAGTGGGAACTGGAGCAGAATGCGGAGTTCGATGACCAGGTCTGCGCGGAACTGATCCGTCAAGGGCATACCACTTCGCTGACCATTACGCCGACTTTGTGGGTCCGAAGGACTCATGCTGTGGGACTCCATGTTAAACAGGGCAAAGGTGGAGGCGTGCGCGCTTACCCGGAAATTGCAGCGGATTTCCGGCTGTGGCTCGATCCGAAGGAGCGGTTGGAAATCATCAGTAAAAAACTATACTAATATAAATATATCTGTACAGTTCAAAGGAGTACACTCAAGAAAAAATTCAGTATTTGTAACTCGGAAGACCTAAATGGCCCCACCCAATTTGAACAGGTTCAGACTAGGTTGAGAGATTTTTACGAGCTGTGTTATCAGAGCTTTGTAAACGGGAGAAAATCAGGGTACAAAACGTGTAAATAGCGGAGTTTGAACCTTGCCAGCACGGTGCAGGATCATACGACTATCCTGTGTTATTTGACGGAGGCAGAAGGAGTTCCTCTTCAGCTGATCCTCTCGGCTTGGTCTACAGACTCAGTTCCAGGCCACAAATAGGGATTGTTTTTCACAGAATAAACAGATATAATTTTCATATACAAATTCCGACTGTTTCTTCAAGAATTTCTTTTTATCATTTTGAAGTGGAGTGCTATATGTCTCTTCGAGCTGATCAGCGTGATTATAAAAACGCCTTCAAGAAGCATTATCATGCATATTCCAACTGGCAGGGCACCGGCAGCAACCTGAGCTGACGGCTCATTTTGGCATACTGCGTGGAATGCGGACTGAAATATGAAGTCATGAAGCAGGAGTGCTTGATTCAAACGACAGATGCACAGGGTGAAGTTAAAACAGCACTTGGCCAGCATGATTTGCGCAAATTATTGAAATGCTTAAAGAAAGCAGGAATGTATAAATTTCCGGCCATAAAAACGAGATGTGGGGATTCAGTTCACCCAGAAGAATACCACCAAATGTGCAGATATTGCATTCCACCAGATGAGCAATACATATCCGCTGTCTCGAAATTTGATCATACACTCGAGGAAATTGCCCAATGGATCGGGGAGGGTATATAGCATGAAGTTCTATACTTGGAAGGATGTCGAACGGTATTTTTTGCTGCATCGCGCCTCTTGGGAGAGCGCGATTGCCGCCGTTGATGTATACCCCACGGATATTACGGTATATGCAAAGCCGGATGCCTGTGATCAAGTGGAAGAAATCCTCCGGGCCATGTTTCGATCCAATTATGATGTTTCAGAGCACAAAATCAAGTTGGATATTGGAGATCGGGAACTCCCCGTGGAGATTCAAGAGGATGATGGGGGTTCCAAAGGAGGAAAAATATTACCGCTATTTTCCAATGTCCTGTATCAGTCGTCATCTTATCCGGAGCAGACGCCGGTAAATCTGTCTCATCCAGTCATTGCCTTTCACTCCTATAAGGGTGGCGTTGGGCGGACGCTGTCTCTGCTGGCATTTGCCAAGGCGTGGTCAGATGTGATGGAAAATCGGAGCCCTAACCGCTTGTTGATTGTAGATGCGGATATTGAGGCCCCCGGTATGACCTGGCTCCAGCAAGACACGATGAAGGATACGTTCAGTTACCTGGATCTGCTGACCCTGATTCAGGACAACAGGGATATAGACGAAATCGTCAATCTGGCTTGCTCCAAACTAAAACGCTCCACGATCACCATCGAAACCACCTCCAGAAAGATCGAGCATATCTTCCTCCCCACCTATCGCTATGAGGAACAGCTGGTTGATTTGTACGCCACTCCGGAGAGCATCGCAAACAGCAAGGGTAAAGAATATATGCTTGCTGAAGTCCTCTCAAGGATCTGTGTGCAGATGGGTCTATGCGCCGCTCTGGTGGATCTCCGTGCCGGAATCAGTGAATATTCGTCTACACTTCTGTTGGATCCCAGGGTAAAAAAATATTTTGTTAGCTCCACCTCTACCCAGTCAATCAAAGGAACCCAATTCCTGTTGAGGTACCTGCTCAAGGGTCTCAACATTACGGCGGACGCTGTGTTGCCTGAAATTTTTCTGAATATGATCCCGGACACACTGTCCAGGGAGGAAAAAAATGATATCTTTGCAGAACTATTTCAGTGCTATGAAACGGAGGAAGAAGTCAACGAGCTCCCTCGGTTCACCAGCAACGTGGTCACGGAGCTGCCCTTTGCCAGCGAGTTGATTCATCTGACCTCCTTACAGCAGATTTTCCAGAGCCTGACCGGGCGAGGGCTCTACCTGAAGCTGAAGGAGCTGATTCAGCAGAATTATAAAGATGCGGAGCAGTCAGTAACTTCGGTCATCACGAAGGAGAGTCGTGAGGAAACACTGACCAAAATCAATCGGATGGCCAGCGCACAACTAACAGCCGAAAGCAATGCGGATTTCGATATTCTGATGACCACCTCGCTGAAATACCTCTCCCGGACGTACAACGACGTGATCCCCACAACTGTGGTGATGGGCGCAAAGGGGTCGGGAAAGACTTTCCTGTATCGAAAAATGTGCGATGCCATGGAGTGGACTGCCTTTTGCAAAAGCATTGGGGAGCCGATTGATACCTCTGCCACCGGGCTCTTTTTACCAGTAATTGCTTCCAGAAATATAGGTCAGCTCACAAAAATATTGCAGAAATGTATAGATAACGTAAATGAAAAAATCTCCGGGTGTAAGGTTGGAAAAGGGATTTTTTCAGATAATTCTATTAAAATTGAGCGAGAAAAGAACCAGATCACAGATTGGCTATCTTTTTGGGAGCACCTGCTCGCCAGCTCCGTTGATCCGCAGTTCACTACTTTGCAAGAGGTCAACCAGGTGCTGGAAGTAAAGAACCAGAAAATTATTTTTCTTATTGACGGTCTGGAGGATATCCTGACCCATATTTCCATGGATGAAAATGAGCAATCCGCAATCAGGGCCCTGTGCCAAGACGTCGTTGCACAGATGATTGCAAAATATCCCCATCTTGGTATCATTGTCTTTATACGGCGGGATATGGCGCTTTCCGCCGTTGACGTAAACTTCAAGCAATTTCACCAAGCCAATGGACAGGCAGAGTTGAAGTGGTCTTCTAATGAAGCACTGCGACTGGTGGTATGGTTGGTATCCAAAGCAGATCCTAAATTTTATGAGGATATACACGAAATCGACCAGGCATCGCAAAACGTAATCGAGGATGCACTCGAAAAATTGTGGGGGAAAAAACTCGGAAAGACATCGTCAAACGAGGCGTATTCTTCCAGATGGATTTTGGCGGCGCTGTCAGATTTTAACGGACAACTACAAGCAAGAGACATCATTCGATTTTTGAAGTATGCATCTGAGCCTCCTACTAAAAAAACCAATTATGAAGATCGTATTATGATGCCACCTGAAATCAGAACGGCGGTTTCCACGTGCTCCACAGAAAAGGTAGAAGAAGTGGAACAAGAATATACGACGCTCAAACCGATCCTGGAAAAACTGAAGAAGCTGCCGCTAGAACACAAAGTGCTGCCGCTGTTGCCTGAATATGCGGGCTTGAGTAGCGAAGACGAACTGTATATGATTCGGGAGGGATACCTGAAGCGAGACGGAGACAAATTCTACTTGCCCGAGATCATCCGTCATGCATTGGGATTCAAGTATGAGAAAGGCGCTCGCCCGAAGGTCTTGGCTCTTACGTTAAAATCATGATGCATCCCATCGTTCACGCAGAAGATAATTTGCGCCTGAAATCTATACAGCGCAAGAACATCTGGGGCCTCTATTCCTTCAACCTCTACTTGCACAATGTTGGGCTGCATAGTCCCTGAATTCATCTCTTTGCGCCTGCATCTTTTTTGTCAACACATGACATAAAAATACCCACACCGAAAGGGTGTGGGTATTTTTATGGATATCGTAAGAGATTAAAATGCTCGGGCGAAATGAATCCGAACTGCGCAATTCTCGCTGCGCTCGAATATACGGCGCAAACGCGCCGCCGGCCAGAAGGCCGGTTTGGCCGATAAAAGAGCCTTTTTACCGCATTGGGGCAATTCATCGCAAGCGGTATACCGCTTGCGATGAGCTTTTTATCCCAGAGTCATCGTTCATTCACTCCGCCGCTCCACCTTTTCAGATCACAACCGTTTCGCTGAGGTGTGATTTGGTTTTGGTTGGGATCTGCGGCATCTATAGTGTTGCGATGTTCCAAACCCAAAGCACCTGCTTTGAACCGCCCCAGAATGTACAGACGGCACAAAAAGGCTCCCAAACAGAAACGGGGCGGTCCGGCTTGTCCATAGACTGCGGCCGTCGAGAATATCAGACACCAGACTGGGGGAGAACTGACATTATGCAGACATCGACAGACTTAAAGGAGCTGCTCGCCAGGATCGACCGGAAAGGATATCCGGCCTATAAGGACACAAAGGGGACCTACCAGTTTCCTGGGTATGTGCTCTCTATCGACCATGTCCAGGGAGACCCCTTTGCCGCGCCCTCCAAGCTGAGCATCCATGTGAGCGGGCAGACCGCCGCCTTTCCACGGACACTGTACCGGATGCCCTGCCAGCGTATTGCGCTTCAGGACGAGCTGACCCGCCGGTTTGGGCGGCAGGCGGAGCAGGTGTCCTTCCAGGCCAAGGGTTCGGGGCACAGCGGCCTAGTCTCGGTGAGCCGCTGCGGCCAGGAGGTGCTGGAGCGCACCGCATGCCGCCTGGACCCCAGGAGCGGCGACCTTCTGCTGCGCCTTGAGGTGGGCTTCCCGGCCAATGGGCGGACCATCAACGCCCGGGAGTTGGAGAAGATATTGTTCGATCTCCTGCCAAGGTGTGTGCAGAACGCGCTGCTTTACCGGAACCTGGATGCCAAGCGGCTACAGACTGTGGCCGATCTGGCGGAGGACCAGCACTATATCCGTGAGGCGCTTCCCGGATTGGGCCTGTGCGCTTTTGTGGCGGACGGGAGCATCCTGCCCAGGGCTTCGGGGGTTTCCGCCCGGCCCATGAGGGAGGGTGTGGTGTTCCAGTCTCCCAAGGAGCTGGCCGTGACCCTGGAGCTACCCCACAGGGGCAAGCTCACCGGCATGGGGATCAGGAAGGGCGTCACCCTTATCGTGGGCGGCGGCTATCATGGCAAGTCCACTCTGCTGAAGGCACTGGAGCTCGGGGTGTACAACCACATTGCCGGGGACGGTCGGGAGTATGTCATCACGGAAGACGGCGCCATGAAGATCCGCGCCGAGGACGGAAGGAGCGTCCAGCGGACGGATATCTCCATGTTCATCAACCATCTGCCCAACGGCAAAGACACCACCCGGTTTGTGACTGAGGACGCCAGCGGCAGCACGTCCCAGGCGGCCAATGTGGTCGAGAGCGTGGAGGCGGGGGCCTCCCTACTCCTGATCGACGAGGATACCAGCGCCACCAACTTCATGATCCGGGACGAACTGATGCAGCGGGTCATCCACCGGGATATGGAGCCCATCACGCCGTTTATCGAGCGGACCCGGGAATTGTATGACGCCCACGGTATTTCCACAGTAATTGTGGCCGGGAGCTCCGGCGCGTATTTCCACATCGCCGACCACATCATACAAATGGACCGGTATGTGCCCCGGGACATCACCGCCCTTGCAAAGCGGGAAGCCGAGGCATTCCCCATAAACAGCGCGCTGCCGGAGCCGGCGGGGGCGCTGAACCTTGACCGGCGCCCCAAGGCTTCGCCGGAATTCCAGAGCGGGGACCGGATCAAACTCAAGACCATGGGCCGGGATGGGGTATCCCTCAACCGGGAGACCATCGATCTGCGGTATGTGGAGCAGCTGATCGACAGCGAGCAGACAGCCGCCCTGGGCTACTGCATGCTCTATGCGCAGAAGCACCTGCTGGACGGCAGGCGGACGCTGCGGCAGGTGGTGGACGCGCTGGATGAGCTGATGGAGCGGGACACCTTGGCGGCCCTCTGTGAGAGCCGATCCGGCGTCGCGTTCCTGGCGCGGCCGAGAAAGCAGGAGATTTTTGCCTGTCTGAACCGCTACAGGGGCCTGAAAATGTGAACAGCCGACGGAGTCCCGAGGAGAGCCGGCAATATGGATGCTGAAACGCTCCCGGGCTGCGATCCCACCGCAGCCCGGGAGCGTTTTGCCCTTCTGCCGCCGGGAAGCGGCAGGTTAGAGGAGCCCCAAGGGTGGAGCCATGACGGCCTCCGCCTCGCTGAGCCGGTAATACTGGATATACTGTGTCCGGACCATCTGGAAAGAGCTGCGGTAGTAGTCGGCCATCTCCAGGGAAAAGGTCTCCATATCCTCCGCCAGCAGAGCGTCGAAGGCGGCACGGCTTTTGTGGTTTACCCGCCGGACCCTCTCGGAACGGGACTCATGCAGAAGGGTGCAGTAGCCCCAGCGCACCAAGTGCTCTGTCTCAAGGAAAATTGCCCGCAAGGGCTCTGGGTCCAGATGCCTGCCGATGCACTCTACCAGGAGGATCAGCGGGATGGCGTCGGGGCGCTTGAACTGGGCCGCCAAGGCCGCTTTCTCCTCCGCGGTGAAACGCGGAGCGGCCAGCCGTGCGGCAGGGCCGGCCAGCAGGGCCATGAATTGCAGTCCGTAGAGATACCGCATCGCGTCCCGCTTTCGGGTGGGATTCCGCACGGCGCGGCAGACGGTCTCGATGGAACACCTCTGGGCGATGCTGCCCTTCACATTGAGGGTGCGGCAGTAGCCAAGCCGCCGCAGTTCGACCAGTGCCTTGCGCACCGTGGTCAGGGAGACGCCGTAGGCTTTGGCGAGTTCAGCCTCATGGGGAAGATACTGTTCCAACGGATAGACGCCGGTGTTGATCTTGGCAATAAGATCCTGTGCGATCTGGATATAGATCGGATCGTACCCATATAGTCCTCCCCACTGAAAGGGCTCCGCCGGTGGGAGCACTACGCCCCGGTACTCCGCTTCCAGCAGATTGAGAGACATCCGAACGGCGTCGGCAGTGCGCAGATAACTGGCAGTCAGCCAGTTGTATTTTTCCTGGATGTTCCGGTTTTCCAGGGCCGTAAAAAAATCCCCATGCCAATCCATTTGCGCGCGGAGAGGGGAATCGTCACACGTAAAGAAAAACGGCAGGTGGCTGTATCGGTTAAAGCGGGCATAGACTTCAGAAAACAACGGATTTCCGCACGCTTGAAGCAGTTCCCGGCACAGCCGGGACAGCAGGCCCCACTCACGGGGCTTCATGCCCCGGTGCATGGCCCGCTTCGTCTGTTCATAACACGGGGCAAGAGACGCATATCACATGTCTGGGAGGCAAAGGATGACAGCAGCGGCATGACGATTGCAAAGGCATCATACAGCTCCGCCAGCTGTCCCCTGTGGGACAGCACTGCAAGGGCGGCGGGCATGCCGCCCTCCCAGCAGACCTGCGGCGGCTTTCTGTTCCTGGAGGCGATGTAGCCCTCTTCCCGCAGCCTGACCGTCACCTCTTTTGCGGTGCGAAAACCGATCTGGTATTCCTGCCGCAGGCGCTGGATGGACGGAAAATCGCCGCCGGAGGGGAACTGCCCGGTCACGATTCGCCCTTTTAAATCCTGATAGACCCGGGAGAACAAGGTCACATACTGCTCCATACTATCATGTTCCTTCCTTAGGCTTGCTCCCATGATAGCAGGCAACAAAAATTTCTGCAATACTATATACATATGGTCGAAGTTAGCGTATTGTCAGAAAACGAGTTTTTTTGTATACTAAACCAAAATTGAACGTATTTCTGTAGAAAGAGCAGCAATAACAGAGACCAAAGGCCCTTTCTCGGGAGCGGCCCTTGTGCGCTGCTTTCCTTTTTGCGGGGAACCGGGCGAGAGCGCGCAAAGGAGAGTGCGGCCAGATGGAACAGGCCATCGGGAATGCCCCATACGTCGCCCCGCAGACGCTGCTGATCGTGGATGACGACGCGATCAACCGCGGCATCCTGGACAATATTTTCTCTGCCTATTACATGGACGGCCTGGAGACCTTGCAGCATCTCAAACGTTTGGACCTTCTGGACGAGGTGCCGGTGTTCCTCATCACGGTCGAGAGCAGCGACGCCTTGATGGAGTCCGGGGACCGTGTCCGACGCATTCACGACATCACCCAACATATGCTGGAGCACACCGACTGGGGAGAGGGACTGACCCAGGAGAGCATGGAACAGATGGACACCTTTTTCCCGGTGGAGGAAGCACTCGCCGGGATGGACGCTTGGAAAAAGGAACAACTCGCCGCTGCGGGCATCAACGTGGCCGGTGTGCTGAAACGGTTTGCGGGAAATGAGGCGCCTTTGGAGCGGATGCTGCAGAGGTTTACCGGGGATGCCGATTACGCGCAGCTCATGGAGGCGGCAGGAGGCCCATATGCTGAAGGGGCTGACCGGAAACCTATTGATGACGGCGCTGTGTCCGCTGTTCACCCGCCAGGTGGAGTGGGGACCCGGACGAGGCTTATGCCATGCTGCCGGAGATCACACGGGCCTATGAGCGGATAGTAGGAGCTATCGGCGCGATCGGCAGATAAAACACAGCGCTGTAGGGGCCGGCGGAGGTGCGGACGCCGGAGGGCGGGGATGGACGCCCGTTTCTCCAAGTCCCTCGACGTTGAAAAACGGCGCAATCTGATGCGGCACGTTCTGCCGCAATGCCGTACCGGAGGAAGGGCATCATTCTGTTTCCGCCGCCGGAGCGGGACGGTGCGGACAAAGGAAGGGGAAGGGGCATGAATAAGAAGATCATTCGGTTTTTATGGGTCAGTTTTATCGGTCTTCTGGCCCTGTGCATCGGCGTGTTTTCGGCGATTACCAGCTTTATGGTCAGGCAGAACAACGCGGCCCTGAACCGGGTGGTGGATACCTATATGGAGGGTATGAGCACCCAGATTCAGCGCCATTTTGAGACAATGGTGGATATGCGCCTGATTCAGGTGGGGGGGATCGTCCAGGCAATACCACCGGAGAGCGTGACCACCCTGGATCAGACGACCAGAGAGCGGTTCGAGAGAGCGGCCGCGTACCGGGGCTTTATCCACTTGGCGCTCTACAGCATCGAGGGAGAGGCCGAGGTCCTCTATGGCGAGGATGTGACGGTGGAGGACAAGGAGATTTTCCTGGCCGACATGAACAACGGCGACAAGCTGGTGACCCTGGGGACCACGGCCGGCGGAGAGACGATGCTGCTCTATGGTATCTCCGTGGGCTATCCCAACGATGTGGGCTACCCCATGTCCGGCGGACAGAGGTGTACCGCCCTGGTGGTGGGCCTTCCCATCGACCAGATCAACAACGCCCTTTCCCTGGGGGTGGACAGCACCCTGATCTTCACCCATATCATCCGGTCCGACGGTACCTTTGTGGTAGAGAATGCGGACATCGCATCCGATAACTGCTACGACTGGATCAGGGAAAACGGTCGGAACTACGGCCTGGAGGACATCGACGACACGATGGCGGAGCTGCGGCAGGCCGTAGAGGCCCGCACAGAGTTCAGCATGGTGGTGTCCATCGGCGGCGAGGCGGGCCACGTCTATTGCGTGCCCCTGCCCAATACGGAGTGGACCATGGTCACGGTCATGCCCCGCGGCGTTCTGGACGAGGCGCTGGCTACCCTGGGCAATCAGCGCGTGTGGACTGCCCTGGCCGGGTGCAGTATTATCATGCTGGCAATGCTGGCGATCTTTCTGGTCTATTTCCGCTTCTCCCGGCAGCAGATGGCGGAGCTGGACAAGACAAAGCAGAAGGCGGAGCACGCCAACCGGGCCAAGAGCGAATTCCTGTCCAATATGAGCCACGACATCCGCACCCCCATGAATGCCATTGTGGGCATGACGGCCATCGCCACCAAAAATATCGATAAACCGGACCAGGTGAAGGACTGCCTGCGGAAGATCACGCTCTCCAGCCGGCATTTGCTGGGCCTCATCAACGATGTGCTGGACATGTCCAAGATCGAAAGCGGCAAGCTGACGCTGGACATGGAGCTCATCTCCCTGCGGGAGGTCATGGACGGCATCGTCAGTATAGTACAGCCCCAAATCAGCGCGAAAAAGCAGGTATTTGACATCTTCATCCAGGACATCCGGGAGGAGCGAGTCTACTGTGACGGCGTGCGCCTCAACCAGGTCCTGATCAACCTGCTCTCCAATGCGCTGAAATTCACGCCTGCCGGCGGCCAAATTCATGTGACGCTGAGCCAAGAGCCCTCTCCAAAAGGGGAGGGATACATCCGCACCCACTTCTTGGTCGAGGACACCGGCATCGGCATGTCCCCAGAATTCCAGAGCCGGATTTTTGAGTCTTTTGTGCGGGAGGACAACAAACGGGTCCACAAGATCGAGGGCAGCGGTTTGGGCATGGCCATCACCAAGTACATCGTAGACGCCATGGACGGCACCATCGAGGTGCAGAGCGAGCTGAACAAGGGCAGCCAGTTCCATGTGACGCTGGATCTGGAGCGATTCGAAGAGCGGGAGGAGGAGATGCTCCTGCCCGCCTGGGACATCCTGGTGGTGGACGACGACGAGCGGCTCTGCATCAGCGCCGCCGACGCACTGCAAGAGATCGGACTGCGGGCAGACTGGACGCTGGACGGCTCCTCTGCCATTGAGATGGCGGAGCGCCGCCATGCGGAGGCGCGGGATTACCACATCGTGCTCCTGGACTGGCAGATGCCCGGTATGGACGGCATCGAGACTGCACGAAGGATGCGGGAGAAGATTGGGGAAGACGTTCCCATCCTGATCATCTCCGCCTATGATTGGGGCAGCATCGAGGCGGAGGCCCGGGCTGCAGGGGTCAGCGGCTTTCTCTCCAAGCCGCTGTTCAAGTCCACGCTGTACTATGGGCTCAGCCGCTTCAAGGAAGGGGCGGAGGCCAAGAACGAGGCCGACCAGGAGGCCGGGGCGGACTATACCGGCAGGCGGCTTCTGGTAGCGGAGGACAATGAACTGAATTGGGAAATCGCCCGTGAGCTGCTTGCCCCCTATGGATTTGAGCTGACCTGGGCGGAAAACGGTCGAATCTGCCTGGAGAAGTTCCAGGCGTCCGAGCCGGGCTGGTATGACGCGGTGCTAATGGACCTGCGGATGCCGATGATGGATGGCTATGAGGCCACGAGGGCCATCCGCGCTTGTGACCGCCCGGACGCGGACATACCCATCATCGCCATGACGGCGGATGCCTTTTCCGAGGACATCCAGCGCTGCATCCAGTGCGGCATGAACGCCCACGCGGCCAAGCCCCTGGATATGCGGGAGTTGCTGCGCACGCTGCAGGGGCTGATGTCCCCGACGGCCAATGGCCCGGGATAGTGAGCGGCCCCTGTCCGATAAGCGGAAGGGTGACGTGAGAAGCATGAAGAGAGTCAAAACGACAATAATTTTGGGGCTCAGAACCGGTTTTATGGCCTGATGCTTCTGGTGTTTTTGCTCCTGGCAATCGCCAATCTGGATATCCTGCAAAACAAGCGGCTGGAAAACGCCCAGCAGGTGGGCCGCACCCTGGCCCGCAGCTATGCGGTCGAAGAAGGGCGCAGCGTCTCCATTCTCGCGGTCACCGCCAACGCCTTTGCCGAGGACATCGCAGCCACCACGGAAGTCGGGATGAACGCCCACATCTCCAAGCCCATTGCTTTTGGCATCCTCTACCAGAACCTGGTGGAACAGATGCGCCGAAAGGGCCTTGAAGAAGGCAGATCCGATGTTGGAACGGCTTGAGCTGGGCGGCGTCCAAACACAAACTGGGGGAGAGACCGGCAGGGCCAATGGCATGGGGCGTGCCCAGCCGTGAATTTTGGCGGAGAGACGGTGCAAGGCGGGCGTATCTCATCGATGAGATACGCCCGCCTTGCGTGACGGTTTGGCGCGGCTGCCGGTCATGCCTTCGGCGGCATAACGGTGGCCATTCCCTGGATGACGATTTCATCCCGCTGATTGGTACAGACCGTGTCAAATTTGACGATGTTCTTTTCCGGTATGATCTCACGGACCGTGCAGGTCGCCGTGACGGTGTCTCCAATATGGACGGGCCTGGTAAACTTCAATTCCTGGCCGAGGTAGATGGTCCCGGGGCCGGGCAGCTTCATGCCCAGGACTGCCGAAATGAAGCCGGCGCCCAGGATACCGTGGGCGATCCGGCCGCCGAAGGGGGTCTGGCTGGCCGAGACCTCATTGGTGTGGGCGGGGTTTAAGTCTCCGGTAATGCCGGCAAAGAGATAGACATCCGTCTCGGTGACGGTTTTGGTTGTGCTGGCGCAGTTGCCCAGCGTTATTTCCTGGATCGTCATGAAGCAGACCTCCTGATATTTCAATAGGGTGTTCTCTCTGTTTTACAGGGCAAAGGCGTCGGGCCGGTCTAATGGACAAGACCCATGCGCTCCTCCCGGAAGATACGCGCGTCCATTGTCTTGACGTCTTTTAGAATGGGGGTAAAGTCCATCTGGCTGAGAATATCCCTCTGGATGTCGATTCCGGGGGCCACCTCCTTCAGCTCCACACCGTCGGCGGTCAGCTCAAAAACGGCCCGTTCGGTGACATAGAGGACGGGCTGTCCGTGCCTGACGGCATAGGCTCCGGCAAAAGTGACCTGTTCGACCCGATCGATCAGTTTTTTGACCTTGCCCTCCTGTTGGATGACCAGACGGCCCTCCCCTACCGCGATCTTTAGCCCGCCGGCGGTAAAAGTCCCGCAGTAGACGACTTTCTTGGCGTTCTGCGTGATGTTGATAAACCCGCCGCAGCCCGCGATCTTGGGCCCAAACTTGCTGACATTGATGTTTCCGCTCCTGTCCATTTGGGCCAGGCCCAGAAAGGCCACGTCCAGACCGCCGCCGTCATAAAAGTCGAACTGCGTGGGCTGCTCCAGGATACAATCCACATTGGTAGACGCGCCGAAATCCTTCCCCCCGGCGGGGACGCCTCCGATGCCGCCCACTTCGGTGGTAAGGACCATGCCCTCCATGCCCTCCTCAGCGGCCACAGCGGCCACACCTTCCGGCATGCCGATCCCCAGGTTTGTAACGGCATGGGGGACCAGCTCCATGGCGGCCCGTCGGGCGATGATCTTACGTTCGCCCATGGGGAGGGGGGCCAGGGCATCCAGGGGTATGCGGACCTCTCCCGAGAAGGCGGGGTCGTAACGGGTCCCGAAGGTCTGCATGTGATTTTCAGGACTTCCCACCACCAGCGCGTCCACATAGATTCCGGGTATGCGGACCAGCCGGGCGTCCAGGCAGCCGTGAGAGACCACCTTTTCCACCTGAACGATGACTTTGCCGCCGGAATTGTGGGCGGCCTGGGCCTGGGCAAGCGCCTCGGCATAGGCGCCCTCTTTTTCAAAGGTGCAGTTGCCGTGACAATCGGCATAGGTTGCGCGAATCACCGCGATGTGGATCGGGAAGGAAGGGTAAAACAGCTTCTGCTCACCCTGAAGTTCAATGAGCTTGACCAGATCGCCCGCGTCCCGGGCCGCCTGGTTGATCTTTCCCCCCTCCAGGCGGGGGTCCACGAAGGTGTCCAGGCCGACATGCGTTATGACGCCGGGACGTTTCGCCGCGATTTCGCGGAATAGTTCGGAAATGACGCCCTGGGGCAGGTTGTATGCGGCCAGCTTATTTTCCGCGGCCAATCTGCCCAGCTTGGGCGCCAAGCCCCAGTGCCCGCCGATCACGGTTTTGCACAGGCCCGCCACCGCCAGATGGTTCAGACCGCGGTCGGCGCTGTCACCCTGGCCCGAGGCGTAAACGACCGTCAGATCCCTCGGGTGTCCCTGCCGCGCGGCCTCCTCCAGCGCCGTCATGATCTCCTCCGGATGCATTAGCCCATTGGCAAACCCGCCGAAGGTAACGGTCGCGCCATCGTAGAAGTAGGCTGCGATTGCTTCTTTTGCCGTCATAACTTTTGCCATGATTCCGCTTCCTTTCTGTCTCGAGGGCCGCGCGTCTCCCGCCGGGGCCGTGCGCGCCGTGTCGTGAAAAATAGTTTGAAATGGGGAAGATGGAAAGAGGGCCGGCGGCCATATTGATGGGCGCTGACCCTTTCCACTTATGTCGGCTTCACCGCCGCGTTGATCGAATCAGATCAGCCCAACGATTGCCATACCGGCAGCGACCAGCGCCAGAACGATTGGGGTAATTACGGTCATGACCATAACATAGGGATAAGACTCCTTGGTGGTGACGCCGCAAACCTGGGCCTCCATCACGAAGGTGGGGCAGTGGGGCAGAGTGTCCATTCCCATGGCCGCCATGCCCACGACCTTATAGAGCGCCTGGGCGTTGACCGTGCCCAGAGCCATAAACTGGTCAGCCATGGTGCTGCAGAAGATTTGGGTGCCGCTGAGAGAAGCGCCGGTGATGCCGGAGAACACATTGGTGACGATAACGGCGGAGATGTAGGGGTTCATTTTGTCGGCCATCAGCATGGCAAACTTCATGAAATACTCAAACCCGGGACAAATTTTGACCACAGCGGCAAAGCCCATCAGAGCGGCGGTCAGAAGCAGGGGATTGATGCTGGAGAGCCACCCGTTGACAAAGTCCTGTACGATATGTCCCTTCAGATATTTGTAATTTGTGAGAATCAGAACAATGATACCGGCCCCCATGGCAGTACAAATGCTGTCGGAAGCGCTCATGGCGTTGGCGAGGGCCAGCTTCAAAACGACAATGACCACGTAAGGCAGAATGGCCATGTGGATGGGGGGCAGCTCCTTGCCGCCGGTGCTGCCCGCGATCAGCTCGGCATCACTTTCCGAGGCGACGAACCCGATGCCGCGGGCACGCAGGGAATTGGCAGCCCAGGTGTAAGTTTTCAGGATAGTTGAGAAATGTAGGCCGGTCAAAGGGTTTGATGTGAAATATCCCGAAAAAACACGGGAACTGGCCTAAAATCAAGGTATTCAAGCGGTAGAAGTGTAAAAAATCAAGCAAGAAATTGTAGTCCTGTGAAAATGGGATTGCAATTTCTTTTTTTGTTTTTTACCCCAACCAGGCCACCAGGGAGGCGGTCAGGCGGCGGGGTTTTAAGAGGCCCTTTTAAGGGCGTTTAAGCGGACAGGGCGGCAGGCACGGCGAGAGGGCGAAAAGCACGGCGCGGCGGGGGCTTGCGGGGTTTTAAGAACACAAAAAAGACCTTTTAAGCGGGGCGCGCACCGAGCGGCTTCTCCCCTGCTTGAAAGGTCTTTTTCTTTGTTGAAAGGCCCGGACAGCCCGGACAAAATGTGTCCGCGCTCCAAATTGGTGTCCGCACCCCGGAAATAGGGGCTTTGCGGGCACTCGGCCCTGAAAATGTCCGGGCCAGAATGTCCGGGCTAAAAGGGCCGGACAAGCGGTTTTTAAGAGGCTCTTAAAAGGCGGCGTTTAAGAGGGCACGGCAACACCGAAAGTATAACGGAATTTGTGATTTTCTGACAAAAGCCTTACATGAATAGACCTATCCGATACATTACAAAGGTAAAGATGTCAGCAGTGCCCATGCCTTATCCAGTCTTTTGGCCGCATCAGAATAGTTTCTCTCATCATTATCACGGGCAAACACAAGTAGAGCGGCCTGCAACACACGAACTTCATTTTGATAGTCTTTTTCTTTTCGATAGATGATGGGCAGCCGAAGATACGGGAGAGGATAATGCGCCAATTCGCTTACAAAGCCTTCGTAAATCGCAATAGCTTTTTTTATGTTTGTTTTTTCAAATTGTTGTGCCTTAGTTAGTAACTTCCAATCAGCTTCAGTCTTTTTTTCTTCCGCTATTTTTTGATCCAGCTCATGTTTCCATTCATCGGCACTCATTATCTTCATGCTATTTCTCCCTTTTGTACTGCTCCAACTGTGTCAGCTCGGCGGCCCGCTTCGCCAACTCAGTGCGTCCTTGCGGATTCAATGCGAAGGCGGCCTGGAAGATCTGCGCGAACTGCTCCCCATCCAGATCAGCGGGGCCGTCATCGTGGAGCAGCTGGATGGTCACAGTTTCCATCACCCCGGACAGGATGGAAACGGCCAGCATCTGCCGCTCCTGGGAGCTGCAGTCAAAGTCCAGCTTGAAAGTCTGGAACAGACCCACCAGACCATCCAAGCGATCCTGAATTACGGCACTGTTTTGAAGGAATGTTTCACGGTCTATCTCACACCGGAGATATTCCCCACTTACTTTAAAAAAGCGCTCCAGAGCAGCCATCGCTTTTGAGTTCGGCTCCCGCAGGCCGTTTTCATAGTTGCGAACTGCCGCCATGCTTACACCGATTCGCTGTGCCAGCTGTTCCTGAGTTAACCCAGCAGCTTTTCTCAGCTCTTGGATACGCTGTCCCATCGCACTTTTTTTATTCATACAAGTACACCTTCTCTCTGAAAAACAAGCATAGCAGAAATATATACAAATGTAAACAGAGAAACGAGAAAAACGCTTGACATATACAAATGGAAACATTATAATGGGTGCATAACATATACAAACGGAAACAAAAGGAGGGGCGATAATGCTACTCAGGGTAAATGCGGCGGAACTCCAGCGTCAGAGAGAAAAGCGAAACATGACACCTTATCGGCTGGCGGTAGAAGCGGGACTTCCGGTAAATGCAATTTACCGCCTGGAGGATGGATCGACCAAGATGACCAGCCACCTCCGTGCCAGAGAAATTGCAAAGGCATTACATTGTAAAACAGAAGAGATATTCACTGAAGCGAAAGGGGAAGCAGTATGAAGATCACGGCGATGGGACAGCAGAACGGCTGGATGTCCGGTACCATTGAGGGCGGCTACGAATGGGAAGCCAAGGTATATAGAGAGCCGTCCGAGTTCGGGATCAATGGGGGCCGAGTCAGCAAGCTGTACATCTGGCCAGCGGGCCAGGGCCGGGCACCCGCGCTGGTGAGCTACGACCGGGGGTGGGATCAGGAGCCGGAGACCCCGGAGGTTAAAGCGGTTTTTGAAGCGCTTTTGAACTACCTGGAGAACACATAAGCCAATGAGCCGAAACCGCCCGGCAAGGGCGGTCTGCAGGGGATAACCTCCCTGCACTGACGATGGCAGGTTATGAAAGGCAGGTGAAGGGAATGGCGGTCACATTGAGTTCGCAGGAAGTGGCGGCGCTGACGGGTAAAACCGAGCGCACGATCCGCCGCTGGGCCGAAAATGGGAAAATCCCCGCCGAAAGGACTTTGAACAAGTTCAATTCCCCGGAATACTTTTTCAGCCTGAACGATCTGACCCCTGACCTGCAGGAGAAGTATTACAGCCAGCTCCGCGCCAGCCTGCCGGAGGCCAGCCTGCCGGAGGCCAGCCTGCCGGAAAAGGCAAAACCGAAGGCGGCCAAGCCGCTGGACACCTATTCCGCTGATGAGCAGGAGGAGATCGCCTTCTGGCTCCGGCTGGTGAAGCGGTGGCAGGACTACCGGAACAAGCCGGGGGCCAACAAGACAGAGGTGGACGCGCGCTTCGTGCAGTGGTGCAAGCTGGAATACCCGGAGCGGGCCATATCCGTGGATACCCTATACCGCCGCTGGAACGCAATGCGGGCCAACGACCTGGACGGCCTGATCGACAAGCGGGGCAAGTGGAAGAAGGGCCGGAGCAGCATACCGGATCCCATGTGGCAGGCATTCCTGTACTTCTTCCTGGATGAGCGGCAGCACCCCCTGAAAAAGTGCTATGAGTACACTAAGCTGGAGATGCAAACGAGCTTCCCGGAGCTGGTGGGGGATATGCCGAGCTACACGACCTTCTACCGCAGGGCGCAGGCCGACATCCCGGAGCCGCTGAAGGTGCTGGGCCGTGAGGGTGAGAAAGCCTTCCGCGACCGCTGCGCCCCGTATATCCGGCGTGTCTACGACGATATGCGGAGCAACGAGTGGTGGATCGCCGACAACCACACCTTCGACATCATCACCGAGGGCGAGAACGGCCAGCGCCACCGCCTGTATCTGACGGCCTTCTTTGATGCCCGGTCGGGCATCTTCACCGGATGCTTTGTCACCAACGCCCCCAGCAGCCAGTCAACCCTGATCGCGCTGCGGCGCGGCATTCTGAAATACGGCATCCCGGAGAACATCTATGTGGACAATGGCCGCGAGTTCCTGACCTACGATGTGGGCGGCCTGGGCCACCGGAAGAAGAAGCCGAAGGACGGCCAGGAGCGGTTTGAGCCGCCCCCGGTATTCGAGCGGCTGGGCATCCACATGACAAACGCCATTGTGCGGAACGCAAAGGCAAAGATCATCGAGCGGCGCTTCCGGGATGTGAAAGACCACCTCTCCCGCCTGTTCGACACCTTCACCGGAGGCAATGTGCTGGAGAAGCCGGAGAGCCTGAAGTTCATTCTGAAGGACGGCAGGATCCCGCTGGACTCCACCCTGGTGGAAACGGTGGAGGAGCTGCTGGACTGGTATTTCAACCAGCAACCCTACGGCGGCGCGGTGGCCAAAGACCACGGCAAGCCCCGCCAGCAGGTCTACAACGAAAACCTGCACACCAAGCGGGTGGCCAGCGCCGAGGACTTAAACCTGATGCTGATGCGGAGCAGCCGCGCGCAGAAGGTCACACGCCGGGGCGTACACCTGGACATCGCGGGCCAGCGCATCGACTACTGGAACGACGATCTGGTGTTCAACTACCTGGGCCAGCAGGTCTATTACCGCTACGACCCGGACGATCTGAGCGAGGTGCGGGTGTACGACCTGCAAGACCGCTTCATTATGAGCGTCCCCGCCGACAACACGGCGGTGCTGACCTACGGGGCCAGCAAGGAGGAGGTCAAGGAGGCCATGGCCAAGGTGCGGCGCATGGAGCGCATCACCAAGGAGGCCAAGAAGGTCAGCACCTTCCCAGCCTTCGGGCGGCACACGGCGCTGGAGCTGGTCATGGAGGCCACCCACGAGAGCAAGGTCGCACGGATCATCCCGCCCGCCGATCCGAGGGTGCTGGCGCTCCAGCGGCCTGACGAGGAGCCGCTGCTGAAGGCGGTGGCAGGCGGGCCGGATCTGGACACGATGAATCGAAACGCACTGAAACGAAATGGAGGAGCCGAGCATGAGTAAGGAATACAACAGCGCACTGCAGGCACGGGTGGAGCAGTTCCTGAAGGAAAAGAACATCAGCCAGGCCAAAGCCGCCCCGCTCATGGGGATCAGCCAGACGGCGCTGAGCCAGTACCGCCGCAGTATGTACGACAACGGGAACATCGGGGAGCTGGAGAACAAGCTGATGGAGTTCTTCCGCACCCAGGAGGAGCAGGAGGCCAGCACCGAGAAGGCCCTGCCCTACCGCCCCACCCAGGAGTATATCCCCACCTCCATCTCGGAGGATGTGTATAAGCTCATCCGCTACTGCCAGCTGGAGAAGGGCATGGTCATCATCCACGGGGATGCGGGGATCGGCAAGACCAAGGGGGCCGAGCGTTTTGTCCGGGAAAACCCCACGGCCAGCGTCTATATCCAGGCCACGCCCAGCACGGGCACCCTGGCCAACCTGCTGAAGGTGCTGGCGCGGGCGCTGAAGGTGCCGGAAACCCGGAGCAAGCTGGATCTGACGCTGGCCATCCGGGAGAAGCTGGAGGGCACGAACAAGGTCATCATCATTGACGAGGCCCAGCACCTGCAGCTGCGCTCCCTGGAGGAGATCCGCACCTGGGCGGACGCCAACCCCATCACGGGGCAGCAGGGCGTGGGCATCGCGCTGATCGGCAACACGGAGGTCTACACCCGGATGGTGGGCAAGCAGGAGGCGCGGTTTGCCCAGCTCTTCTCCCGCATCCGCATGAATCGCTACTACAGCACCCGAAAGGTCACCGAGGAGGATGTGGCGAAGCTGTTCCCCAAGCTGGCCGAGGAGGGCCGGAAGAAGGAGCTGAACTTCCTGCACGGCATCAGCCAGTCGAAGTGGGGCATCCGGGGCGCGGTGAATGTCTACAACAACGCAGTGAACAACGAGGACATCAGCTATGATGGGCTGTATGCCATGGCCCGCACCATGGGCATCGGCCTGGTATGAGGAGGGAGCGAACATGAAAAAGGTCAGTAAACTGCTGCACTTGATTTTGGGCTTTTCCGCAGGGCTTCTCGCCGGGGCGTTTATCCGGCTGGGGTTTGAGATCATCCATGGCCGCCCGGCGGCCATCGGGGGCGAGGCGCTGATCCTGCCGCTGGTCATCCTCCTGGTCTGCTTCGGGTTTGCGCTGGGGAAGGAAGTCAGGGTGCAGAGGAATTTCAGCCGGGTGTACGAGAAGGGCTACCGGAAGGGGTACGGCGAGGGGCTGGAGGACGGGACGGTGGAGATCCACAGCCACATTGATGTGTACAGCTTCCCGGAGGAATTTCAAGTCAGGAGTGAATGAACGCCTGGGGCTTCGGCCCCGGCCTTAATGCAGCTCCCCCAAGGGGGAACGGTCACAAGCCCGTGAAAATGCAGAGTGAGGCAAGCCATAGAGCGCGGAAAGGAGGGGCCAGCCGTGTCTGACCACGCCGCCCTGACCAGAGAGGAGCAGGAGTTCGCCGCAGAGCACTGCGGGCTGATCGACCTTCACCTGAAGGTCAACGGACTCGACCCGGACAAGTGGTGGGATGTGCTGGTGTTCGGCTACCTGACCGCCGTGCGCTGCTGGTTTCGCGTCCCGCAGGTACGCAGGTGGGCCTTCCCTACGATTGCCAAGGTAAAGATGCGCGGGGCCATGGGCAACCAGCTGCGGTATGAAAACCGCGCCATGCGGCGGGGCCAGGCCGCAAGCCTGGACGCCGATCTGGACGGTTTGGAGGCCGTCACGCTCTATGACCTGCTGCCCGGCAGCAGCGGTGCCGAGGAACAGGCCGTTTTCGAGATGCTGATGTGCAGCCTGGCTTCCGGGCTGACGGGCACCGAGAAGGCAGTGCTTCGGCTGACCACCGAGGGCTACGGCAGGGGCGAGATCGCCAGGAAGCTGGGCATACCGCACCAGCAGGTGAAGGACACCCTGGCCGTCCTCCAGCGCCGCTGCGCGGAGGAACAAATCGTGGAGGCGGTTTGATGCGCTATCCCAAGAAACTATCCAAGCGGGCCGACGAGATCCTGGCCGCCCGCCGCCAGACCGCACAGGCGCGCCACGGGCGGGCGATGCTGGCCCTGGATGAGCAATACCCGGAGATCCAGGCCACAGGGCGGGAGCTGGCGCTGCTGTACGCACAGCGGGCGCGGGCCAGCCTAAACCCCGACGAGGACACCAGCGGGACGGAGGCGGCGATCCGTGAGGCCCAGGCGCGCCGGGCGGCGGCTCTGGCCGCCGCAGGCGTGACAGAGGCCGACCTGGAGCCAGCCTATACCTGCCCACGCTGCAGAGACCGTGGCGTGGCAGAGGGCGGCCAGATGTGCGAGTGCCGCCAGGTAATCCTCAACCAGCTGGTGTATGAGCAGCTGTGCGATGTGTCCCCGGCGCGGGAGTGCAGCTTTGAGAACTTCGAGCTGCGCTACTACGACGAGCGGCTGCGGCCCACCATGCGGAAGGTGGTGGAGAGCAGCCAGCGGTATGTCCGGGAGTTCGGCGGCCAGAGCCAGAGCCTGCTGTTCACAGGGGCACCGGGGCTGGGCAAGACCCACCTCTCCCTGGCCATCGCCGAGGGAGTGGCCAAGGCGGGCCACCTGGTCATGTATGTGTCCGCGCCGCACCTGATGGATCAGCTGGAGCTGGGGAAGTTCCAGAAGGACGATGCGGCGCTGGAGTTCCGGGAGGTCATCTTCGGGTGCGACCTGCTGGTGATCGACGACCTGGGCACCGAGCTGGTGACCCGTTACACGCAGGCGGAGGTCTATGACCTGGTCAACCACCGCCTGAACACGGGCAAGCCCACGATCATCAACACCAACCTGGGACTGCAGGAGATCGAGCGAACTTACAGCAGCCGGGTGTATTCCCGCCTGGCGGGGATGTACGCAGCGGTGCAGTTCAAGGGCCGGGACATCCGGCTCCAAAAGAAACAGGAGGGCTACCGATGAAGGAAAAAACCATTCTCGCGCAGAATATCCAAACGCTCCGCAAGGAAAAGGGCTGGACGCAAGAGGAGCTGGCAGAAAGGCTGAGGTGCAGCTTTGACGCAATTCAGGCTTATGAATGCTGCAAACGGGAGCCAGCCTGCAAAGTGATGGTCGCTCTGGAGCAGGTGTTCGGTGTAACCAGGGAACAGCTGTATGGGCTGGAGCCGCTTCCCCATCCAGAGGCCAGGGAGCCGCAGATCCAGCTGCACGAAACCCCGCTTCCCCACCGGCTGGCCCCGGCCAGCTATCTCATCGGCATGGACGGCGGCAGCGAGGACGGCGACCTGCCCGGCATCTGCATCGCCTGCTCGGAGTGCGGCCAGGTCATTTTCTCCGGCACCCTTGCCCCCGGAGCCGAGGCCACGGTGGAGATCCCGCAGAGCTGCCCGCGCTGCAGCGTGACGGGAGGGCGCGGCGATGAGTAAAGCCCCGAAAGGCGGACGGAGCTACACCGGGCGGTTTTGCACGATCTTCTATTGCGACAAGGTGCAGGCGAGCCGCTGCTGCGCCGACTGCGACAGACGGTGCGCCAACGCCTGCCAAAACCACCCGTCGCGGTGCGGGCTGGAGGACGAGGCCCGCCGAAGGAGGGGAAGAAAGTGCTGACCATCACGATCCAGGTGAACGCGCCGTCCGGCCAGGCCATCGGCATCAAGGAGGACATCGCCACCTATCTGGAGAAGTTCGGCGACGCCAGGGTGGTGTCCGTTGTGGAGAAGCTGCCGGAGCAGCTGCGGATGGACGGCCCGCCTCAGCGCGGCGCTGGCCCCGCCGAGCGCACCCGGCAGGCGGTCTATGCAACCGGGAACAGATGGGCCATTGAGAACTTCGAGGCCACGCACGGCTGAATGGGAGGTGATGCCCGATGACGAAAGAGGAATGGAAGCAGGCGGAGGAGGCCCTGACCCACTTCTTCCATCCGGTGGAGCTGAAGGTGGACGGATACGACATCACCCTGATCTTGGAGCGGGTGAGCGTGTATCAAAACAAGATCATGGTCTATATCGGCGGCGAGTTCCGGGGCCAGTGGATGGCCGAGGACTGCGAGGTGCGCCGCCGCTTCCTGCAGGAGCAGCGGCACAGCATCCTCTCCGGCAAACAGCGGGCCGAGTTTGAACGGCTGCCGAAGCGGAGGCAGAAGGAGCTGCGCGAGAAGTACCCCATGCAATATTCCTGCTTCACCCCGCAGTGGTCATCCTTTCGGGCGCTGAAGAAACACTTCTGCGCCAACAACCAGAGCATCGAACTGGTCAAGGTATGAGCAGGGGGCTTCGGCCCCCGGCCTTAATGCAGCTCCCCCAGGGGAACGGTCGCCAGCCCGTGAAAATGCAGAGCGAGGCATCACAAGAACAGAAGGAGGTTAAGCCAATGCGAAACGCATCGAAGCGCATGGGGAAAAAGGGCACCCTGACCATCCCGCAGCACCTTCGGCACGAGCTGGGGCTGGAAGGCGGCACCGCCGTGGATCTGACCCCCACGGGGGACGGCGGGCTGGTGATCCAGAAGCACCGCCCCACCTGCAACATCTGCCACGGCACCTATGAGGTGGTGACCTTTAAGGGCTTCCAGATCTGCCGGGAGTGCTTCCTGGGCATCCGGGAGGAGGTCGAGAAACTTGGCTGACACGCTGGTGGAGATGAAAACCAAGATGGAAGAGCGGGCCGACCAGGTGCGGCGCTATGTGGACGAGTACGCCGCCCTGACGCTGGAGGCCGACCGCATCAAGCAGCGGATGGAATGGCTGAAGGGCCAGTTTGAAACCCTGGCCACCGGCGCGCTGAAGGACACCAAGCTGCTCTCCATCAGCTATTGGGGGACGCAGAACAGCCGGGTGACGGTGACGAACACGGCCACGGTGAAGCCCATCTCCCTGACGATGGTGAAGAAGGTGCTGGGCAATGTGGCCGGGGACTTCGTGAAGTCCGAAACCGTGGACAAGATGACCGAGCCGTGCAAGCGGCTGCTGGCGATGGTCTGCCAGGGCAACTTCACGACGGGCAGCCTGGAGGAGACCATCCAGGCCATCACCGGCGACGCCAAGATCCAGGCGACCCTGCGGAAGAAGCTGAAGGGCCGCTGGGAGAAGGACAAGGCCCTGCTGGAGAAGGTGGCCGGGCTGCCGGAGCAGGAGGCCAGCGACTGGGCTTTCCTGGCCGCCGAGGTCATCAACTGGGAATGGCTGGCGCAGGTGCTGGAGGCCGCAGGCTGGGAGGGCACGGCGCAGGAGGCCATTGACATCATCCGGGCCGCCGTGATCGTGGAGGAAGGCATGAAGGTCGGCGTGGAAGCCGAGCAGCCGGAAGTGTAAGAGAAAGGAGGGGCGGGCATGGCAGCCATCAACGCCCAGCAAATTCGGAAGATCTACGCCATCGGGAATGCCCTGGGCATTGTGGAGCGCGGGAGCGAGGACGATGACCTGCACGCGCTGGTGTCCGCCCTGACCGGGAAGGACTCGGTAAAGTCCCTGACCTACTCGGAGGCGCAGGCGGTGATCGCCGACCTGCAGAAGCGGCAGGGGGCGGCCCCGCTGCCCAGGCACAAGCCCAAGACCCACCCGGAGCGCCCAGGCGGGGCCACAGACGGCCAGCAGCGAAAGGTGTGGGCGCTCATGTACCAGCTGGCCAAGGCGGATAAGGAGCCGAGCACGGCCTCCCTGGGGGAGCGGCTGTGCGGCATCATCCGCAAGGAGCTGCGGATGGACTCCACCCCGCAGCAGCCCTTTATCTGGCTGGACTTCCGGGCCTGCAACAAGCTGATCGAGGTGCTGAAGGGCTATGTGAACAATGCAAAGCGAGGTGGTGGTCACGGATGAGCGCGCTGGATCGGGTGCAGCTGTCCGACCTGGACGAGGAGCAGCAGCAGGTGGCCGAGCTGATCGGCCTGGACAATTACAAACGGCTGGTGACCGTGTTCGGGGGCCTTTCCATCTACATCCCCAAAGCGGACGCCTGGGAGCGGATGGCCCGCGACGAACAGATCCGCGAGGAGTTCGACGGGTACAACTTCAAGGAGCTGGCTGGAAGGTACGGATTGACAGAAGTGCGGATCAGGAGTATTGTATCAGATAAGATGCGGGAGTTCCGCGCCCGACCCATGGATGGGCAACAATCCCTCTTTTAAGCAATTTCATAAAGGGCTTTATTTTCCCGCTTCGCAAATAGAAGGTACAATCGGTGTAAATCCGATGTACCTTCTATTTTTTTGCGCGGGGGTTTTCACTATGACATTTGACGCTGGTACCTGGTGGCTGGCCGTGCTGCTGCTTGGATTTGTAACTGCCGGGCTGGTCTATCTGCTGAAGCGATCTCTGTTCGGGCGCATCGACAAGCTGGACGAGGCGATGAAGGAGATCAGCGAAAACAGCGTGAAGAAGTCCGACTATGAGAGGGCGGTTCAATCCCTTCAGGCAGACATCAAGCAGATCCGGGCTGATTACACCCCCCGCGCCGAGCACCGGAAGGATCTGGACGAGTGCCGGGGTGATATTAAGCAGATCAAAGCGGACTACATCACCAAGGAGGACTTCTTCCGGGAGCAGGCCAAGACCGACCGGAAGCTCGACCGGATCATGGATATATTGCTGGAAATGAAAGGAGATAAGAAGGGTGAGTAATCTGGAAAAGCGCGCGCTGCGGGCGGGCAGCTTCGTCCACAACAACGGCAAGGTGCTGCGCACGGTGAACATCCTGCGGCTGAAGTACAACAAACTGACGGGTGTGCAGAGCGTCCTGGCGGATGACGGCATCGCCGAGGACGAGTTCCTGGACAGTGTGAACTTCCTGGCCGAGGAGGGCTACATCCACCTGCGGCGGATCTCCACCAAGGAGTCGGCGGCCCTGGCCGACACGGACTACACGGCGCTGGAGGCCAAGCTGACGGGCAGGGGCATCCGGCTGCTGGCCGGGGGCATCGAGGACGATATGATCGAGGTGTAAGGGATGGGCAAGAAAGCGGGCAACCGAAAGCACAGTAAAATAGACGCTCTCGACCCCGCTCTGCGGGAAACAGTGGAGCAGATGCTCCTGTCCGGCAGCACCTATTCCGAGATCGTGGACTTCCTGGGCGAGAACGGGGTGGGCATCTCCGTCGCCAGCGTCTGCCGCTACGCCAGGGCATACCAGGCCGAGGTGCAGATGCTGAACATGGCCCAGGAGAACTTCCGGCGCATGATGGATGAGCTGGACAAATATCCCGACCTGGACACCACGGAGGCCATCATCCGGCTGACGAGCCAAAACCTGCTCACGGCCCTGGCCAACACCTCGGAGGAGGACTGGCAGGGCGTGAGCGTGGACAAGATGCTGCGCGAGGCCAACGCGCTGGTGCGCGCGGCGGCCTACAAGAAGCGCGTGGAGATCCAAAACCGGGACACCACCGAGGCGGGCCTGGATGCCGTCAAGTCCCTGGTGTGGGAGGCGATGGCCAAGGAGCGGCCTGACATTTACCGGCAGGTCAACGAGTTCCTGAACAGCAAGAAGCAGGATGGTTTGGAAGTGAGGTGAGCGCATGATAAGGTGGTATGTCCTGCAGGTATCGACCGGGCAGGAGACGGCGGTGCGGGAGGCGCTGCAGGGCCTGGGCATCCGGGCGGCGGCTCCCCGTGAGGAGCGGCTGATCCGCAGCGGCGGGGGCTGGACAACGAAGGTCTACACGCTGCTGCCCGGCTATGTGTTCCTGGCGCTGGAGTACAGCGCCGAGAGCTACTACCGGGTGAAGGCGATCCCTCATGTGCTCCGCTTCCTCGGCCCCAACGGGCTGACCCCGTCCCACCTGACCCACCTGGAGGTGGAGTGGCTGCGGCTGCTGGACAACGGCGGGGAGCTGCTGAAGCCCTCCAGGGTGGAGGAGCTGCCGGGGGGCGGCGTGCGGATCGTGGAGGGTGTGCTGCGCGGCTTCCCAGTCAGCAGCATCGACTATGACAAGCGCACCCGCCGCGCCAAGGTGGAGATCAGCTTGTGCGGAGAGCCGAAAACGCTCACCCTCTCTGTGGAGGGGGACGGGAGCGAAGAGGCCGGGAGTTCTTAAACGGCGTTTACAGGAAGCCGGGCAAAGCAGGCGGTTGATTCGTCCCGCCTGGGGAGGCCGGTGGAAATATGGGCAAATAACCGGGCTGAATGACAGGCTGGGTGGCGAAGCACACCCTTTGCACCCCTGTTTTTCGGCCCTGGTTTTGTGTTCCCGCCCGTAATACCGTTTAAGCGGCGCACAGACCCCTTTAAATTCGCCGCACCGGGCAGGCGGGGGTAATTTCCCCACCCCGCCCAAAAGCCCGCTGTGGGGCGGCTACGGCCCGCGATTGGACACAGGAGGAGGCAAGGTCATTTTGAAGCAGCGGAAAAAGCAGAGCATCAACGCCCTGGTCGGTGCGCTGGCCGAGGCTGAAAGCAAACTATACAACGAGGACAGCACAGACTTAAAGGGCCTTTGCGCGCTCTTAAAGGATTTCTTAAACAGGGACAGCACCCCGGAGCGCGTCCAGCTGCGGCGGGAGTTCGAGGCGGGGCTTCCGCTGACCGGGGAGGACGGCCTGCGCCGGAAGCTGGGGGCCATCGACATGGAGTTCTTCGGGCGGGCCTACTTCCCCCACTACTTCAGCCGCCCGTCCCCGGAGTTCCACCGGGAGCTGGATGCGATCTGGCAGCAGGGTGTGCTGAAGGGGCGCTATCCCCTGACGGCGGCGGAGATCAAGACGATCAGCCGCCTGCCGGGGGTGCGCCGGGCGGTGGCGGCCCCCCGTGGCCACGCCAAGTCCACCAACCTGACCTTCAAGGGGACGATGCACTCCACCCTGTACGGATACAAGCATTATCCCATCATCATCTCGGACAGCTCCGAGCAGGCCGAGGGCTTCCTGGACAACATCCGGGTGGAGTTCGAGGAGAACACCGCGATCCTGGAGGACTTCGGGCCGCTGGCGGGCAGCGTGTGGCGCAGCAATGTGCTGGTGACCAAGACCAACATCAAGATCGAGGCCATCGGCAGCGGCAAGAAGATCCGTGGCCGGAAGCACAGGAACTGGCGGCCCGACCTTATTATCCTGGACGATGTGGAGAACGATGAGAATGTGCGGACGCCGGAGCAGCGGAGCAAGCTGAAGAACTGGTTTGACAAGGCGGTGAGCAAGTCCGGCGACGATTACACCGACATCGTCTATATCGGCACCCTGCTCCATTATGACAGCCTGCTGGCCAAGACACTGACCAACCCGGCCTACCGCTCTATCAAGTACAAGGCGGTGATCCAGTTCTCCCAGGCGGATGACCTGTGGCAGCAGTGGGAAAGCATCTTCACCGACCTGTCCAACGATGACCGGGAGGCCGACGCGCTGGCCTTCTTCCAGGCGCACAAGGCGGCCATGCTGGAGGGCACCCAGGTGCTGTGGGAGGAGAAGCTGTCCTACTACGACCTGATGGTGATGCGGGTGTCGGAGGGCGAGGCTTCGTTTAACTCCGAGGAGCAGAACGAGCCGATCAACCCGGATGACTGCCTGTTCATGGAGGAGTGGTTTGAATACTACAACGAGGCGGAGATCAACTTCCGCGACCCGGTCTTTGACTTCTTCGGGTTTATCGACCCCTCGCTGGGCAAGACCAAGCGGAGCGACTTCTCCGCCATCGTCACCCTGGCCAAGCACCGGAGCAGCGGATATATGTATGTGGTGGATGCAGACATAGAGCGGCGGCACCCCGACCGGATCATCGCCGATGTGCTGGCCAAGGAGCGGTGGCTCCGGGCCAGCTTCGGCCACGGCTACCGGAAGCTGGGCGCGGAAACAAACCAGTTCCAGTGGTTTCTGAAGGAGGAGCTGGCCAAGGCCAGCGCGAAGGCCGGGCTATACCTGCCCATCGAGGAGGTGCAGCAGACCAGCGACAAGGTCATGCGCATCCAGACGCTGCAGCCGGATGTGAAGAACAAGTATATCAAATTCAACCGCCGCCACAAGCGGCTGCTGGAGCAGCTGACGCAGTTCCCCATGGGCGCGCACGATGACGGCCCGGACGCTTTGGAGGGGGCGCGCTCCATCGCAAAGCGGGTGAAGCGATTCCGCATTCTGGATCGGGCTGAGTTTGGAATTTAAGGAGGTGGGCAGCTTTGCCAGTTATTTTTATGGAACGCTCCCTGCTGGACAGCCTGACGGAGGCGGACATCAAGGAGATCATCGACGAAAACGAGGGGCACACCAAGTACGCCAAGCTGGAGGGGTATTACGAGGGCGACCACGACATCCTCCGGCACAGGAAGAAGGACAGCACCGCCCCCAACAACCGCCTGGTCAACAACATGGCCAAGTATATCACGGACACGGCCACCGGCTACTTCATCGGCAAGCCGGTGGTCTACAGCTCCCAAAATGACGCATACCTGGAGGTGCTGCAGGACATCTTCGACTACAACGACGAGCAGGACGAGAACATGGAGCTGGCCAAGGGAGCCAGCATCAATGGGAACTGCTTTGAGATGCTGTACCTGGACGAGGACGCGCAGATCCGTTTCACCAAGGTGCCGCCGGACGGCTGCATCTATATCTGTGAAACGGGATACAACACGCCCATGGCGGCCATCCGCATCGTGTACTCCAGGGACAAGGACAAGAACATCATCAAGAAGGTGGAGTTCTGGACGGCCCAGGATTGCTGGTATTTCCGCAGCATCAACGGCGGGGCGCTGGAGCTGCTGGACATCCGGGAGCACTATTGGGGTGATGTGCCCTTCGTGGAGTACATCAACAACGAGGAGCGCCTGGGTGACTTCGAGGGCGTGATCACGCTCATCGACGCATACAACCGGGTGGAGAGCAACACGGCGAACTTCTTCCAGTACAACGACGAGGCGCTGCTGAAGGTGCTGAAGATGGGGGCCGTGACCTCCCAGGACATCGCGGAGATGAAGGAAAAAGGGGCCATCATCCTGGAGGATGGCGGCGACATCCAGTGGCTCATCAAAGAGGTGAGCGACACGGCCCTGGAGAACTATAAGAAGCGGCTGCGGGAGGATATGCACATCTTCTCGGCGGTGCCCAACCTGACGGACGCGAACTTCGGCGGCAACCTGTCCGGCGTGGCGGTGTCCTATAAGCTGTGGGGGCTGGAGCAGATCTGCGCCATCAAGGAGCGGAAGTTCAAGCGCGGCCTGCAGCGGCGCATCGAGCTGATCACCCACATCCTGAACATCCAGGGCGGCCAGTTTGACTACCGTGACATCGACATCCAATTCCGGCGCAACAAGCCGCAGAATGTGCTGGAGATCGCGCAGATCATCACCATGCTGTCCGGGGAGCTATCCCGTGAAACCCGCCTGCAGATGCTGCCCACTATTGACAATGTGCAGAACGAGCTGCAGAAGCTGGAGGAGGAAAAGCAGCAGGAGGTCAACAGCTTCGGCCAATACAACGCCCTGGCCCAGGCGCTGGAGCAGGCCAAGGCCCAGCCGGAGGACGAGGAAGCCCCCGCGGAGGACGAGGACGGTGAGGGCGCATGAGCTACTGGACGCGCAACGAGTGGATCGAGGACGCCAAGGAGCGTGTGCTGCGCAACACCCAACGGGCGGACGATTACGCCAGAGAGGTGATCTTCCTCTATGACGAGGCGGCTTTCAACATTGAGAAGGAGATCGAGGCGCTGTTTGCCCGCTTTACAAAGGACAACGGCCTGACCGAGGAGGCGGCCCGGCAGCTCCTGGAGGGTAAGGAATACAGCGTGTGGCGCAAGTCCATCGAGGCGTATATCGCCGAGGCATCCGGCGCGGCCAAGGACAGCAAGGCGCTGCTGGAGCTGAACACCCTGGCCATGAAGAGCCGGATCACCCGCAAGGAGCAGCTGCTGGCCAATGTGTACCAGAACATGATCGACCTGGCCGAGGACAGCACCACCAAGCTGGACACCCTGCTGGGCGACCTGCTGCAGGTCAACTACTACGAGAGCTGCTTCTCCATCCAGCGCGGGATCGGGATGGGCTTCCATGTGGCGAAGATCGACAAGAAGCTGATCCAGCGGGTGCTGTCCTTCCCGTGGAGCGAGAAGCACTACTCCGAGGCCGTGTGGGGAGCCTGCGACCACCTTTCGGCGCTGGTGAAGCGGGAGATCACCATGGGCTTTATCCAGGGCAGCAGCGTCCAGAAGATGGCCCGCGCCATCGACGAGGTGATGGACAAAGGGCGCTACAACGCCGAGCGTCTGGTGCGGACGGAGTGCAAATACTTCGCCAACCAGGGCGAGGTGATGGGCTACAAGGAGAGCGGCATCGAGGAATACCAGTTCCTGGGCGGCACGGAGCACGCCGGCAGCTGCACCTGCAGCGAGCTGAATGGGCGGATGTTCCGAGTAGACGAGGCAGAGGCAGGCGTGAACCTGCCGCCCATCCACCCCAACTGCCTGTGCATCATCAAGGCCCATTTCAAGAAGAGTATCTTTGACAAGCGAGAGGGCGATCCCCTGGCAGACAACATCAAGTTTCGGGAATGGAAAAAGAAATATGTTGACAGCCCTGTCAAGCCTGCTAAAATCGACTTAAAGGAACCGGAACAGGCCGCGCTGATGAAATATATCAGCAGCGACTCCTATAAGATCAACGATAAGTTGCGCCGGGGCGCGGCGCTGTCCCGCGCGGACCGGAGGTTTGTGGAGGAGCTGGACCGGGCGCTGGAAAAGCTGCCGGAGCGGACTGGGACGGTCTACCGCTCTGTCTCCAGCTTTGGAATCGACGATGTGGATGCGTTCATTAAAAGCCATATAATTGGTATTCCACAACGGTTTAATGCCTACACCTCCGCGTCCACAGAGGTCTATGATCCATCTATGGAAATTCAGTATGTGATCGTTTCCAAGCACGGAAAGGACCTAACAGGACTGAACCCCAATGAGCAAGAGATCCTCTTCCGGCGGGATACCTGTTTTGTTCCTACACGCATCGAGGGGAATACAATCTATATGGAGGAGATCTCCGATGAATAAAAAACCATACAGTGATGCCAGATGGCGGGATAACCCTATGCCCCGCACACCATACTGCGGGTATTGTAAGCACTTTATCGGCCTGGTTGATGGTCATCTGAGCTGTAAAGCATTTGACAAAATCCCGCGAGACATTATGAATGATTATGTGGTCCATGACCAACCCATTGAGGGAGATCGTGGAATCCGGTTTGAGCCCAAAGACCCGGACCATGTGCCAAAACTGGTCCCCCGCAAAAAACTTATGCCCTACGACTGACAACGGGCAACGAAACACATTGAAAACACCCCTTAAGGGGTGTTTTTATTATGCCAAAATTAAAAAGGGAGGAATTTACAATGGCAGAGACCACAACCACCACCAGCACGGCGGCTGACACCGCTGGAGCCGAAGCGCAGACCGCCCAGCAGCCTGCCGCCCCGACTGCCGAGCAGCGCACGGCATTCCAGAAGTTTTGGGATGCGCTCTTCGGCGGCAAGGAGGATCCGGCCCCCGGCTCCGGCGAGGGTGAGGACACCAAGAAGGACGGCGACCCGGCTCCCAAGGAGGACGAGGGCACCCAGCCGGAGGCCAAGGACGGCAAGAGCTATTCCGAGGCCGAGCTTACCGCCAAGATCGCGGAGGCCAAGGCCGCCTGGGAAGCGGAGCAGGCCGAACAGCAGCGACTGGCCAAGCTGTCCCCGGAGGAACGGGCCAAGGCGGAGGGCGAGGCCAAGGAGCAGGAGCTGACGAAGCTGCGCGCGGAGCTGCTGCAGCGTGACCTGAAGGACGCGGCCCTGAAGAAGCTGACCGACGAGGGCTTCCCCGTGGGCCTGGCCGACCTGCTGACCTACACCGACCAGGAGGGCATGGAGAAGAGCCTGAAGCACACCCAGGAGGTGTTCAAGGGGGCGCTGGAGGTCGCCGTGAAGGAGCGCCTGCGGGGTAAGACCCCGGAGGGGCTGGGCGGCGGAGCCAAGGCGGAGAACGCCGTGAAGGACCAGATCGCGCAGGGCATTAGAGGAGGCATGATGTAATTATGGCAAATGTGTTCGAGTACGCGAGCGTATTCCAAAGTGAGCTGGACAAGGCCGCCGTGGAGCAGGCCACCTCTGGCTGGATGGAGCTGAACGATAAGCTGGTGCGCTACAATGGCGGCGCGGAAGTGAAGATCCCCAACATGGACATGGACGGCCTGGCCGACTATGACCGGGACACCGGCTTTGTGGAAGGCTCGGTGAGCCTGAAGTGGCAGACCAAGGAGATGACCCAGGACAGGGGCCGCCAGTTCACCTTCGACGAGAATGAGGTCAACGAGACCAACTTCGTGGTGACCGCCGCCCAGGTCATGGGCGAGTTCCAGCGCACCAAGGTCATCCCGGAGATCGACGCATACCGCTACAGCAAAATCGCGGCCCTCTGCACCGCCAAGGAGCGGGTGGGCTACGGCTACACCCCCGCAGAGAGCGACATCCTGCAGAAGCTCTACTACGACATCGCGGCGGTGCAGGATGTTGTGGGCGACGAGACCCCGCTGGTGATCACGATGGCCCGCCCCGTGGCGGCCATCTTCGATATGTCCAGCACCCTGTCCAAGAGCCTGAGCGTGATGGACTTCAAGCAGGGCAATGTGACGGTGAAGGTGAAGAGCCTGAACGGGGAGCATCCCATCCTGCGCGTGGGCAGCGGGCGTATGAAAACCAGCTATCAGCTCTATGACGGCACCACTTCGGGCCAGGAGAAAGGCGGATTTGTGGCGGCTGCCGACGCCCAGGACATCAACTGGATCATCTGCCCCCGCACGGCCCCCATCGCCGTATCTCGCACGGACAAGGTGCGGATCTTCGACCCGGAGACCTTCCAGAAGAAGCGCGCCTGGGCCACGGATTACCGCAAGTACCATGACCTGTGGGTGCCGGACAACAAACTGACCGCCATGTGGGTGAACATCAAACAGGCCAAGCCTGCCGCGCCCAGTGGTGATTCCTAAAAGGGGGTAATTGACATGATCCAGATGAAACGGTTGAACGAAGTGCGGGAGGTGGCCAGCGAAGAGCGGGCCGCCAAGCTGGAGCAGAAGGGCTTCACCCGGATCGGCGGCTCCGCTGATCCGGGGAGCCGCCCGGTGACGGAGGCCGACCTGGAGAAGCTGGGAAAGCAGCTGCTCGACCGGCTGAAGGGCGAGGCCAAGACCACCACGAAGAAGAGCGCCAAGGGAAAGGATGAGCCGGATGGATCAGGAACTGGTGAGCTGGATCGCAGCGACGGCGAAAAGCAACCTGCAGCTGCCGGATGAGCAGCTGCCCACCATTGAGCGGTATGTGAAGCGGGCCATCAACCGCATCCTGGTATTCTGCGGACGGGAGGACTTCCCTCCCCCGCTGGAGGATGTGGCGGCGCAGATCGTGGAGGATATGCTCCGGGCTGACCAGGTGGCCCCATCGGAAAACGATGTGGCCAGCGTCACGCGGGGCGACACCAGCATCAGCTACCGGGACAAGGCAAACAGCCTGAAGGAAACGGTGGCTTTTGTGAAGAACTATGAGAGCCAGCTCATCCCCTTCAAACGGATGAAGCTGCCGAAGGACTGCCCCACATGACGGAAGCCGACATCCTGGCGCTGACCTACAAGGACAAGTGCTGGGTGTACCGTCCCCAAAAGACAACGCTGCCCTCCGGGGAAAGCGTGTTCCAGAAGGGGCTGGAGGGCAAGGCGGTGTATGAGAACATACCCTGCGCCCTCTCCAGCCCCTCCGGGGGCAAGCTGGGGAAAAAGGAGCCAACGGCCAGCATCGACACCGATTACCTGCTCTTCGTCCGCCCGGAGGTGGAGATCGAGCCTGGGGACACGGTGAAGGTGATCCGGCTGGGCCGGGAGTACCTGACGGAGGCCGGGCTTGCGGATCGGCAGCCCTCCCACAACAATGTGCCGCTGAAGCTGGCGAAGGCGAAAGCATGAGCCGGACAGAATACCGCTTTGATGGTCTCGACGCGCTGGAGCAACAGCTCTCCCGCATGATCGAGAGTGAATACCCCACTGAATTCCGCGCGATGGTCATCCAGATCGCCTATGAGCTGCAAGGAAAGGTCAAGGAAAAGACCCCTCGCAAGACAGGCAGGCTCCAGGACAGCTGGAAGGTCGGTCCAATTGTCAAAAAGGGCGACACCTATTATATCGAGGTCTACAACAATGTGGAGTATGCGGAGCCGGTGGAGTATGGGCACCGGACGCGTGGCGGGCGTGGCTTTGTGCCGGGCAAGCACATGATGGAGCTGTCCCTGGAAGAGCTGAACCAGGCCCTGCCCGGTTTCCTGCGGGAATGGCTCAGCGACTTCATCAGCACCCATGACCTGTGAGGAGGGAGAGCATGGCCACCACCATTTACGAGGCCATCCGCAGCAGTCTAATCGCACTGTTGAAGGGGCGCTGGCCCGCCTTCGATGTGTTCGGCGAGGGGATCGACAAGACGCAGGAGGCGGGACAGACGGAGCTGGAGGATTATATCTATCTGGACATTATCCCTTCCAGAAACCAGCCCGCAGGCCGGGGCTACACAGACCGCAGCATCCTGGTGGACGCCGCGATCCACACCAAGGGCGAGAGCAACCGGGAGTATCTGCAGATCAGCCAGGCACTGGATGAGCTGCTGCTCCCGGTGTTTCGTTTCACAGACAAGGGAGATGCCAGGGCGGTGACGATCACCGACCTGGCATTCAAGACCGTGGACAAAGTACTCCACGCCACATTTACACTGTCCTTCCGGGACAGCGACGAAGAGCCGGTGGGCCTGAAGCTCATGGAAGAGCTGGAGTCCACCATCAAGGACTACGGGAAGGAGTGATTTTATGGGTTTGCCTGAAATCATCATTGAGTTCAAGACCAAAGGCGTGACCGCCATCAAACGCAGCGCACGGGGCATCGTGGCCATCGTTCTGAAGGATGACACCGAAGAGGGCCAGGCGCTGAACATCTATAAGAGTGTGCTGGATGTGGATCCCACGCACTTCACCGTGCGCAACTACGAATACCTGAAGCTGGTCTATGAGGGATCCCCTTCTAAAACCATCGTGCTGAAGGTGGCAACATCGGCAGAAAATCTGGATCCGCAGCTGAAGCAGCTGAACGATCTGAAGTGGAACTACCTGGTTATTCCGGGTATTTCCGAGGATGAAAAGACCACGGTGGCCGCCTGGATCAAGGAGGCGCGCGATGACCACCACAAGACCTTCAAGGCGGTGCTGCCCAACTGCACGGCTGACCATGAGGGCATTATCAATCTGACCACGGACAACATCACCAGCACCCTGGGTACCACCGCTTTTACCACTGCAGAGTACTGCTGCCGCATCGCCGGTGTGCTGGCCGGGCTGCCCCTGTCCCGAAGCTGCACCTTCTTCGAGTTGTCCGACATCACCGCCGCCGATGTGCCGGAGGATGCGGATGAGCGCATTGATGATGGGGAGTTGGTCATCGTCTTTGATGGGGAGAAATACAAGATCGGACGCGGCGTGAACAGCTTGACTTCTTTCACCCCGGAGCATGGCCAGGACTTCTCGAAAATTAAGATCATTGAGGGTGTTGACCTCTACCAGGATGATATTCGGGAGACTTTCGAGAGCGGCTATGTGGGAAAGGTCATCAACGACTACGACAACAAGCAGGCGTTTGTGGCCGCGATCCTGGCCTATCACAAGGAACTGGAGGGTGATGTCCTGGACAAGACCTTCGACAACACCGCCTCCATTGATGTGGAGGCCCAGGAAACTTACCTGCAGAGCCAGGGCAAAGATACCTCTGAGATGGACGAAACTGCCATCGCCCAGGCGAACACCGGCTCCAAGGTCTTTATCGCCAGCAATGTGAAGTTCGTGGATGCGATGGAAGATCTGAAGCTGACCTGTAATATGTAAGGAGGGCAAGCCATGAGCAAATTGAGAGGCAATCGCACACTGACGGGCACCTGGGGCGAGATTTGGGTGGATGGCGAACTGATCGCCGAGCTGTCCAAGATTGAGGTCAAGGTAAGCGCCAACCGCGAGGATGTGCAGCTGGACATTGATGTGGACAGCAAGATGACGGGCATCAAAGGCGAGTTCACGCTGACCATCAAGAAGGCTTACACCCGCTACAACAGGGTGCTGGAGAGCTGGAAGAAGGGCGTCGATCTGCGCAGCCAGATCATCACCAAGCTGGCTGACCCCGATGCTACCAACGGGCAGCAGGAGCGTTACAGCATCGGAAACTGCTGGTATAACGACCTGCCGATGGTCGGCTACGAAAAGGGCGGCCTGATCGAGGAGGAGGCTACCGGCGGCTTCACGCCGAGCGACATGGTCAACCTGGACGCTATTTCTGCGTAAATGGAGGATATGGATATGGACAACGAGAAGAAACGCACCCTGGCTGAGTTTTCCCGCCGCGCCCTGCAGCGGCTGAAGAACAAGAAGATCCCCAAGAGGCAGACCCTGCACATCCCCAGCATGGACATGGATCTGACGATCCGTAGCCTGGACTATGGGGAGATCATGGAGTGCATGACGCTGGAGGACAACGGCGACATCAAGCGCAGCGACAAGTACAGCATCTATCTGGCTGCCATGGAGCCGAGCCTGCGGGATGTGGCCAAGGAGATCATGGCCCAGGAAGCCGAGCTGCCCCCGGAGGAACGGGAGCTGAAGGAGCCGCTGGACATCGTGAATATGTTTGACCTGTCGGAGATCACACAGATCGCGACGGCCATCATGGAACTGTCCGGCGCGATGAACGGCGAAGTGACCGTGGTTGAAGATTTAAAAAAGTAATTGCCCAGGATGGCGACGCATACCTGCTCCACTACTACATCCAGAAGGGATGGAGGGCAGAGGAGTTTTTAAGTCTGGATCTTGAATCCAGGCTTTTTTATCAGGCATCTATGCTGGTCGCCTTGGATGAACGGGCGAAGATGTTCTCGCTGGAATAAGGAGGTGGGCCGCCGATGGGCGTGGTAAAAGGCGCAATTTCAATCAAAGATAATATGTCGGCGGTACTCCGCAATATCAAGCAAGAGCAGAGTGCCTTCCGGCGTGATGTGCAGCGGACGCGCCGGGAACTTGAGTCCACCTGGGATCAGCGGCGCACGGCCCGGCTTGACGCTACGGCGGCAAACCGGACTGCGCAGCAGCTGCGGCAGCGGCTTGAGCCGCTGCGTCAAAAAATCGTCACCGCCATGGCCATCAAGGATATGGCCAGCGACAAGGTCAAGGCGGTGGGGAATAAGGTCAAGGCGGTCGGAAAGATGATCGCCACGCCGGTGGTCAAGCTGAAGGACGGCGTGACCGCCGGGCTATCCAAAATCAAGGGCCAGCTGACAAGCCTGGCAAAGACGGTGGCCATCCCGGTGACACTGGCGGTCACGGTGGTCATGGGCGGTGCCATCAGCCAGGGGGCTGCGCTGGAGCAGAGCATCGGCGGCGTGGAGACCCTGTTCAAGGAAGATGCCAGTGTGGTAAAGGCCAATGCGGACGCAGCATTCCGCACAGCGGGCCTCTCCGCCAACGCCTATATGGAGCAGGTGACCAGCTTCTCCGCCTCGCTGATCAGCAGCCTGAGCGGTGACACCGCAAAGGCGGCCACCGTCGCGGACATGGCCCTGATCGACATGGCGGACAACGCAAACAAGTTCGGCACCGATATGGAGTCCATCCAGAACGCTTACCAGGGCTTCGCCAAGCAGAACTATACTATGCTGGACAACCTGAAGCTGGGGTACGGCGGCACCAAAGAGGAGATGCAGCGGCTCCTGTCGGACGCACAGAAGCTTACTGGCACCAAGTACGACATCGACAACCTGGCCGATGTATATAATGCCATCCACGCCATCCAGGAAAACCTGGGCGTGACGGGGACAACGGCCAAGGAAGCCAGCGAGACCTTCAGCGGCTCCTTCTCCGCAATGAAAGCCGCCGCGCAGAACTTGCTGGGGAATATGGCCATCGGCGGGGATGTGACCGGCTCCATGAAGGAGCTGGTCTCCACCGCTTCCACCTTCCTGCTGGACAACGCCATTCCCATGGTGGGGCGTGTCATCACCTCCCTGCCGGAGGCTATCCAGACCGGCCTTCAGACTGCCGCCCCTAAAATCAAGAGCCTGGGCGCAGGGATCGTCAAGAGCCTGCGGGATGGCATCGTCAGCTTTCTTCCCTCCGGCATGGGTGGCATCGTGGATGACCTCTTCGACGCCATCGGGGACTTCAAGAGCGGCTTTGCGGCAATGCAGCCGCAGCTGGCCAGTTTCGGGGCCTCTGTCAAGACCACCCTGCAGCAGGTGAGCGTAGCGGTCATGCCCGCCATCACCAGCATCATACAGACCGTGCAGACGCTCATCCCCTCGGTGCTGCCTGTGATCCAGACGGTGGTGGGCACCATCGGCCAGGTGATCAGTGCGGCAGCTCCGGTCATTGCCGGGCTGGTACAGGGCATTGGGACGGTCATTTCCACCCTGGCTCCTGTGTTCCAGGTCATCTTCGACGGCATCGGCCAGAAGGTCGGCTCCGTGCTGTCCTTCATCGGAAGCAAGATGGGCTGGATCCAGGAGATCATCGGTACGGTGATGCCGGTGGTGGCAGACATTCTGACCACCGCATGGTCGGTCATTTCCCCGGTCATCGACATCGCCATCAGCGTCTTTAAGACCATTTTCAATGTGGTGCAAACGGTCTTTAATGGGATCGCCAGCGTTATCAGCAGCGTGTGGAACACGGTGAAGCCCATCGTCGAGGGCATCGGCAACGGCCTGAGCTGGATCGCAGATAAGGTCGGCGGTCTGTTCGGATTCGGCGGCGGTGGCGGCGAGGCAGGCTCTAACGCAGAAGGCACTAACAACTGGCGCGGCGGCCCCACCTGGGTGGGTGAGCAAGGGCCGGAGCTGATCGACCTGCCGCGCGGGACACGGATCCTGCCAAACAAGGAGAGCGTCCAGCTGGCCAGCAGCCTGCAGCGGATGCGGGAGGCCACAGCAGCGCAAGACGCCCCCACCTCTGTCCCGGCCAACGCGCCCATCCGCAGAGGCGGCGGATCTTCCCCCGTTTCCTCTGTCGTCCAGTTTACCCTGGCAAAGCTGGCCGATACCATCGTGGTACGGGAGGAGGCCGACATCGACAAGATCGGCGAGAAGGTCGCCAAGGAAGTGGTGCTGGCTGTGAAGAATATGGTGCCGGTGCCCGCATAAGGAGGTGGCCGCTTGAAGCAGCGCATCATTGAACTGAGCTATAACAACCACGAGGAGATGTTCGATCTCCCCATCAACCCCTCGGAGTTTGAGTTCTCCGAGGCCCAGAACAACCAGAAGATCACCCTGCTGAATATCGGCGAAGCAAACCTGATCGGGCACCGGGGCCTGGTGACAGGCTCCCTGTCCAGCTTTTTCCCTTCGCCATCGTCCCCGCTGGCCCGCTATGCAGACCGGGAGCCGCTGGAATATATCCGGCTGCTGGAGAAATGGAAAACCAGCACACAGCCCATCCGTGTCATCATCAGCGACTGCGACTTCAACCTGGCTATGAGCATCGACAAGCTGACCAAAAAGTACCGGGAAGGCGATAAGGATGTGTATTACACCCTGGAGCTATCCGAGTACCGCTTCTTGAATGTCCCTGCGGTGCAGGTGGAGACCCAGCAGCAGAGTGACACCAACGGGCTGAACAACCGCCCCAATACGCAGACTGCCCCCAAGAGTTACACCGTGGTGTCCGGGGACTGTCTGTGGAACATTGCAAAGAAATACTATGGCGACGGCTCCCAATACACGAAAATCTATGAGGCCAACAAGGGGACAATAGGGAGCAACCCCAACCTGATCAAACCTGGACAGAAGCTGGTGATCCCATGAGCTATGAACTGAACGCCGGGGGAAAGCAGCTGGCCGAGGTCATTGAAAAGGTCACCTGGAGCGGCGACAGCAAGCAGGTGGCCCGGAAGCTGGTATTCACGGTGGCCAACAAGGACAGCGACCGCTTTCTCCCGAAAGTGAACATCAATGAGGGCGACCAGGTGCAATTTTTGGAGGACGGGAAGCTGCTTTTCAGCGGCCCGGTCTTTGATATTGAGAAGTCCGGCAGCGGGAATGTGGTGACCTATACCGCCCTCGACATGATGTTCTATGTCACGAAGTCTGACATCAACCGGGTATTCGATAACGAAACCCCGGAGGCCATCACTGCCTGGATCTGTTCCCACCTTGGGATCCCTTTCGGCTCAGCTGCAGCCACGGGGATCCCTGTTTATATGCCGTGGCTGGGAAAGAAGGCGTATGACGGCATTATGGCGGCCTACACAGCCGCCAGCCGGAAGAACGGCAAGAAATACATCCCCCTAATTAAAAACGCCACACAGCTCCATGTAATCGAGAAGGGGGCGCTCTGCGGGGCGGTGCTGGACGGCTCCTACAATTTGACGGAGGCCAATTACAAGACCAGCCTGCAAAACCTGGTTGACCGGGTGCTGATCACGGATAAGGACGGCAACCAGATCGGCGTGGTGGAGGATACCGCCGCCCAGCAAAAGTATGGCGTGGTGCAGACGGTCTACAAGCAGGAGGACGGCAAGGACGCACAGACCGAGGCAAAAGCCCTCCTGCAGACGCTGGAACAGACCGGCAGCGTCACCGGCTGTCCAGGAGACAGCCGGGCGGTCAGTGGCTATGCGCTGATCGTCCAGGAGACCACCACCGGGCTGTTCGGCAAGTTCTATATTGAGAGCGACACCCACACCTTCACGGACGGCAAACACGAGATGGCTCTGACCCTGGCTTTCTCCAACATGATGGACGAGAAGGAGATTGAAAACCAATCCCAAGGATAGGAGGCGAGAGATATGTCAAGATGGGCCGTGGAGATGGCCGAGGCCCTGATGGGCGATGGCTCTGGCGGCGCAGACGGCACCTGGCGGTTTGCGACCGTCAATACCACCGTACCGCTGACCATTAAAGCGCACGATCAGGTGATCTCCAAGTACCTCTATAAGAACGCCTCCTTGCCCCTAAAGGCTGGGGATCAGGTGCTGGTGTATGAATCCGGCGTCGCCTTTTATATCGTTGTAAAGGTGGTGCCCGCATGAGTATCTTCCCTTTTATCAGCCCAGAAATTCTGGAAGCGGATCAGAACAGTAATCGTCCGCTTTTCCGGGAATATGCATATGATTTTGAAAACAACAGGCTGTTGCTCCGCAACGGGAATACCTACCTAGTGGAGGGCAACGAGGCACTGCGCATCTGGATATTTAAGGCACTGATTACAGAGCGGTTCCGGTATACTGCCTATGATAGTGCCTTTGGTAGCGAGATCCATACTTTGATAGGAAGCCCCTCGCACTCTGAGGTCGTGAAATCCGAGATCAAGCGTTTTATCATTGAAGCCCTGATGGTAAATCCATATATCTCCGAGATTTCAGACTTCGTTTTTACACAAACCAAAAGTGGGATCCAAACTGATTTTACCTGCACGACGGTCTACGGACCGACTCAAATCGCATGGGAGGCAATGGAGGTGTGTGCATGAGTGACACAGCAGAGATGGACTTTAGCTATGCAGAAATTTTAAGCCGCATGAAAGGAGCTTTAAAAGATGAAGTAAATAAGCTCGAGGGCGGATTTTGTATGGATAACCTGCAGGCAGTCGCTGAAGAAATGGCCCGGCTGGTTCAAATGGAAATCTCTACAATCCCGGACCATGTGTTCCTGGATACCGCTGAAGGCGAATACTTAGATAGAAAGGCCCTCGACTATAACGAGGCCCGACTGGAAGGTGAGACAGACGACGCTTTTCGGGAACGGATTTTCCAGAAAATCCAGAATCCATTAACAAGTGGGAATAAAAACCACTATATTTACTGGGCCAAGAGTGTGCCCAATATCGGGGATGCAAAATGTATACCGTGCTGGAATGGGCCCGGCACGGTGAAAGTGATTGTAATCTCTACACAAAAGGATGTCCCCGGGGAAGCAGATCTTCAAGCGGTTCGAGAATATGTTGAGGAAAATCGTCCTGTTGGCGCTACGGTCACGGTGGTTGCCGCGTCACCCATTCTCATCAGTATTGACGCTACAATATCAATGGAATCCGGATTTGGCTTTGAGGCTGCCAAGACATCTATTGGCCAATACATCCAAGAATATTTAAATGAGATCGCTTTCCAGGAGGATACTCCGCTAAGCTATTTCAGGATCGGAGATCGTATTTTCAATGCACCCGGAGTAAAGGATATTGTTTCCTACACAATCAACGGCGGAACATCTTCCATACAAGCACAGGTAGGCGAGTTTTTTAAACTCCAGGAGGTCTCAGTACATGAAGCTGAATGATTCTAAGATGCTCCCGCTCTTTCTGCTGAAAATGAAAAACATGAGGGACCTATTGCAAGCCGAGGAAAGCGTTATGCAGGAGCTACGCGACAACGTGAGCAGCCAGGAACAGCAGCTTGTCATTGCGACCTCTACCTGGGGGCTGGGGCGGCACGAAAAGATTTTAGGGCTTCCCACCGATTCAGAATCTGCTATGGCGGACAGGCGTTCCAGGATTATTGCAAAGCTGGCTGGGCAAGGAACTGTTACAAAGAAGCTCATCCAGCACGTGGCATCCAGCTTCACCAACGGCCAGGTGGCGGTGGAGGAGCAGCCGGAGGCATACCGTTTCGACATCCGGTTCCTCAGCAGCATCGGGGTGCCGCCCAACCTGGACGACCTGTCGGCGGCCCTGGAGGAGATCAAGCCCGCGCACCTGGCATACGACTACATCATTATCTATCGGACCTGGGGAGAGCTGGAGGACAAGACCTGGGGAGAGCTGGAGAGCCGGACCTGGGATGATATTTTAGGAGGTGAGCTCTGAGATGGAGCAGACAACAAATTACGGACTCAATAAGCCGGGCGGCAGCGACTATGCCAAGATCGACGTGCTCAACGCCAATATGGATGCCGTCGACGCGGCGCTGAAGGATCTGGAGGACGGCAAGGCGGAGGGGGCGGCGCTGGCGGCGCACGAAGCGGACCAGGTGAAGCACGTCAGCGCGGCGGAGCGGGCGGCGTGGAACGCCAAGGCGGACGGGACGGCAACCAGCGCGCACATCTCCAACACCAACAACCCCCATGGGGTGACGGCGGCCCAGGTGGGGGCGGTCGCAAAGACCGGCGATACCATGACTGGGGACCTGACTATAAAAAAGAGTGCGCTTCCATCACTTAATTTCGGAACAGATGGAGCCGGAACGGCCACTATCTTTAAAAACGCAAGTTCGTCTGTCGAGGATGGGCTGCATATTAAGGACGTTGATACAGATGGGACGTATGCTGCCCTGTGTATTAAAAAAATCAAAGGTCTTGCATCCTGCTTGAGCCTGAACTTCAACGGAACGTCGTATAACGTCTATCATGCCGGCAACAAGCCCAAGGTGGCGGATGTGGCGGGAGCGATCCCGTTTGATGATTCTCGGGCGGATATCCCCGAGGGCGCTGATCTCAACTCGTACACGGCGGTCGGCGTGTATCGGTGCAAAAACAATGCGACGGCGGGGAGCCTGACAAACAGTCCGACGACCGACGCCTTCGTCATGGATGTTGTGCCATCCAACGGGACATCCATAGCCCTGGACGGCAACTATGCCTATCTGATCCAGAAGATCATGACCAACGGGAATCGTTATTATGCCCGGAAGCTATCCACGAATGGTGACGTATCCACGCCGGTATACGGCGCCTGGATTGAGTTCTATACTACGCAAAACAAGCCCACCCCGGCAGATATCGGGGCGGCGGTGAAGTACCGGTATACGGCGACGATCCCCACCGGAACATGGACGGCGGCGTCCGGGGGCGGGTACTACAAGGACGTCGCAGTATCTGGTATTACGGCGGCCATGACCCCCTGCGTAGGCGTGGTGCAGACCTCCGACGTCGCTGCCTCGGAACTCATGGTGGAGGAGTTCGCCAACAACATCAGCCGGATCGAAACCATGGCCGGCAAAATCCGGGTCTACACCAGGAGCGACGGAGCGGCTCCGTCCGTCAATATACCGATCCAGCTCGTGGGCACGGTGTAAGGAGGGGATGAGATGAGCGATTGTATTTTGCCCGTGATGGGCGGAAAAGCGTTCAAATCCGTCAGAAGCGTTTCCGTTTCGACCACTGAGACCGCCACTCTGAACTGTAGTGGATGCACTCACCTGAAAATCACAGAGAATAGTGGGGATACCTCTGTCCTGAAGATCGCATCGATTAGTAGGGATTCCAGCAGCCGCACAAGGTTGTGGTTTCCCTACGGCTCTTACGCGAACAGAGACACGCTTGATCTCTATTATGCGTCGAGGGAACTGGCGGATGGTTCGCTGTACGAGACCATCACAATTAGTGCAAACCGCAACTTCGGCCCGATCACATTTTCGGCTGGGTCTCTGAAGGAGGAAAGGCTATGATCTTAAAAACCAACGGTCAGGAGGCGGAGCTGCTGTCCTTTGCCCCTGGATACCAGACGGTACGTCTGGAGACGGCGGAGCCGATGGAGCTGGGAGAGGCCCTGGAGGTGTGGACCGAACTTGAGGACGGGCCGTTTCTGCTGGCCTCCTATGCCGTGGCCGACTGGCTGCGGGTGGAACAGACGGGCGGATCGATCCTCCTGACACAGCTCCCCGTCCCAGAGCCCACCCCTGCGCCTGAGCCGGAGCCGGACGCGCTCACTCAGACTCAGCTCGCCGTGGCAGAACTGGCCCAGGTGGTAGAAGACAACAACACTGCGGCGCAGCTCGCCATCGCGGAGCTGGCCGAGGCGCTGCTGGGAGGTGAGACGAATGGCTAAGCTGTACGTTGACCTGATCCGCAAGGGGCTGAAGACCATCGACGACGTGCCCCTGCGCTGGCGGGACGAGGTCCAGGCGCTGCTGGAGGAGGCGCAGGTATGATTAGGCTTGATAACTGGCGTGTGCTGATGGAAGTAAGGGACCGGGAGCTCGGCTACGAGTCGGACCACCTGCACCGACGGCTGGAGATCGCCGTGGACCTGGACGCGGGGTGGGCGGTCAAGCTGGATATGGCCCTGGGGAAGGCAAAGAACGTGGTGGACCTGGAGCGGACCGGGGACGTGCTGTGGGTGGACCTCACGCGGGATATCCTGGCCGCCGACGGGCTGTACCGCTGTCAGCTCCGGGGCCTCAAAGGGGATACGGTGGCCCACAGCAACCAGTTTGAGCTGCTGGTGAGCGGGAGCATCAACGCTGCGGAGGCATTTCCGAGCGTCGAGCCCTCGGAGCTTGCCCAGATGGAGGCCAGGGTCACGCAGGCCAAGGCCGACGCGGTGGCCGCCGCAGACCGGGCGGAAGCGGCGGCGGAGATCCTGCCCTCGGTCAAAGTAGCGAGGACCGAGAGCGGGGCGCTCTTGACTGCCGTAGACACATCTGGGACGACTACGGCGGAGGTGATGGACGGAGTGCAGGGCCCGGCGGGGATCGGCGTGCCGGCGGGCGGTAAGTCTGGACAACTGCTTACAAGGACAGAGGATGGGACAGCCTGGCAGGATGCGCCGGAGAGCGCGGTACAGCCGGATTGGAACCAGAATGGCCCAACGGCGAAAGACTACATCAAAAACCGGACGCATTACATTGAGCGGGCGGAAAAGCAATATCCGGCGTGGACCGGGGAGCGAGATACCATCCCAATTGATGTGGCGCATAGATACAAAGTGTTAGTCTATGGGAATCACTACTCCAAACAACCGGTCACTTGGGGGGAGCATTTGTCTGATGGAACCGCCGAAATATTTACACCGCAAACTGACGAGTCCGACGGCAGCTTATATATTGGCACGCTGGCCACGGATAATCTCCCATTTTGCATCAAGGTGGTGGAGACGGATATAAACCCGAAATGGGTCAGCATGCTGGGAGTATATGATATCGTGCTGCTGGATTTGGATGGCGAAGAAGTGCATCCGCTGGATGAAAAGTATCTTCCTGACCTGCGCTCGGACTGGACTCAGAACGACTCTGCGGCGAAAGACTACATCAAAAACCGGACGCACTATGAGACGGAGGAATCCATCTTTGAGGGGGATTTGACGTGGCCCGGTGGTTATACCAGTGGCAATGTACCCTATACGACTGCGCCGGTCGCAGGCGAAACGTACAAAGTGGTGATCGATGGTTCGGTCTACACCGCGGCAGCCACACAGTTCAGCGATACCGTAATCGAGATAAAACCGTCAATATCCATCCGGTGGGACACGGCGGCCCAAACAGTCTACGGATACAATCAGGGGGGCTATTACGGCACCCGCCACGTTGCGGTATACCAAAACGTGGCCCACCCGCTGGACCCCAAATTCATACCCGAGTATGTGATCACAATAACCCAAACAGCAAATTCGGAGGGTAACATTATGGTCACCTGTGACCGCACGTTTGCCGAAATTCTCTCTGCAAGCAACTCCGGCATGCTGCTGAAAGTCGTTGTCAAGCTAGACGCCCCAAGTTTAAGTATCAGTGGAAAAATTGTCACAAGACATATTGAGTATGTGGACGATGGAGAATCGGAACAATTTGCCGTGTACAGTCCCTACTTGAATTTAGGCTATCTAATTACGGCGGAGGGCATTTCCATAGGTAAATAATTGTGACAGGCCGAAAGGCCGGAAAGGAAAATTATTATGAAGCATCTGTACGAGTACATCAATGAGATCATGGACATCGCCGAAGTCAACCACGCGGAGCCGCAGCACGCCAAGGATATGTTTTTGGCCAACGTCAGGAACGCCGGGGACCCCACGCTGCCCCACTACAGGGGCGCGGGGGATGTGGATTACGCCGCGCTGGCGGAGGACCTGCCCAGACTAACCAATGAGGGAGCGGCCCTCACTCAGGCGTTATTTGACCACTACAAGGCGCTGGTGGAGCTCCGCAGGGCGGGGCGGTACGCCGAGGCGGTGGAGCTGATGCGCGGGGCTGTGGAGGCAGAGTCAAACGGACTTTGCGACGACGATGAGTAAGTACATCGCCTCCATCCCACTGGGGGACATAGACAGGATACGAATCTACATCAACTCCGGCAAACTGCCCCTCCGACAGATTGTGGCCCAGGAGGAGCCGGACCTTGCGATCACGGGCAACTTCTGGCTCTACGAGACCTACCGCCCCACATGCCCCATCAAGGCTGACGGGAAGGTGCTGGCGACCGACGCATACCACTACCCGGCTCTGATCTGGGATACCGGGCCGGACATCTCAATGGGCATAGTCCCGCCCGGCGGGGCCTGCGGCAAGGCGAACTATATTGCAAATTCCGCCGGACTCTACCAGGGCAAGCCGGAGACCATGTACTGCAAGCCCGATGTCCGGGGGCGTCGTGGCCGGACCGGGTGGGGCATGTGGGGCGGGGCGCTCGCCTTTATCGCCTTCCCGGACGGGGACGGCATGGAGCCGGAGGAGCTGCGGGACTACGTGCAGAGCCTGGGATGGTCCGACTTCATCATGGGCGACGGTGGACGTAAGGTGAACTATTATAACAGGGCCACCGGGGATATGGTGCAGGGCCGTGACCCAAGCCAGAATCTGATTTTAGTCTACAAACGTAAGAGGGCCCCATCCGAGCCCGACGACAGCGGGTCGGATGGGGAGCGGATGAACGACGGAGCGGATGAGACCTGCCCGGGAGGGTGGGGCGAAGGATGCGAAGTCGGTGAGGATGACAAGAAGGAGA
>NZ_JBCOAQ010000003.1:0-213378 GCF_040226735.1 Intestinimonas sp. RTP31139st1_F5_RTP31139_211217 | reverse complement strand
TGTCTCCAATAGGGGGGCCGAGGCCCCCCTGATTGGTCGTTTTTAAAAGGGGAGATTCCAAAGAGGGGGAGGATCGAAATCCCCCTCTTTGGCCCTTCTTTCCGTCCCCTTTCTTCGGGAAGAAAGGGGCCCCCCGGAGGGCGGGGCCCTCCGCGCTTCTCTACGCGTCCGGCAGCTTTCCCGCTTCGGCCTCATCCATCAGGTTTCTAAAATTCAGCACCAACTTGGTGGTGTACACCCCGCCCTTCCAGGTGTGGGTGTCGCTGTCGATCCAGCACAGGCCGTACAGCCCCGTCACCGGCTCCTGGAGCACCACACACTCCCCGGTGATGAGCGCCGGGTTCCCCCGCACCTGCGCCGTGATCTTCTGCGCCGGGGCGTTGTCCTCCAGCAGCTTCCTCGCCTCCGCCGCCGCGTCCCTGCCGCTGCTCTCCGTCACCATCTGCTGAAACAGGCCGTACCGCGCGATGGACGCCCCGTCCTCCACGGGGCTCCCCTTGGCCGTGCCGTCCCTGCTCAGGATCTGCACCCGGTTCACCAGGCTCTCCACGCTGTCCGTGGCCGTCAGGCTGATGAGGTTGGACCCCGGCCGCAGCGCCAGGGTCCGCTCCCCCTGCTTTTTTTCGATCACCTCCAGCGCCTCTCCCCGGAACCGCACCATATACCGCCCCCCGGTGGCGGCCGACGCCTGGGTGTACGCCGTCTGGATGATCTGGTACAGGCTCACCCCGGGAAAATTCCGGCTGATCGCCGTCCCCGTCCGGGCCAGGCTCCCCACCGTCAGCCCGAAGTCCGCCGCCACCCGCCCCGCGATGGCCTCCGGGGTCTGGCCGCGGAAGCGGTACGCCCCCTGGTTCCGCTTTAAGTACAGCCCCCGGTCCGCGCAGGACACCTCCACCGTGTTGGACAGCGTGTCCCGCTGCCGGGAGAACACAAAGCCATCGAAGAGCAGCCTCTCCCCACGGTAGAACTGCACCCGGCTCCCCGGCGGGCAGTCCACTGCGGGCAGGTGCTTGTCCGCCGGGCACACCAGCAGCGGGAAGTCCAGCGTCCGCGCCGCCTGGTCGTAGCTCCCGCCCCACGTGATGCTCTGGCACAGCGCCGCCGCCTCCCGGGTCCCTCCCTCCGGCGGGGTGATCCGCAGCTTCAGCGCCTCAGCTTCCCAGGCCAATGATGAGCCCTCCCTTCTCCATGAGCTCCCTGGCGCTTGGGAAACTGACCGTCCATTTCTCCTCGCCGTCCTCCTGCTCCACAGGCGCTACCGTGGTGGCCGACGCCGCCTGCACGGAGATGGAGGGCGTCGCCGCCGCCGGCAGCTCCTCCCGGGCGGGCAGCCGGAGCACCTGACCGGGGTGGATGAGGTTGGGGTTGGCGATCCCGTTGGCCGCCGCCAGGCGCCCGTACAGCGTCGCGTCGCCATAGAACCTCCGGCAGATGGCCGACAGCGTGTCCCCCGCCGCCACCGTGTACGTCTCCGCGCGCTCCGGCTCCGCCTCCACCGTCCGCGCCCCGTTCCCCGTTTGACGGCTCTCCGTCGTCTCCACCGCCAGCGCGCGGTAGCCCCGCAGCGGGATCGTGCAGTAGAGGTCCCCCGTCCCGTCCTGCTCCCGGTATCGGATCGGGTCCAGCAGCACCGCCGCGTTCACCGGCGTCCCGGACACCACGAACCGCAGCACCGTCCCCGCGTCGCTCCACTTCTCCAGCTGCTCCAGGTATACCCACGGGTTCGTCCCCGCACCCGGCTGGTTGAAGGGATACCCCTGGGCCGGCAGCAGGCAGGTAAGCTCCGTGTCCAGCAGCACCGCCGGGCCCGGCAGGTTCACGTCCCCCGACTCCTGCATCGTAATCCCCGCCGCCTTCCGCCCGTGCTCGACGTCATAGCTCCCGGGTGTCACCGGCAGCACCAGCTCACGCCCCGTCTCCGTATCCTTGAAGATAAATTGCCGCGCCATGCCTATACCCCCAGTTCCGCCGCGCGGACCACATTGGCCGCCAGCTTGGCCGCCAGCCGGTCCAGGTCCGCTTCCTCTCGAACGGTAACCGGCCCCGAGAACGTCACGTTTACGCCCATCCCCCGGTCCGCCGCGCGGGCCTGGGATGCCGTCAGCACCCGCTCCCCCTGGTGCAGCAACGCCGGAAAGTTGTCGTAGGGCACCACCTGCTGGCCCATCGCCCGGCGGTACGACTGGTGCCCGCCCGTCACGTCAAAGTATTCCACCTCAACAGGATTGGCGGCGCGCCCGGCCGCCCAGCCCTTGGAATACTCCTGGCCCATCTCATACCCCGCGTCCCAGTAGTCGTTTCTGAGGGCAGTATCCCCGCGGATGCCCTCGACCAGCGCCTTCTCCGCCGCCAGGGCCTCCTGCGCCCCCTCCGAGGCGTTGTACTCGTTCATGCCCTGGGCTCTGGCCTGCATGATGAGCCGCCCCATCTCGGCGGCGTCCCCCTCGGCTTTCGCCTGCTGGTACTCGTCGGACTCCTTCATCTTGGCTTCCGCCTCCCGCCGGTACCGCTCTTTTTCGTTGTCCAGGTGCGCGTACCATGCTCCAATCGCCTGATTGGCCTCGTCTGCGGACTCGTCCTCGTACCAGTCTATTTCCGCCTGGATGCCTTCCTTGCGGTTCTCGTTGTAGCCGATGCCGTACTGCTCCTGGGCGTTGGCCTTGGCGTCCTCCAGATTGCCCATCATGCCCTCATAGGTATTTGCCATCTGTGCCGACAGCCCGCCGTACTGCTCCTGCATGTAGGTCAGCAGCGCCTCCACCGCTTCCGAGCCCTTGATCTTCCCGGCGCTCACCTTCTGCGCCACCGTGGCCGCGTCGCCCCACTTGGACAGCGCCTCGTATACGTCGATGCCGCGCTCGGAAAAGTAGTTGAGGTACTCCTGGGTGGTTTTGTCGGTGAGCTTCATCCGCGAAAGCCCCGCGATCAGTACGGAGTTGTCGCTCTCGTTGAGGCTCAATGCCGCCGAGGTGTCTGAGAGGGCCGTCAGAATATCCATCGTCTGGCCCGTCCCGAAGGGCTTTACCAGGGATTTGGCGTATCCTGTGATCTCATCGTAGGTGCAGTTGGTGGTGGACGCCATGGCCTTTACTTCGCCCAGGAAGTCCGACGCCTCTGCCTCCGACCCCAGCAGGGTGGTAAAGGCCAGCTTCTTCTGCTCCCGGCCCGCCGCGATGGAGGAGCCGCTCTCAATGTCGCCGCTCATCTTGGTCTGCTGCTCCTCCGCCGCTTCCTGCACATAGCTCTTGAATGCGTCGTCTCGCTTCTCAAGGTTCTGGAGCGTTCCCGTGCCAATGCCAACCACTGCGCCTCCTGCCGCACCGATGGCCGCCCCAAGCGGCCCGCCAAGCATAAAACCCGTAGAGGCTCCTGTCAGACCCATTGAAAGCATGTTGGAGGCAAGGGCGCCGCCTGCATCTCCAAACGCGCTGACCACGAGGGCATTGGCGCCCTGCTGCACAAACTGCTTTGCCGCGTCTCCGATGCCGCTTGCCGCCAGCGCGTAGACGATATTTTTCCCGAAGCTGCCGCCCCCGCCCTGGTTGTCCGCCTTCCGGAACGCCTCTCCCGTCTTTTTCATCTGGGTCTCGGCCTCTCTGGCCCCCTTGGTCACCAGGTCCAGGTTGCGCTTGATGTTGTCATAGTTGGCCTTGGCCATCTGCGCCTTCAGCCCGTCCGCCTCGTCTCCCGTCTCCGCAAACTGCTTCTCCAGCGCCTTGAGCTCCTTCAGCGCGGCGTCCGCGTCCAGCTTCAGGCTGTACTTGTTGGTGTTCAGCTTGTGCAGCGTCTCCTCCATCTCGTCCATATCCTTGCTGAACGACTTCGTGATCTGCGCCATGCTCTTGATGGCCGAGGAGTAGCTGTCCCGCGCCGAAATTGCAATCGATACGTCCGGCATGATATCACCTCCGCTTGACTTATTCGTTTTTCTTTGCTAGAGTATTGATGAATAGAAAGGGGATTGTACTATGAGTTCAGGCGACCATAAGCCGGACTTTTTCTTTATGGCGGCATATCTCGCGGCGAATAAAAAACAGCGCTGGGGGCTAGTGGCTATTTATGTAGGAATCCCTCTATGCATTTTGCTTGCCTTTTTGTGGTTGTTCCGGCCCTCTGTTGGGGCCACATCCAAATGGGAAGCAGCGTATTCTATCACAGGAATGGAATATACGCGGATTTGGACATTGAAGGAAAGCGAGTTTGTCAGTCTGCTGAACAGCAAGCTGTCTGAATACGATGTGTCTCCTCTTACTTATTTGGAGTCCTATTCAGAGAGTGAGCGTCAAAAAATGCTGACAGCGAACGGCGAGACTTGGACCGTTTTATTCCACATTTGCCCGGAGGACGCAGAAAGCGATTATATATGGAGCAAGTATCCGGAAGTGAAAACTTGGCTCACCAATCTTGAAGATGTGGAGCTTTACTTTCCGGCATCGGGAGACTGGAACGAGAAAAAGCCTTATGTCAGGAGTCTAATCAGCATCTTCACACCTGGGGCGGAGGACTATGTGATCAGCAAACTCAGCCTTTCCGCCAAGTTCCGCGTAACGTCAAGCGTCATAGTCGATAATGTCGTATATACCCGTACCAATTCGAGTCTGCTTATTGAACCGGATGAAGATGCCTGATTCCCGCCGCCCTTCGGGGCGGCTTTTTTCATCCCCTTGGCCGCAGGAACGGGCACACCTGCGGAGGGTTATGATTTGCCTCATAGGACGCCAGCGCCCAGATGAGGTCCCGCTCCCCGGGGGATTTCCGGTAGTAGTCCCCCGGGGCCCACCCCTTCACATGGAAGAGGTAGTAGACGAGACCCAGCTCCGCGTCGCTGCCGTCCTCTAGGCGTTTTTTACTTCTTCAATGGTCGCCGTCCGGTATCCACACAGCCGCTCCACCGCACGGCTCAGGTCCTCGATCTCACCCGGCAGCAGCAGCGCCTTTACCGTCTCCGCCGGCGTGGCTCCGCCGAATTTGGCCTGGAGCGCAGGGTCCTTCAGGTCCGGCGAGACCACCCCCGAGAGCACGATATGTACGCTCAGATCCTCCGACATACTCTCCTTCAGCTCGCTCACCTTCCCGTAGGGCAGCGCCCGCAGCTCGAATACCACGTCCTCCCCCAGCAGCTCGCTCAGCCGCTTCACACGGTACCGCGCCGTGGGCAGGCTTTTCCGCACATTGGGCGTCTCCGGCTTCAAGAGGAGGTCCAGAATGCTTGTTTTCTCGCTCATTTGCTTCTCCTTCCCGGGGGATGCGAAAGGCCCCCGCTCCGTCGTTCTTGACAAAGCGGGGGCCGCACGGTATAATGACGATAAAGAGGGCGCTGTCGCAAGACGGTTAGCCCCTAAAAGTTACCAGCTTAAACTAAGCTAGCCGTTCGGGTCCAGCCGAGCGGCTAGCACGCTTTTATGGAGAGTATGTAGGCCAAGAGGCCAAGACATACGCAAACCCTCAGAAATTGCTTTCCTCGGTGCCCCACAATCGCATCACCTCCCTTCCCAGGGAAGTGGCTAACCGCCATTTATGCAACAGCGCCGCAGTCATTCTACCATAAGCGCCGCGCTTTGTCCACCGCCGCCTTCACGGGGCGGCCTTTTTTATACCCCTATCTCGTCCAGGAACTCATAGTCGGTAAAGGTGAAGGGGCACTCCACCTTGCCCACGCTCTTGGCCTCCCAGTCGGCCAGGGTGAGGTCGTCGAAGCTGACGTTGCTCAGGACCACCCGCTCCGCCCCGTAGGCGTCCGGGTCCTTCAGCTTGCTCACAATGGTAAAGCGCACGTCCTTTCCGTTTCGGATGTTCTCCCCGATGGCCAGCGCCATCCGGGAGGTCACCTTGTGCATCCGCAGGGACCCCGTACACTCAATGCTTGTCACCTTTTTGTCGCTGGCCATCTGCCCGCACAGGGCGATGTCCTCCTTGTTGAAGCTCACCTTGGCCTGAAGCCCGTAGCACTCGGACACCTTGTCTCCCTCCAGCCACACCTCCCCCCAGGTCCCTGAAATCACTCGCTTTGCCGAATCCATGTTTTGGCCCTCCTTAAATTGTGATATTGAGGTTGATATCCTCAATGGCGTCGAGGATCTTGATGGACGCCTCCAAAAACACCTTGTCGGCGGTGTTGGCCTCCTTGATCTCCTGCTGGCTCATCTTGGAGGTGTCCGTGCCCACAGACTGGAGGTATGCCTCCTGGCGCGCCAGGTCGATCCCCACCGAGGAGCTCCCCGCCTGGAGGATGCCGGACTGCTCCAGCCCCACCAGATAGCCCTTGATGGCCGTCACCAGCAGGCACTTGTTGTCGTAGCTGTTGGCGTACTTGCCGATGTAGGAGTCCTGGGCCGTGGTCCGGATGTCGGTCTGGATCATATCCATGACCTCCACCATCTTGATCTTCTTCCAGGCGTCCCCCTTGTCCTGGGTGGTGGTCTGGAGGGAGTTCACCCCGCGGGCCACCTTCACCTTCTCCCCGTCGTGGAAGAGGATGAACTTGCCCGCGTCCACCGCGGCGTCCATGGCCTCACGGGTCAGCCGTCCCACGTCGCTCACCTCGGGGAGGGGGGCGTAGGTGCAGGAGATGGTCATGGGCGTCCCGGCGATGAGCCCCGCGATCCGGGAACAGTATTCCGCCGTGGTGAACTCGGTCGTCCCCACCAGGATATCCCCGGTGGCGAAGTTGACCACCGCCTCGCTGTCCGCCGCCTTGGACGGCAGCACCGCCTTGCAGATGGCCGCGTCGTTGCTCCTCCGGCCGGCGATCCAGGCGGCGATGGCCGTGGCCTCGGCCTCCGTGCAGTCGGGGGGCCCCGCCAGATAGTCAAAGGTCTGGGTGGCCAGCCACGTCAGGGCGTCGGTCAGCGCCTCCGCCGCTGCGGGCAGCACGTAGACCAGCACCTGCCGGGGCGGATTCACATACCCCGTAAAGGCCCGCTGGATGTACGCCTGGTTGTCTGTCCCCAGGGTGGCCGGGATCTGGCTGGCGTTGGTGTAGGCGTGGCCGCCGTTCTCCTTGGCGTCCTTGATAATGAGGGCCACCACCCCCTTCTCCGAGCGCTCGATGGCGCTCGCCGCTGTGGATTTGAATGCAATGTTGATATTGGGCAGTCCCATTTCTTTAATCTCCCTTTCGTCCTCACAAACTCTATTTCGCTCCATCCGCCAAAAGGCGGATATCCGCTCCATTCCGTTGTTCGTCCTCTCCCCCACGTCGTCGGAAGAAACTCCGCTTTGCTCCATCCGGCTGTCCGCCGGATATCTGCTTCGCTTCGTTCTCCCTCCTCCCCCCACCGGGCTTCACGGCTCGGTGGGGTCCCTTTATTCGCCCTGCGGGGGCCCCCATTTTGTCTGTATTTCGCCCATCAGGGGCCACTCGTCCCCGCCCGGGCGGTCGTCCTGGTACTGAAACGTGATGCTGGTCTCCGCGTAGTCGAATTGGCAGTTGCCCTTGTTGGCCGTCACGTGGAGGAACCGGTCCTCCACCTGGAGTCCGTCCACCGCGAAGAGCTCCTGTACCGCCCCCATCCGGGTCATCAGGTCCGGCACGTGGCTGTTATAGTAGTCGTCCGCCTCCACAAAGGCGGTGACCACCACCGTGGCCTTGACCTCCAGGCAGCCGCACGAGGCGTCCAGCATCTCCACCGGCCCCAGCTCCACCAAGAAGGACGGCCGCGCAAAGTCCACCGGTACCCGCTCCAGATAGACCGTATTCCCCGGATACCGCTCCTCCACCAGCCCCTTTACCGCCTCCGTAATCGCCAGAAATGAAAGCATCTCAACCCTCCTTTATTGTCTCTTCAAGATCTGCCTCGGCCGCCCTTGTGTAGCTATCTTACCTCTTTGTTTTGGCTCTGGGGTGGCCATTCGCTTGTCACGCTCTTGGGATTCTTACGTCGGACCCCTATGTACTTCCCCTGTTTCGTCGCTGGAACAACGTCCCTTCCGCCTCATGGTTGTCCGCCGGATATCCGCTCTACCCACGCGCTTCATCTTAGGCCAAGAGCCGTCCTGCGGGCTCAGTTTCTCCCCAACACGACCCGCTCGTTCGGGCGCATGTCGGATCCCTGTGAAAAATACCCCGCGCCCTGCCCAACTGCGTTTTTGTCTCCATACTCCCTTATCCCCTATGCGCCTGCCCTCTGCGCTTTCTGTTTTCCCGCTCTTTTCAAATACAGGGACGTACCAGCCATTTTTCTGCTTGCGCCCATTTTCAGGCAAAATCCTTTCCGGAAGGATGCCCGCGGTTATGCGCCAAGCCGGGCAGAACCTTCCCGGGGTGTTGGAGGGCATCCTGCAAGCAAAAAGCGCCCAAGCCACGACACCCATCACGGATTGTCTTTGGTTCAGGCGCTTCGATATTCATGACAGTTTCCTGCCACACCATTTGCAGCCGTCACACTCCGGTTCCATCCGACATATCCTGCAATGTGGAGGTGATCACCTTGGAACAAAATAACCGCACCACAATGATCGCAAGAGTCATATGTGCTGAGCGCTGTCGGCTTTTGGTCTGTGACTGTTCCTCACATCAGAGAGTCCTGGTTCGCTCTGACGATGCCTGTTGCTTCTCCCGCGGCGACTGCGTATGTATTCACTATAGCGGTGCCATGACAATGAGCATTCCCCCCCAAATCACTGCTGACTGCATTCACAGGCACTGCGCCTGATGCCGAATGCTAGGGGGAGGGTTTTCCGCCCTCTCCTCGGCTTTTTCATAAGGCTGCATTTCCTCTGTTGTCATCCATGTACGGGCATCGATGGGCTGGCTGTCCCCTTTCATATTTTCTCCTGCATAATACCACTTCTTTGGAATGCCGAACCGCCCCGGTCCGATCGGACCGGGGCGGTTCTCCTCTTAACAGCGGGAACGCACTTCAAAAGAAAGCGCTCCGTTCAAGTTATTTTAACGATTCGGCCAGGACAGCGGTCTCTGCATTGCACTCCTCGGCCTCGATATCCTCCGGCTCGGTAGGCGGCTGCTCAGGTTCCATGTCGTCCGGACTCATGGTGTCCCAGTCGAACTGGCGATACCGGGAGAGGCCGGAGCCTGCGGGGATCAGCTTGCCGATGATGACATTCTCCTTCAGGCCCAGCAGATGATCCACTTTGCCCTTGATAGCCGCTTCCGTGAGAACCTTGGTGGTCTCCTGGAAGGACGCCGCGGACAGGAAGGACTCTGTCGCCAGCGAGGCCTTGGTGATGCCCATGATGAGCCGGGTGGCCACAGGGAGGCGCAGCTCCAGGCCGTCGTTGGTCTCGCCCGCATCGATCCGGGCCTGAACGGCCCGCTGGGCGTCCTTGAACTCAATGAGATCGACGGTGGACCCGCTGAGCAGGCTGGAATCCCCTGCATCCTCCACGCGGACCTTACGCATCATCTGCCGGGCAATGACCTCGATGTGCTTGTCGTTGATATCAACGCCCTGCTGACGATAGGGTTTCTGCACCTCTTGGATAAGGTAGTTGTACACCGCATGGATGCCGCGGATCCGCAGCACATCGGCGGGATATAGAGCGCCGTCGGTGAGCATATCGCCCTTCTGGACGGTGTCGCCGTCCTTCACCCGCAGGCCGGAATTGTGGGCCAGCGCATAGGAGACCACTTCCCCGTCGTCGGCGGTAATGGTAACGTTGACCATACCGCCCCGTTTGGCGTCCTCCATGGTGACCTTGCCGCTGATCTCCGCCAGTTGGGCCATCTTCTTGGGTCTGCGGCCCTCGAAGAGCTCCTCGACACGGGGAAGACCCTGGGTGATATCGCCGCCGGCCACACCGCCGGTGTGGAAGGTTCGCATGGTGAGCTGGGTGCCGGGCTCTCCGATAGACTGGGCCGCGATGATCCCCACGGCCTCCCCCTCGCCCACAGGCTCGCCGATGGCCAAGTTGATGCCGTAGCATTTGGAGCACACGCCGCTTCTCGCCTCACAGGTGAGAACGGAGCGGATCATGACCTCATGGATGCCGTGGGCCTCCAGGAGCTCGGCATCGTCAGCGGTCATCATAGTGTCGTGGTCAATGAGGACCTCGCCGGTCTGCGGGTCCACAATGTCCTCCACGGGATAGCGACCCTTCAGGCGTTCACCGAAGGTCTCGATGACCTGACCGTTCTCCACAATCTCAGAAACCAGGATGCCGTCGTGAGTGCCGCAGTCATGCTCGCGGATAATGACCTCCTGGGATACGTCCACCAGACGGCGGGTCAGATAACCGGAGTCAGCGGTCCGCAGTGCCGTATCGGCCAGACCCTTTCGGGCGCCTCGGCTGGAGATGAAGTATTCCAGTACGGAGAGTCCTTCACGGAAGTTGGCCTTAATGGGGATCTCGATGGTGCGGCCGGAGGTATCGGCCATCAGGCCACGCATGCCAGCCAGCTGGCGGATCTGCGCGGTGGAGCCACGGGCGCCGGAGTCTGCCATCATCCAGATGGGGTTGTAGCGGTCCAGTCCGGCCATTAGGGCGTCAGTGACATCCTTGGTGGTCTTCTCCCACGCCTCGACCACCAGACGATAGCGTTCGTCGTTGGTGAGGAAGCCCCGCTTATACTGGCGTTCGATCTTGACGATCTCCTTTTCAGTGGCGGCGATGAGCTCCTTCTTCTTCTCCGGCACGGTCATATCGGAGATGGAGACGGTAAGGGCGCCCCGGGTGGAGAATTTATAGCCTCTGGCCTTGATGGTATCCAAAACGCCGGCGGACACGGTAAAGCCGTGCTTGGTGATACACTTGTCGATAATCTTGCCCAGCTGCTTCTTGCCGGTGATGAAATTGATTTCGGGGTCGAACATGGCCTCGGGGTCGGTGCGGTCCACAAAGCCCAGATCCTGGGGGATGCCCTCATTGAAGATCAGACGGCCCACGGTGGTGCGCACCAGTTTGTGGCGGAGCTCACCGTCCACCTCAACGGAACGGCGGACCAGGATAGGCACATGGAGGTCCAGCTCCCCCTCATCGTAGGCCAGGCGGGCCTCCCCATCGTCGGAGTAGACGCGGTAGATCTCCCGGGGCAGCTCGCCGTCGGGGGTCTCGGCACAGATCCCGGCATAGGTGGGGATATCGTCCGGCTTCCCGGGATTTTTCACCCAGACCTTGTCGTCGCTCCCGACCTCGCCGGCGGCCAGGGCGGCCTTCACCGCCGCCACGTCGTCATAGGCAAAGTCGTGGTATTCATACCGCTCGTAGGTGAGGTAGTAGGAGCCCAGCACCATGTCCTGTGTGGGCACGGTGACGGGGCCGCCGTCCTGGGGCCGCAGCAGGTTGTTGGCGGAAAGCATCAGGATGCGGGCCTCGGCCTGCGCCTCGGCGGACAGGGGCACGTGAACGGCCATCTGATCTCCGTCGAAGTCGGCGTTAAAGGCGGTACACACCAGGGGGTGTAGCTTGATGGCCCGGCCCTCTACCAGCACCGGCTCAAAAGCCTGGATACCCAGCCGGTGGAGCGTAGGGGCGCGGTTGAGCATCACCGGATGCTCCTTGATGACAAAGTCCAGGGCGTCCCAGACCTCCGGGCGGCCTTTGTCCACCATCTTTTTGGCTGACTTGATGTTATTGGCCAGGCCGTCCTCCACCAGCTTCTTCATGACGAAGGGACGGAAAAGCTCAATGGCCATCTCCTTGGGAAGGCCGCACTGATAGATCTTCAGCTCGGGCCCGACCACAATGACGGAACGACCGGAGTAGTCCACGCGCTTGCCCAGCAGATTCTGACGGAACCGCCCCTGCTTGCCCTTGAGCATATCGCTGAGGGACTTGAGGGCCCGGTTGTTAGCGCCGGTCACGGCGCGGCCGCGGCGGCCGTTGTCGATGAGGGCGTCCACCGCCTCCTGGAGCATCCGCTTCTCGTTGCGGACAATAATGTCCGGGGCATTGAGCTGGATGAGGCGCTTGAGGCGGTTGTTGCGGTTGATGACCCGGCGGTAGAGGTCGTTGAGGTCGGAGGTGGCGAAGCGGCCACCGTCAAGCTGCACCATGGGGCGCAGCTCGGGGGGGATGACGGGCAGCACGTCGATGATCATCCACTCAGGCTTGTTGCCGGAGATACGGAAGGCGTCGACGACCTCCAGGCGCTTGACGATCCGGGCCTTTTTCTGTCCGGAGGCGTCCTTGAGTTCCGCCCGGAGGGATTCGGAGAGCGCCTCCAGATCGATGTCCTGGAGCAGCTTCTTTACGGCCTCCGCGCCCATACCGGCCTCGAAGTCGTCCTCATACTTCTCCCGCATATCACGGTATTCCTTTTCCGTGAGGATCTGGTTCTTGGCCAGAGGGGAGAAGCCGGGGTCTGTAACGATATAGGCGGCAAAATAGAGGACCTTCTCCAGAATGCGGGGGCTGATGTCCAGCAGCAGTCCCATCCGGGAGGGGATGCCCTTAAAATACCAGATGTGGGACACCGGAGCGGCCAGCTCGATATGGCCCATGCGCTCCCGGCGCACCTTGGCCCGGGTGACCTCCACGCCGCAGCGGTCGCAGATCTTACCCTTGTAGCGGATCTTCTTATACTTACCGCAGTGGCACTCCCAGTCCTTAGTGGGCCCAAATATCCGCTCGCAGAACAGACCGTCCCGCTCGGGCTTCAGGGTCCGGTAATTGATGGTCTCCGGCTTTTTGACCTCGCCGTAAGACCATTCCAGAATCTTTTCCGGGGAGGCGATGCCAATCTGGATGGCGTCAAACTCAGCGTAGCTCATATATGATCATCCTCCCTTTCTCAGTCCAAATCACCGTCGTCGGTACTGTCGTCCAAGACGATCTCTTCCTCGAATCCGACGTCCTCATCGGCGTCGTCAGTGTCGTCGGCCACCGCCAGGTCGTCATCGTCACTGCCCTCCTTGAGCGTAAAGCCGGCCGCGGCGAAATCGGACTCACCGCCGGCGTTATAGCCGTAGAAGTCGTCGTCCCGGATACGGTCAGGCTGGTAGGTGTCCTCATCGTCGTCCTTGAGCTCGATCTCCTCGCCCTTGGCATCCAGCACCTTGATGTCCAGGCACAGTGCCTGAAGCTCCTTGACCAGCACTTTGAAGGACTCGGGCACACCGGGCTTGGGCACGTTATGGCCCTTGACGATGGACTCATAGGTCCGGACACGGCCGGTCACATCGTCGGACTTGACGGTAAGGATCTCCTGAAGCGTGTAGGCCGCGCCATAGGCCTCCAGGGCCCAGACCTCCATCTCGCCGAAGCGCTGTCCGCCGAACTGGGCCTTGCCGCCCAAGGGCTGCTGAGTGACCAGGCTGTAGGGGCCGGTGGACCGGGCGTGGATCTTGTCGTCTACCAGGTGATGGAGCTTGAGGAAGTAGACGTAGCCCACGGTGACGCGGTTGTCAAACCGCTCGCCGGTGCGTCCGTCATAAAGCCAGCTCTTACCGTCCTTGGCAAGGCCGGCCGCAGTGAGCGTGGCCTCGATCTCGGGCTCGTTGGCACCATTGAAGATGGGTGTGGCCACCTTCCAGCCCAGGGCCTTGGCCGCATAGCCCAGGTGGACCTCCAGCACCTGCCCGATGTTCATACGGGAGGGCACGCCCAGGGGATTGAGGACGATGTCCAGCGGCGTGCCGTCGGGCAGGAAGGGCATATCCTCCTGGGGCAGGATGCGGGAGACGACGCCCTTATTGCCGTGGCGGCCGGCCATTTTGTCGCCCACGCTGATCTTACGCTTCTGGGCAATATAGACACGGACCACTTCGTTGACGCCGGGGGAGAGCTCGTCGCCGTTCTCCCGGGTAAACACCTTCACGTCCACAATGATGCCGCTCTCTCCGTGGGGGACCTTCAGGGAGGTGTCGCGGACCTCGCGGGCCTTCTCGCCGAAAATGGCGCGGAGGAGCCGCTCCTCGGCGGTGAGGTCGGTCTCTCCCTTGGGCGTGACCTTGCCCACCAGGATATCGCCGGCACGGACCTCGGCGCCCACGCGGATGATGCCCCGCTCGTCCAGATCCTTCAGCGCATCCTCGCCCACGTTGGGGATATCCCGGGTAATCTCCTCGGGCCCCAGCTTGGTGTCCCGGGACTCGGTCTCATACTCCTCGATATGGATGGAGGTGAACACGTCCTCCTTGACCATACGCTCGTTGAGCAGGATGGCGTCCTCGTAGTTGTAGCCCTCCCACGTCATAAAGCCCATAAGGATGTTCTTGCCCAGCGCGATCTCTCCCTGACTGGTGGAGGGGCCGTCCACCAGGACATCCCCCTTCTCCACCCGCTGTCCGGCGGTGACGATGGGCCGCTGATTGATACAGGTGGTGTGGTTGGAGCGCATGAACTTGGTCAGCTTGTAGTCCACTACCCGACCATCGTCGTAACGGACGGTGATATACTGGGCGGAAACCTTGGTGACCTCACCGCCGCCCTCCGCCAGAATGACCACACCGGAATCGATGCAGTTTTTGTGCTCCTGGCCGGTGGCCACGATGGGGGCCTCGGTGGTGAGCAGGGGCACGGCCTGCCGCTGCATGTTGGCGCCCATCAGGGCGCGGTTGGCATCGTCATTCTCCAGGAAGGGGATCATGGCGGTAGCCACGGAGACCATCATCTTAGGGGAGACGTCGATATAGTCCACATGGTCGCGGTCCACCTCGATGATCTCATTGCGGTGGCGGCAGGTGATACGGTCATGCAGCAGATGATTGCTCTCGTCCACGGGCTCGGTGGCCTGGGCGATGATATATTCATCCTCCACATCGGCGGTCATATATTCGATCTCATCGGTAAGGCAGCCGGTCTCCTTGTCCACCTTGCGGTAGGGGGTCTCAATAAAGCCGTACCGGTTGATGCGGGCATAGGAGGCCAGATAGGAAATGAGGCCGATGTTGGGTCCTTCGGGCGTCTCAATGGGACACAGCCGGCCGTAATGGCTGTAGTGGACGTCCCGGACATCGAAGGAGGCGCGGTCACGGGACAGACCGCCGGGGCCCAGGGCGGACATACGCCGCTTGTGGGTGAGCTCCGCCAGCGGGTTGGTCTGATCCATGAACTGGCTCAGGGGGGAGGAGCCGAAGAACTCCTTGATGGACGCAGTGACCGGGCGAATATTGATGAGGCTCTGGGGGGTGACAATATCCAGATCCTGGATGGTCATGCGCTCACGGATCACGCGCTCCATACGGCTGAACCCGATGCGGAACTGATTTTGGAGCAGCTCGCCTACGCAGCGCAGGCGGCGGTTCCCCAGGTGGTCGATGTCGTCGTGGGTACCCACGCCATGGGCCAGACAGTTGAGGTAGTTGATGGAGGCCATGATGTCCTCCACAAAGATGTGCTTGGGCACCAGGTCGTCCACCCGATCCCGGACGGCCTCCTTCAGGCCCTCTTCATCCCCCTCATACTGCTCCAGCAGCTCCCGGAGCAGGGGGAAGTACACCTTTTCGGTCACGCCGCACTCGGCGGGGTCGAAGGGGAGGAAGCCCTTGGCGTCCACCATATCATTGGAAAACACCTTGATAAGAGTGCCCTCCAGGTCGATCACAGCCTCATTGACGCCCTTGGCCTCGATCTCACGGGCCCGTTCCCGGGTCAGGACCTCACCGGCCTCGGCAATGATCTCGCCCGTCATGGGATCGGCAATGGGCTGGGCCAGCTTCTGGCCGTTCAGGCGGCCCCAGATGGCCAGCTTTTTATTGAATTTATAGCGGCCCACAGCGGAGAGATCGTACCGCCGGGGATCAAAGAACAGCGCATTCAGAAGGGATTCCGAGGAATCCACCGTGGGGGGCTCGCCGGGGCGGAGCTTACGGTAAATCTCCAGGAGGGCCTCCTCCCGGCTCTTACAGGTGTCCTTCTCCATCGTGGCCAGGATGCGGGGGTCCTCACCGAACATATCGATGATCTCCGCATCGGTCCGGGGGCCTACCGCACGGATGAGGCAGGTGATGGGCAGCTTTCTGTTCTTGTCGATCCTCACGTAGAAGATGTCGGACAGATCCGTCTCATACTCCAGCCACGCGCCGCGGTAGGGGATGACAGTGGTGCCGAAGGTCACATTGCCCGCCTTGTCCTCGTTTCGGGCAAAGTACACGCCGGGGGAGCGGACGATCTGGGAGACGATGACCCGCTCGGCGCCGTTGATGACAAAGGAACCGGAATCGGTCATGAGGGGGAAATCTCCCATAAAGATCTCCTGCTCCTTGATCTCCTCGGTCTCCTTGTTCCGCAGACGGACCCGCACCTTGATGGGGGCGGCATAGGTGGCGTCCCTGGCCTTGCACTCCTCCACATCGTACTTGGGGGCCTCATCCATTTTATAGTCGATAAAGGAGAGCTCCAGGTTGCCCGCATAGTCGGTGATGGCGGCCACATCCTTAAAGACCTCGCGCAGGCCGGTGTCCAAAAACCACTGATAGGATTTCTTCTGGACCTCCAGCAGGTTGGGCATGTCCAGGATCTCTGCGTGGCGGGCATAGCTCTTGCGCAGGGTCTTGCCGTAGTGTACGTCCTTGACCATGCCGTTCAGCTTGTCGTTGACCATTCCGAAAATCACACTCCGTTTTCTCGCATTCGGCGCCGAAAAGCCCTGATATTTCGGCTATCTTCTCATCTTCAGCAGGCCACTTCTCGTCGAATTGGCCAAAAACGCCGGTCTCGGATTTTATGACACGCCCGGCTGCGTTGTCTCCTTGTTTTTCGTTCCCTCTTGCGCAGGACCGTCAGAACTGCTATACTGAATACACCGTGGGAGGGTCTTTGCAGAGGATACTGGATGTACGAAAGCATTTCAGTATACCATGTAGATTTTTCCGCGTCAAGTCTTTTTGTGTCGAAGTTCGGAGTGATCCGGACTTTTTTCTTTCTTCCCGACAACGAGGTGAACGCTATGTCCCGCTCCCATCCCCTGCAATCCCAACTCTTTCCCCCGTATGCGGCCGCGCTCTGCGGCGGCGCGGGGCTCTTGCTCCTCCTTCTGGCCCTGTGCAGGACCGCCGGCCTCAGCGATGCCCCCTCCCGCCTTCCCGTGGGGTTGTGCCTTGTCCTGCTGTGTGCGCTGGCGGCAGGGCTTCTTTTTTATGAGGACAGGAGACCCGGTGCCGCACTGTTCGCCCTTCTTCCCATCGGACTTGCTCTTTTTCTCCGTGCCCTCTGCCTGGAGCATGTGACCTACGACTATCGGGACTTTCTCTCCGGCTGGGCCTCCTTCTTCCGGGAAAACGGCGGCTGGGCGGCAGTGGCGCTGCCCAAGGGGAACTACAACGTCCCCTATCTCTACTTTCTGGCCGCCATCTCCTATCTCCCGGTGCGCGATCTCTACCTGATCAAACTCTTTTCCATGCTCTTCGACGTGCTGCTTGCCTGGGGAGGCTACCGGCTGGTGCGTCGTCTGTCCGTTCCGGGTAGCTACTGCCCCTGTACCGCCTTCTGTATTCTCCTGCTGCTTCCCACTGTGGTACTCAACGGTGCCTATTGGGCCCAGTGTGACTCCATCTACGGCGCGCTGTGCCTCCATGCCCTCGCCTCCGCCCTGGACCGGCGCCCTGCGGGCTCCGTGGTTCTGCTGGCGCTGGCCTTCTCCTTCAAGCTTCAGACCGTCTTTCTCGTGCCGTTGTGGGGCGCACTGTGGTTTGCCGGACGGGTACGGTTCCGGGACCTGCTCCTTTTCCCCGCCACCTATGTCCTCACCATCGTCCCCGCTCTTTTTCTAGGGAAACCGCTGGGGGATATTCTGGGCGTCTATTTTGGACAGGCGGCGGAATACAGCGACTATTTGACGCTGAACGCGCCCTCGCTCTATGCGCTCATCCCTTACGGCGCAGAGGTGGACACCACCCTTGCCGCCCGTCTGGGCATCTTGGCCGCTTTCCTGTTTACCGTCAGCATTCTTCTCTGGCTGCTGCTTCGCCGGGGCCGTCTGACGGACCGTGCTCTGTTTACCGCGGGCGCGGCCTTCGCCGTCGGCATCCCCCTGTTGCTTCCCCATATGCACGACCGCTATTTCTTTCTTGCGGATACGATCACCCTCTGCTGGGCCTGCCTGGACCGCCGCCGGGGAATCCCTGCAGCCATTCTGGTACAGGTCGCCTCTCTGGGCGCCTACCACGCCTATCTCATGCTGCGCTATGCCTTTCCCATGGCTTGGGGCTCGCTGATGCTCCTCGCCACCCTGATCTGGACCCTTTTCTGCCTGTATCAGGAGTGGAGACACGGAGAAGGCGGACCTGTAAGGCGCCGCCGTCCCCCTGCCGTGTGACCGGCACGGCTCCATACCGCATCTCGCGGGGAGGGCCGTGCCCCCTCCCCCTCCCCGTCCTTTTCTCCAATGCCGTTTACTTTCCCGGGTCTCTGCCCCGGGAAAGTCCTCGCTCCGCTCGCCGAATGCCTGCCGCCGCAGGCCGCAAGAGATCCCTAACATACAGGTTTTTCGACAGACCAAGAGATTACCGCCCCACATGCTCTGAATGAGCATGTGGGGCGGTAATCTCTGTTTTTAAGAATTCTTTCAGAATTTCGAAACCACTTGTCACGTTTTACCGTCTATAATCGATGTAAGGGTAGAAAGCCCCCTACGGCGCATCCATAATTTTGGAGTTTGGAAGGAGTCTTTTCCATGCAAACAAAGATGTTGTCCCGTTTCCTGTCCGTCCTGCTGGTCCTGGCCCTGACGGCGGGCCTGGTGCCTGCGGCCTGGGCCGCCGGGGGCGTCCCTTCGGAATCCGGCAGAGACAGCAGCGACTGGTCGCTGTTCCCCTCCGCCCGCGTGGACGGGGTCACCCTGGACCGGGATTCTCTCTCTCTGGAGGTGGGGAGACACGAGACCCTCCATGCCACGGTCTCTCCTTCCAGTGCCTTCGATCAGGATCTCTCCTGGTACAGCAGCAACACTGGTGTGGCCGAGGTCTCAAACGGCAGAGTGACCGCCCTCTCACCCGGGGAGGCCGACATCACCGTCACCACCGATGACGGAGGCTTCACCGCCTCCTGCCATGTGATTGTCACCGCCGCCGTTCCGGTTACCGGCGTTCGTCTGGACCGCACTGAGCTCACGCTGACCAAGGATGGAGAAAGCGCGACCCTCAAGGCCACGGTCTCCCCCTCTGACGCCGCCGATCAGAACGTCTTTTGGACGGTGGACGATTCCGGCGTCATCTCGGTGGACCAGTCCGGCAAAGTAACCGCCGTGGGCAACGGCGCCGGCACTGTCACCGTCACAACTGCCGACGGCGGGTTCACCGCCTACTGTACCGTCCGGGTGCAGTTTCCCTCTGCACCTCCCACCCTCTCTCTGAATAAAACCTCCCTGTCTCTCACCACGGGGAGCAGTGAAACACTGTCGGCCACCACCGCGCCCGAGGGGACCCGGGTGAGCTGGAGCTCCAGCAACAGCAAGGTCGCCTCTGTGGATCAATCCGGCAAAGTGACCGCCGTGGGTACGGGAACCGCCACCATCACCGCCATACCGGAGGGCGGCGCGGGAGCTACCTGCGCCGTCACGGTCAGCGATCCGTCCTACTTCACACTCAGCAAAACCGAGCTCTCCGTCATGTTCGGCAAAACCGCTTCCCTCTCGGTAAGCAATCTCCCCGATGGGGCCAGCGTCTCCTGGTCCGCCGATGAGAAGAACATCGTATCGCTGAGTCCCAGCGGCACGGGCAACGCCAACTGTACCGTCAAGGGCGTCACAGCCGGAAAGAGCGTCATCGTCACCGCCGTGGTCACAGACCGCCGCGGCAATCGGCTGGCCACCCCCGCCTGCACTGTCACCGTCACCGCCGCCTCAGCCCCCGACATCACCAGCTCCGTGGCCTCCGGCGGCTCTGTTACCTTTGATGAGTCCAAGTTTAACAGCGCATGTACCGAGGTCTACGGAAACAAGCTCAACTATGTGACCTTCACGCTCCCCTCCTCCAGCCGCGGCACGCTCTACTATAACTACTCCAACGGGACCTACGACCAGAAGGTTTCGGAGTCCACCAAATATTACTATGGCGGCGGCGTCTTTAAATCCGCTCTGTCCAAGGTCTCCTTTGTCGCAGAGCCCGACTATTCCGGCAAAGTCACCATTTCTTACTCCGCCGTAGATACTTCTGGTTACAGCTATACCGGTGCCGTGGCCATTACCGTAAGCGAGCCCACCGGCAGCATCGAATTTTCCGGCGCCCAAAATGAGGTCATTCCCTTTGACGCCGGCGATTTCAACGCGCTCTCCAAGGAGATCACCGGCTATGGCTTGGACTATGTGCACTTCACGCTCCCCTCTTCTGGAAAAGGCACTCTCTATTACCGCTATGACAACGGCGACTATGATAAGAAAGTTTCCTCTTCCGCCGCTTACTATTACGACGACTCCCCTTATCTGGAGGACGTGAGCTTCGTCCCCGCCAGAAACTGGTCCGGCACACTGACCATTCCCTTTACGGCTCGGGATACCAAACGAAACACTTTCTCCGGCACCATTGAGATCACCGTAAGCAGGACCGCTGACGATATTATGTACTCCGTGGACCGAAACGGCTCCGTTGCCTTTGACGTCGGCGATTTCAACAGCTTCAGCAGAAGTGCCACCGGCTCCAGCCTGGACTATGTGGAATTTACCCTGCCTTCCAGCAACAAGGGCACCCTTTACTACAACTATGACGACGGCGACTATGATGAGAAGGTCTCGTCCTCCAAGCGCTACTACCGCAACCAGCGCCCCTATCTGGAAAACATTACGTTTGTTCCGGCCAGGAACTATACCGGCACCGTGTCTATCCCCTTCCAAGGCTCCAGTGCGGACAGCGACAGCTTCTCCGGCACCATCCGGGTCACCGTGGGCGGCGGAGACAGCGGCGACATCGAATACTCTGCCGCAGTAAATTCTCCCATCACCCTCTCTTCGGACGATTTCAATGATTACTGCAAGGATGAGACCGGAAAATCCCTGAGCTATGTCCAGTTTACACTTCCCCCTACCAGCAGGGGTATCCTGTACTACGACTACGATGACGGGGACTATGACAAGAAGGTCTCCGCTTCCACCGAGTATTTCCTCTCCAAGAGCCCCTATCTGGAACAGGTCACCTTCGTCCCCGCCAAGAACTATACCGGCACCGTAATAATCGACTTTACTGGCGAGAACACAGGCGGAAAAGCCTTCTCCGGCAGTCTCCTTCTCTCGTTCGCCACCGTTAAGGACCCCGGTGTGATCTACTATACCACTGATGCACAGGAGGTGACATTCCGCTCCAGCGATTTCAGCAGTGCCTGCGACAAGCGGGGCGGCGCCGGTCTCACCTCCGTGGTATTCCAGCTCCCTCCCGAGAGTGCCGGGCGGCTTTACTACAACTATGGCAGCCCCACCTCCTATGGCGGCTTGGTGGATGACGATACTGCGTATGAAGTTGACGGCAGCCCCTCCATCAGCAGGATCTCTTTCGTTCCGAAAGCGGGCTTTTCCGGCACAGTGACCATCGCCTATACCGGTACTGACGAGAGCGGCTCCACCTACACTGGCTATGTACAGATCGGCGTGACCCCCTCCAGTTCCTCCTCCTACTTCACCGATATGGGGCGCTACAGTTGGGCTGCCGAGTCCGTGGACTACCTCTACGAAAATGGGATTACCACTGGCGTAGGCGCCACCACCTACCATCCAGATGGGCTCATCACCCGCGGCGATTTTGTTCTGATGCTCTCCCGCGCCTTCCGCTTTTCCGTCTCCGGCGGCGATAACTTCAAGGATGTGCCTGCGGAGAGCTATTACGCCCAGGCCATCTCCTCTGCCAAGGCACTGGGGATCGCACAGGGCGGCAGTGACGGAAGATTTAACCCTTCCGCCTCCCTTACCCGCGAGGATGCCATGGTCCTTCTCCAGAGAACGCTGAACCGTACCGGCCACGGCATCGATGACGCCTCTGCCTCTTATCTGAACCGCTTTTCTGACGGAAAGTCGGTCTCCAGCTATGCACAGGGCTCTGTGGCAGCACTGGTTCAGGCCGGTGTAATCCAGGGCGATGACGCTGGGAATCTCAACCCCAAGGGCTCTCTGACTAGGGCTGAGATGGCCGTTATCCTTCATAGAGTCCTGACCCTGTAATTCCATCCTGCACCACTGCAGGTTTTCCGATGTTCTCATGCAAAAGCAGAGAAAGCCGCCTAGTCCTCTGAGGCTGGGCGGCTTTTCTATTATTCAACAGCTTATCTCGCGTTTATAGGATCCGGTTCAGCGCAGGGCGGCCCGTCTCCGCCGCCAGCGTCCCACGGCCCGACCGAGGTAAGCCGGCGTCACAAAGTGGTACGCCCCCCGCCGCCACCCCAGCAACACCAGTCTCGCCATAAGCCAGTAGTACCGCAGCATAAAGACCCGTCGGCCCATATGTACCGGCTCGAGCAGCAAATGGGCCAGATCCCATTGTCTCAGATCGTTGGAGAGGAGCTCCCCTTTTTTCCGCTCATAAAGGGGCGTGGGCGGAATGGGCGTGAGGACCTGCACAGACGTGTATCGCAGCCCGTGCTCTTTGGCCCAGCGATAGAGCGCCTGAAAATCAGCCGCAGTGAAATCCGGGTCGGCCAGCAGGAGCCCCATGCAGTCCGCACCGCACGCGTTCAGGACCTGGAGGCATGCCTCATTTATCTCCCGTGTGGTCCCTTTGTTCCATGCCTCCAGGCGCTGATCCCGAATTCCCTCCAGGCCTACCAGGAAAAGCCGGAATCCACACCGGCACAGCCGGGCCGTCAGCGCCGGATGTCCTGCGATAAAATCCGCCCGCCCGTAGCACAAAAATGTTTTTCGGATGCCCCGCTCCTCCAGTGCGTCCAGGAAAGCCTCCACGCGGGTCTCCTCCAGCAGGAAGTCGGAGTCCACGATAAATACCGTGTCCCCCGGTACCTCCTCCAGCTCCTCCATGACAAGCTCCAGCCTGCGGGGCTGATACCGTCCGCCGTGGAGGTTTCGTCCATAGCAGAACTCGCATCGGAAGGGACAGGAGACCGCCGTCTTGAGCGTGGAGAGCCTCGCAAAATCCAGATAGCGGAACCAGTCCGCCCGCTCCGCCCATCCGCTCCGGTCCGGCCGGGGAAGTGTGTCGATGTCGCAGGGCTCGTAGGGTGTCTCCACAAACCTGCCGCCCTCCCTGCGGCACAGTCCCGGAATCCCTCTGGGCATCTCCCCCCGGTCCAGCGCCTCCAACAGGCCCCGGAACCAGTCCGCCGACTCCGTACGGAACACATAGTCCACCCCCGGCCAGCAGAGACGGCGATAATTGAGCTGGGCGTGGACGCCCCCCACGATTACAGTGCAGGCCGGGCACGCCCTCTTTGTCAGCCTGATATACTCCGCCATCTCCCGCTCCTGGGTGAGATAGCCGGTAAGCGCCATCACATCGGGCCGAAACGCGAGAAGCACGTCAGTGAACCGCCGCTCCTCCGTAATGCCGTCATAGAGCTCTGTTCTTCCCACTTGACGACAAACCGGTAACAGGGTCTCCAGCTCCAGCGGTTCACATGTAATGCCGCCGAACACCGTCATCAGATCCATTCTTCGGGGACGAACCAACAGAATTCGCACCAAAAACCCCTCCGTTTCCCGTTTATTCTACCCCTCAGAACCGTTTTGCACAAGATATTGTTGCCATATGGCTCCACTTTACAAATTATTCACATTTTCCATCTCTTCCAGGGTTGACGGGGCGGAAACAATGTGTTACAATTTGGTTACAATTTTTAATTCTTTCTTTAGGAGGCACATAATGGCCGAAGAAAAAATTCCCCTTAGCTACAAAGGACATCCTCTGCGCCGCAAGGACAATCTCATCTACTACGGCAGCATGGCTGACAAATATATCATCATGCTTCAGGTCATGGAGACAAAGAAGGTGGACGACCTGGACGTGGCCACCAAGGTGGCCGTTCAGCTCCAGCTCACCGATCCCGATCTCAAAAGCCGGGACCGCGTGGTCAAGAAAACGGAAAAGGACAGCCTGTACGCCGCTATGGACGTGGCCTCCGTCTGGCTGGAACGGATGCTCAACAGCAAATGATCGCCCCCTGATATAGAGAAAAAGATGGAGGTCCTCACCGATGATAAAGCCATCTCACCTGCTGCGTGCAGCCGTGCTTGGTACTGTATTCACCGCAATGTTTACCGTCGGCTCTTCCGCCGCCACCTTGGGTGCCGGCACCGTCACGGCCGACGCGCTTCGCCTGCGGGATACCCCCGCCGCAGAGGGAGAGATCCTCGCCACCGCATCCGGCGGCACCAGCGTCGTGGTGCTGGAGGACACCGGTAACGGTTGGTACAAGGTCAACTTCAATACCGTCGAGGGGTATATGTCCAGCGAGTACCTCACTGTCTCCACCACCGCCGATGCTGCGCTTGGTTACGGACTGGTGGATACCGACGGCTCCTCCCTGAACATGCGTGCCGCTGCAGGTACCAGCTACGACACCGTGGCTTCCATTCCCGGCGGTACTGTTTTGGAACTGGAGGGCGTGGATAACGGCTGGTATAAAGTTACATATTCTGGAAAGACCGGTTACGTAAGCAGCGACTATATCACCATTACCACTGAGCCCGATGCGACTGAAACAGCCAGCAGCGATTTGGGCGCGCAGATCGTGGCCTACGCAGAGGAGTATCTGGGAACCCCTTATGTGCTGGGCGGCAACGGCCCCAATCAGTTCGACTGCTCCGGGTTCACCAAGTACGTATACTCCCATTTCGGCTACACCCTCAACCGCACTGCCACCGACCAGCTCCAGAATGGCGTATCCGTCAGCAAAGACGAGCTTCAGCCGGGTGATTTGGTATTTTTCAAATATCGCACCAGCAAACCCGTCTCTCATGTGGGGATTTATATCGGAAACGGTGAGTTCATCCACGCCTCTACCAACCGCTATGTGGTCCAGATCGACCAGATGGAAAGCGGTCACTACGCCAACGTCTATGTGTACGCCCGGCGCATCATTGGCTGAGCCTACAGGCAGGCGTTCTTTCAAAACCAGACATAATGGTGTATGGGAGCCTGCGCTTCCGTACACCTTTTCTTTTTTGAGGCGCAACTTTTTGAGGAGCGGACTGCTCCACTTCTGCTGCAAAATTTTTATAGGGAGGTGTGAGGGATGGGATCTCCGCCGCACAGTCGCGTGCTGGGGCACATTCTTGCTCTTTTTGTTACCGTGGTCTGGGGCACCACTCTGATTTCCAGTAAGATCCTTCTCCGTGCCTTTACCCCTCTGGAAATCATGACCTTCCGCTTCCTCATCGCCTGGGCGGTACTCTTTTGCCTCTCCCCCAGACCCTTGCGCCCGCAGGACTTCCGCTCAGAGCTTCCCTTCGCGGCGGCGGGTGTCAGCGGCCTGACCCTATATTTTCTCCTGGAAAATACCGCGCTGCGGTATACGCTTGCCTCCAATGTGGGGATCATCATTTCCGCCGCCCCCATGTTCGCCGCCCTCCTGCTGTGGCTGTGCCGCCGTGGCCCCAGACCGAGGGCCGTTTTCTTTGCCGGCTTTGCCATCGCGCTCACTGGAATCGCTCTCATCTCCCTGTCGGGAGGCGAAAGCCTGGAGCTCAATCCTCTTGGGGACCTGCTGACCCTCGGCGCCGCGCTGTGCTGGGGAGCCTACGGAGTGTGTCTGGAGTTCGCCTCCTCCTCCGGTCTCAACCAGCTCCAGTGCACCCGCAAGGTCTTTTTTTGGGGCCTTGCGACCCTTCTCCCGCTCCTTCCCATCCTCCATCCCGACTACTCCCTATCCCGCTTTTCTGACCCTTCCATGCTTTTCAATATACTTTATCTGGGTTTGGTCGCCTCTGCGCTGTGCTTTGTCTGTTGGAATAAAGCCATGGTCCTCATTGGTACCGTGGCCACCAATGTATATATCTACCTTACCCCTGTGGTCACCTTGATTGCCTCCGCTCTCATTTTGGGGGAGCCTGTCCGTCCGCAGGCCATCGGAGCCATCTTTCTCATTCTCCCGGGATTATGGCTCTCTCAACGACCAACCAGTTGAAAAACGGCGGACCGCATTAGCGGTCCGCCGTTTTTATCCTTCAAGTGTTACTCTTTGGTCCCATCATGGGCCAGAGGTTCCACCACCGGGGGCTCTTCATGAGGCACCTCGGTTTCCGGCACGTCACAACTGCACCCGCAGTCGCAGGTGGAGACCACCACATCATCGTCAATGTTGCCAGCGGCCTTCATCTCCGCAATCTTGGCCTTGTTCTCCTCGATCTTCTGTTTGGAAGCGGTGATCTTCTCACACAGGGACATATAAGCCCCTTCGGGTGCCATGCCCCGCTCCGCATAATACAGCTTGCCCAGATCGATATAGGCTTTGCGGATGGCATCCTCTTCGGCGGAATTGGCGATGTTCAGCTTGGCGATGTCGGTGAGCTCTTTGGCTTTGGCGGCCCCCGCCTGCGCCAGGTCCAGCGCCTTGGATTTCAGCTCGTCAAAAGAAGTCATATGAAAAACCTCCTAAATTCGTTTTCTTTGGGATTCTGGTCTTATTCTATACCGCATCCTACTAAGGCGCAAGGGATTCTGTGCTGAATTAACCAAAATTTAACCAAATTTCAATATCAGTAACATCATTTTGGCCGAATCCCCTGGTCGGAAAGGGGATGTGTCAATTTTATGACACGGAAAGGTGCCTCCCCCTGCATAAAGCAAAAGCCGGACGTCCGCTCCCTGACGTCCGGCTTCGCCTAAGAAAAGAGGATACAATGAAAGGAAAGAAACTGTCTCTTGCGGGTATTATAATACCCGCAAGATGTTAAATGAAAAGGCTTCAGATATTACAGAACTATTAAATTTGGGGATATCTCTGTCATTTATCTGAAACCTGTATGGCACCCAAGGGCAAATGAGCTCACGCCTTTGGTTTCATCACCACATTGACCAGCTTGTTTTTGACTACGATGGTCTTAACCACCGTCATCGTCTCCAGCATCTTGGCCACCTTGTCCAGCGCCAGGGCGGCGTCCACGCAGGTCTGGTCATCGCTGTCCACGGGTACGCTGACGGTTCCCTTCAGCTTGCCGCCCACCTGAACGGCCAGGGTGACCTCGGCCTCAATGGTCTTGCTCTCGTCATATGCAGGCCAGGGCTGGCGACACGCCATGCCCCTCTCTGCGGCAAAGCCCAGGAGCTCCCACATCTCCTCTACCATATGGGGCGCGAAGGGAGAGAGCATCAGCAGCAGCGCGCTCATATCTCCCTTGGAACAGCCATTGGCATAAAAATCGTTGACGAGAGACATCAGCGCGGCAATGGCAGTGTTGAACTTCATCGCCTCGATGTCGGAGGACACCTTCTTAATGGCCTTGTGAATAGCCAGCTCATTGACCGGCGTATAGTCCAAGCTGTCCGTACAGGCATCCATCAGGTTCCATACCCGATCCAGGAATCGCTTGCAACCCTTGACCGCGTTGTCGCTCCAGGCGGCCGCCTTCTCAAAGTCCCCGATAAACATGATATAAAGGCGCATGGTGTCCGCGCCGTACTGGGCCACTACATCATTGGGATTGATGACGTTGCCGCGGCTCTTGGACATCTTCTCGCCGCCCTCGCCCAGGATCATGCCGTGGCTGGTGCGCTTCTGGTAAGGCTCCTTCGTGGGGACCACGCCGATATCATAGAGGAATTTGTGCCAGAACCGGGAGTAGAGGAGATGCAGCGTGGTATGCTCCATCCCTCCATTGTACCAATCCACCGGGGACCAATAGGCCATGGCCTCCTGGGAGGCCAGCGCCTTGTCGTTGCAGGGGTCCATATACCGCAGGAAATACCAGGAGGAACCGGCCCACTGCGGCATCGTATCCGTCTCCCGCCGGGCGGGGCCGCCACAGTGCGGACAGGTGGTGCTCACCCATTCCGTCATCTTGGAGAGGGGGCTTTCACCGTCATCCGTGGGCTCATAGCTCTCCACATCCGGGAGGAGCAGGGGAAGCTGATCTTCGGGCAGGGGCTGCCAGCCACATGTTTCACAGTAGACCATGGGGATGGGCTCACCCCAGTAGCGCTGGCGGGAGAATACCCAGTCCCGGAGCTTGTAGTTGACCTTGGCCTTGCCGATGCCCTTCTCCTCCAGCCACTTGGTAATGACTGGAATGGCATCTTTGACGGTGAGCCCGTTCAGGAACTCGGAGTTCACCAGGATACCGGTCTCGTCCTTGGCGGTAAAAGCAGCCTTCTGCACATCCTCGCCGCCGGATACCACCTCAATGATCTCACAGCCAAACTTCTTGGCAAATTCCCAGTCGCGGTCATCGTGGGCGGGCACCGCCATAATGGCGCCGGTACCGTAGGTTGCCAGGACATAGTCGGAGATGAAAATCGGGATTTCTCTTCCATTCACGGGGTTGACACCCTTCACACCATCCAGACATACGCCGGTCTTTTCCTTATTGAGCTCGGTGCGCTCCAAATCGGACTTGGAGGCCGCAGCCGCCTGATAGGCCTTCACCTCGTCCGCATTGCCCAGCAGGGGCATCCACTTCTTGAGCAGCTCATGCTCTGGGGAGAGCACCATATAGGTGGCACCGAAAAGGGTATCCGGCCGGGTGGTAAACACCACGATGTCGTCTCCGGTGGTTGCCTTGAAAGCAACTTCCGCACCGGTGGACCGGCCAATCCAGTTTTTCTGCTGGATCTTCACCCGCTCGATGAAGTCCAGCCCATCCAGGTCATCGATGAGCCGCTGGGCATATTCTGTGATCTTCAGCATCCACTGGCTCTTCTCTTTTCTTATGACAGGAGATCCGCAGCGCTCACATACCCCCTCCACCACCTCTTCGTTGGCCAACACGCACTTGCAGGAGGTGCACCAGTTTACGGGCATTGTCGTCTTATAGGCAAGGCCGTGCTTGTAAAGCTGAAGGAAGATCCACTGGGTCCACTTGTAGTAGGCCGGATCGGTGGTGTTGATCTCCCGGTCCCAGTCAAAGGAATAGCCCAGCATCTGGAGCTGCCTCCGGAAGTTCTGGATATTATCGTGCGTCACCTTGGCGGGATGGATGTGGTTTTTGATGGCGTAATTCTCTGTGGGCAGGCCAAAGGCGTCGTATCCCATGGGGAAAAGAACGTTATAGCCATCCATCCGGCGTTTGCGCGCCACCACGTCCATAGCGGTGTAGGGGCGGGCATGCCCCACATGGAGCCCCTGACCGGAGGGATAAGGGAACTCTACCAACGCATAGAATTTAGGTTTGTCGCTGCTGTGATTCTCGCAGTGGAAGGTCTTCTCTTCCAGCCATTTCTTCTGCCACTTGGGTTCGATGCTGGCAAAATCGTACTTCATCTTCTGCACTTCCTCGTATCTTATCGTCCGGCGGGCGCCATTCCCGCCCACTGTTTCAATCTTTGATATTATACTCGAAAAGCGCAGATATTGCAAGCGAAACCCGGCCCTCCTTCCAGATCGGCTGCTTTTTCTTCCGCGCCGCGCTCACTCTCCGGGGCGTCTGCCGCCCCGGCACACCACCGGGATCAGCACGGCGGTACCTGCAACCACCAGGACCACCAGCACCGCCGCCAGGCCGGACACACCGCTGGAGGGAGCGGGCACAGGGTCCGCCGCCGGATAGTAGACCGTTTTCTCCGGCAACACCTCTGGGTCGGCGGCCAAATCCGTGTTGTCCGGGTCTGAGAGACAGACCCAGGTGTTTCTCCACCCATAGCAGTAGTTTACGAACCCCCACAGACGGCCCTCACCGTCTTCCCAGCATTGGGAAAATGCCTCGGCGGGCATGACGTTTTCCCGGAACCACCGGGCGTCTGCCTTTGCCCAGGCGATCTTCCCGGAACCGGGGTAGGTCCATAGCACCACATTCTCAATATCTGCGAAATTGGTATCCAGGGCACGGTCATAGGGTACAAACTCTCCCCCATGGACCTCTTCAAAGGAGAGGTAGTCGGCCACCGGGACACACTCGGAGAGCTCCACCCAGCCTCGGAGCTCCTCGCTATCCTCCTCCTCCACGGCCAGCCACGTCCCACGGTAGATCCACCTGCCGCGCAGGACCGCGCCGTTACCCACGGTCTCCCTTTGCCGGGATGATTTCGGGCTTTGGTAGAGCGCGACATACCCCTCTTTTCCGTTGGCCGTATAGCTTCGATCGAGGTATTCACATTCTTCTGCATGGGTACGGTAAAAATCGTCCGACGGCTCGATGAGCACATCGGCCGTTGCCGTGGGTCCCAACAGCAATAGGGTCAGAAGTAGCGCGCACGCTCGTTTCATGCAAAGACCTCCTCACAACAGTCGATTGATAACAACCCCCACTCCAAAAGAGAGGGCATTTGCGCTGAGAGACAGCAGCCAGGGGTGCCGGATCCGCAGGCCATACTTGGCATAATAGGCCCCCTCAATCACCACCACCGCCCCCTCCAGGACCAGGGTGACGCCCCATCCGGGAAAAAGCTGGTGGAGCAGCACTGCCGCGGGATTGGTGAGCAGGTTCACCATCACCCCCAGGAGCAGATTCTGCCTCCGGAGCCCCCATAGGGCAGCCGCTGTCGTCTCCAGGAGCAAGGTAAGCGCCAGGGAAGCAGACAGAATCCCCAGCATATCCTCACCTTCTTTTCTGGGCCGTACATAGCCCATAGCACAGCAGTGGCAGAGATAGGAGGGCCGTGGCGGCATAGACCTCCGGACCGGGCCTTATCGGCTCCCAGTCCAGATGCGTGGGCAGCGCCCCCAGAAAAAGCCCAAAGGTAAGCACTCCAAACGCCAGCCCTTTGGCGCTGGGCAGCAGCCGGCCCGCCGCCCACAGAGTGAGAGGCATCGTCATTTGGAAGAGAAACACGCCCAAAAGCCCTATCGGCGCCCAATCGGACCCCAGAAAACAAAGCGCCGAGAGTCCCAGTGTGATCGCTGCCGTCCGGCTGGTCCCAAATCGGTCCGCCGCCAGTCCGCCCGCCGTCTTTCCCAGTACCACGGCGCATGTCAACGGCGCCTCTAGCGCCCCTTTCCAGGGGAAGCGAAACAGAAAGCCGTTCCAGGAGCGCAGCACCACCACCAGCAGCAGGCATAGCAGCGCTGGGAGCCATTTTCCCCTCCCCTCCGGCAGGGCTGCCGGTGGGTTCTCCGGCCCCCGGCACCATAGGAGGATGAGCACAGCCGCGGCGACCAAGACGCCGCATACTGGCAGTGCAAGCGCCTCTGCCGCACCCCTGGCCGCAGCCCCGAGGAAAAGCCCCGCCGCTCCCGGCGAGACGAAAACTCCCAGCGGCCCCGCCTTTTCGCCGCTCCGGTTCATCGTATCCAGTCCGCCTCCCACGTGAAAGAGGGCGTTCCCCACTCCCGCAAGTACAGCCGCCTCCGCCCCTTTGGTGAGGAACCAGGCCGCAGCCACCAGCCCGCAGCCCGCGGCCGCCACTTGATGATTCCGGTTCAGCCGGTCTGCCAGCAGACCAATGGGCATCTGAACGGCAAAGGCTGAGAAGTTATAGAGGAGGATGCACCGGACCGGGTCCGCCTCCGGACAGACCGCCCCCAGCAACAGCAGCGCGCAGGAGAGATCCACCCAAAAATGGGCGGCGGAATAGAAGGCCAGCCGGATATGGCGCATATGCGCTCCCTCCTTTTCACTCGAGTAGACGTTTATCTTTCAAAAAAGTTCCCCGATATGTAACATATTACCTGATACAGTCGATATTTTTTTAGGACTTTCTGTTCCGCGCGCAGGATGTTTTCCCCACCCGACCGGATAGTGTCTTTTTCCCGGTTATCCGCCGGGCGGGCCCCCTTATCAACCGAAAAAGGATGTGAGCCGTATGCCCCTGGTCCGTTGCCCGGACTGCCTGAGCGCAGTCTCCGATCAAGCCCCGGTCTGCCCGCACTGCGGCCGGCCTCTGCATCCCCGGAAGTTGCCCGATGATCTGGAGCAGCTCTCCTGCGCGCTTGTTCTGGAAGAGGCCGACTTCAACGACCCGAATCTGGCTGCCCTTCTGGGAGAGCTGATGGGGTGTGCGGAGGAGGAAGCCGCCACACTGCGCGGCCAGACGCCGCTGGTAGTTCAGCGGGCGCTTTCCTGTGCCGCGTGTATGGAAACCGCACAGCGATTTGGCCGCGGAAACAGCTTATCCGTCTATCTGGATGAAGATGCTGTCCCCGGGCGCCTCTCCCGTGCCCAGCCAATCTGTTCCTGCGCGCCGCAGTCTGTACCTTTGCGTTTCCTCCGCCCCCTCTCGTTCTGGAAAACCGTGGGCGCCATTCTGACCGCCCTCGCCCTCTGGAATCTTCTTCTTCTGCTCCTGGGCTTCATCTTGGCGTCTGTGTAAAACCAATTTCAAACCATAAAGCGGCGGCCCCGATGGGGCCGCCGCTTTTATGGTACATTACTTGTTCCAATTGAGTACGTCACGGTTTTTGATAAAATACTCCGCCCCGGAATAGACCGTGGTAGCCACGATCAGCGCCACGCAAACGGCATTGAGCGCCGCCGGGATGGGCAGGAGCATCAGGCAGATACAGACCATGGTGGTAGCGGTTTTCACCTTACCCGACCAGCCGGCGGCAATGACCCGTCCGTTGTCCACAGCCACCAGCCGAAGCCCCGTTACGGCAAATTCCCTGGCCACGACGATCAGGACCGTCCAGGCCGGCATCTGTCCCGCCTCCACAAACCATAGCATGGCGGAGACCACCAGCAGCTTGTCGGCCAATGGGTCCATGAACTTTCCAAAATCCGTGATCTGGTTGTAATGGCGGGCCACATAGCCGTCGATGAAATCGGTGATGCTGGCCAGGATAAAAATCGCCAGGGCAATGTATTTGTTGAACGCAAAATCCAGGTAGAGGACCACTAGGAAAATAGGGATCATGACCACCCGGGTGAGTGTGAGCTTATTGGCCGTATTCATATCGTTCCTACTCCTCGATTTCTCCGGTCAGGTCTCCGTCCGACGTGCCGGTGATGCGCACATTCACAAACGTGCCCGCCGGTATCTGTCCGGCGGCGGTGAAGTAGACATGCCCATCAATATCCGGAGAGTCAGCATAGGTCCGCCCCACCCAGCAGCCCATATCGCCGTCGAAGCCCTCGCACAGGACCTCCATTACCGTGCCCAGTCTGTCCTCGTTCCACTGATCCATGACCCTGGACTGAAGGTCTACCAGCAGCTCCATGCGGTGTTTGGCCACATCCTCCGGCACCTGGTCCGGCAGGGCGGCGGCAGGGGCCCCCTCCTCCGCCGAGAAGGTGAACACACCTGCCCGCTGAAAACAGTATCCCGGCAGCAGGCGGCAGAGCTCTTCAAATTCCTCTTCCCCCTCGCCGGGGAATCCCACGATGATGGAGGTGCGCAGCACTAGGTCCGGAATATCCTCCCGTAGCGTGGAGATCACGTCGCTGATGAGCGCGCCGTTCCCCCGGCGGTTCATGGCCCTGAGAATTTTGTCGCTGAGGTGCTGAATGGGGATATCCAGATATTTGACGATCTTGGACTCTTCGGCGATGACATCGATGAGCTCCTGATCGATCTCATCCGGATAGAGATAGTGGAGCCGGATCCAGTGGAAGTCCATCCGGCACAGCGCTCGCAGCAGATCGGCCAGACGGCGCTTCCCATAGAGGTCGGTACCATAGCGGGTGATATCCTGGGCGATGACCATAAGCTCCCTGACGCCGCTCTCAGCCAGACCCCTGGCCTCTTCCAGCAGGGACTCCATGGGCCGGCTGCGGTATCGGCCCCGCAGGTAGGGGATGACGCAGTAGGAACAGCGGTTGTCACAGCCCTCCGCGATCTTCAGATAGGCTGTATAGGAGGGCGTAGAGACTAGGCGTTCCCCATCCTCGATCGTGTGGTCGATGTCCCCGAAATAAGTGGGGGTATCTCCCTCCAATACGGCCTCAATGGCGGGGACGATGTCGGTATAGCTTCCGGTCCCCAGGATGCCGTCCACCTCGGGAAGCTCCTCCAAAATCTCGTCCTGATACCGCTGGGTGAGGCAGCCCGCCACCAGCAGCTTGCCCAGCCTGCCCTGCTCCTTGAGGGGGGCGATGGACAAGATCGTATCGATGGCCTCGCTCTTAGCCGAGTCGATAAAGCCGCAGGTGTTCACCACCGCTACGTCGGCGCCCTCGGGCTCTCCGGTAACGGTATAGCCTGCCTCCCGGCACAGCGCCATCATCTGCTCGGTGTTCACCAGATTCTTGGCACATCCCAGGGATATGAATGCAACCTTCAACAGAATGTCTCCTTTGTGGTTCAAATAAAGTCGCAGCGGCCCTCCCGGCGGGGCGGCATTTTAGGCGCCTGGTCCGGGTATCCGAGGGTGATGGCGGCCACGAACTCGCCCTTCCCGGGCGCGAATTTTCTCCGGATCTCGTCGCTGTAGCCCATACGCTGGGCGGCGCTCATCCAGCAGGAGCCCACCCCTTTGGCCCAGGCGGCCAGCATCAGATTTTCCAATGCCGCGGACACCGACTGCATAGCCCCATCCCGATCGGGGTAGTTATCCTTCAGAAAAAACGCCAGTACGCAGACCGGAGCGCCGCCCAGACTGGTAAAAAAGGTCTCTGTCTCCTGGAGGGTCTCCGGATGCCGCTGAAAGCGGTCTACGAGCACGGGGTGGAATTTTTCCTTCACTTCCCGCATCACCTTCCGGAACTCCTCCATCTTTTCCGGCGTCCGGATCACAACAAAATACCAATGCTGCATGTTAACCGCCGAGGGCGCGCAGGCTGCCGCAGCCAATATCTCTTTCAGGGTCTCCTCCGGGATGGGGTCGTGCTTGTACATTCGGATACTGCGGCGGGTGAACAGACATTCCATGGCATCCACAGGTCATTCCTCCTCAATCTCCGCACCATAGCGGCGCAGTCCCGCGTGAATGTCCCCCCAGGAATACCCCCGGCGGGCCAGCGCGTCGGATGCGCGCTTGAGCGCTTTCTGGTCGACCACGCCTCCGCCCAGCCTGCGCCAGAGGAGGGCGTCAATGATCTCCGCCGGGTCCTCTGCCTCCTGGAGGGCGTCTTCCCAGTACGGTTTGGGGATGCCCCGGCGATAGAGCTCGTCCCGGAGCTTATAGGGGCCGTACCCCTTGGCCGCGTAATGCCGAACCAGACTCTTGGCGTACTCCTCATCGTTGAGGAGTCCAAGGCCCTCCAGCCAGTCGGCTACACCCTCGGCCTCCTCCTGACCGGCCTCCCACAACTTCAGCCGATCCGTCAGCTCTTTTCGGGACATAGGCCGATCCGTCAACGCGTTCAGGGCCTTTTCCCGGAGGGCGCGCTCCCGTGAGGCCGCCCGCAGCGCGGCCAACTGCGCCTCCGAGAGCTCCAGCCCCGTGTAGAGAGCAAAATCGGCCATCTCGTTCTCGCCCACCCGAAGAATATCTCCGCTCTCCAGATGGATCAGAAAACGGCCCTTCTTCCGCTTGCTGGGCTCCAGCTTACTGATCTTCATCCTCGAAGTCCTCGGCGGACACATCCACCGCCCGACCGGCCGCCTTGGCCGCAGCCTTGGCCTGGGTGGGCATCAGCTTATACGCATTGGCCCGGATGTCCTCTTCCAACTGCTCCGCCACCTCGGGATGATCCCGCAGGTACTGCTTGGCGGCGTCCTTGCCCTGTCCCATACGGGTCTCTCCCATGGCGAACCAAGAGCCGGACTTTTGGACCAGGTCCAGTTGGATACCGATATCGATGAGCTCTCCAATCTTGGAGATGCCCTCACCGAACATGATGTCGAATTCCGCTGTACGGAAGGGGGGCGCCACCTTATTTTTGACCACTTTGGCCTTGACATGGTTGCCCACCATCTCACTGCCGACCTTCAGCGTCTCCACCTTGCGCACGTCAATGCGGACGGAGGCGTAGAACTTGAGGGCCCGTCCGCCGGTGGTGACCTCGGGGTTGCCGTACATCACGCCCACCTTTTCCCGGAGCTGGTTGATAAAGATCACGATGCAGTTGGTCTTGGCGATGGAACCCGCCAGCTTCCGCAGTGCCTGGCTCATCAGCCGGGCCAGCAGGCCTACATGGGAGTCGCCCATGTCTCCTTCGATCTCGGCCCGAGGGGTGAGCGCGGCCACCGAGTCCACCACTACCACGTCGATGGCGCCGGAGCGCACCAGAGCTTCACAGATCTCCAGCCCCTGCTCGCCGGTGTCCGGCTGAGAAATCAGCATAGAGTCGATGTCCACCCCCAGAGCGCGGGCATATGAGGGGTCGAGGGCGTGCTCGGCGTCTATGAAGGCGACCTCGCCGCCCCGCTTCTGGGCTTCCGCCACGATATGGAGGGCCAGAGTGGTCTTGCCGGAGGACTCCGGTCCATAGATCTCCACGATCCTGCCCTTGGGTACGCCGCCAATCCCCAGCGCCAAGTCCAGAGACAGCGACCCGGTGGGGATGGCCTCCACCACCACGCCGGTGTTCTCGCCCAGACGCATGATGGACCCCTTGCCGTAGGCCTTTTCGATCTGAGCCATGCAGGTTTCCAGCGCCTTCCGCTTGTCGCTGGCGGGCGCCGCAACCTCCACGGCGGCCTTCTTTTTATCTGCCAAGTTTGATCATCCTTCCAAACATCAGTGATTTGCCGTTCCCTCCACTACACGCCAGATCCCTCTGGTATCCTGGTGGGTGACAATGTTCTCAAAGCCGTTTTGCGCCATGATTTGTTCCACATCGGGGGCCTGCCCTATGCCGACTTCAAAGATCAGCGTGCCTCCCAGACGGAGGGCCGTCCCCCATCTGGCCGAAACCGCCCGGTAGAAATCCAGGCCGTCCTCGCCCCCGTCCAACGCGCCCCAGGGCTCATAATCCCTGACAGACACGTCCAGATTCGCCAAATCCCCATGGGGAATATAGGGTGGATTGCAGGCAATCACGTCAAAGTCCCAAAGGGCCGGGGCCGGGGCGGTCATGGCATCGGCCTGAACACAGGTCACCCTGGCGTTGAGCTGGTTGCGCCGGACGTTCTGCTTACAGATGCGCAGCGCCCCCTCCGACAGGTCGGCCAGCACCACGCGGCAGTCCGGAGCATTGGCAGCCACTGCCAGGCCCACACAGCCGCTTCCGGCGCACAGATCCAGTACTCTGGCCCCGTCCCCCGCCGCCCGCGTCAGGAGGATGGCCCGTTCCGCCAGCACCTCCGTATCGGAGCGCGGAATCAGCACCTCCCGGGAAATATCCAGTGGAAGGCCGTAAAACTCCCACTCTCCGATGATGTAGGCCACTGGCTCTCCGGACAGGCGGCGGCGTGTCAGCTCCTCCACCCTGTCCTCCACCTCCTTGGAGGCGTAAAGGGTTAGGTCCCGGAAGAACTGCTCCCGCGTCTTGTCCGCCGCGAAGCATACCAGCTCCCGCGCCTCAAGCTGGGCCATCTCCACGCCCGCCGCCTTCAGCCGCTTGCGGGTATCCAGATATAGATTGTTGTAGGTGGTCGCCATGCTCTCACCGCCTGAAATAGTTGTTTCTCTCAGGGCCGCAAAGAACTCACCACTGGTCCTTTCCCTTTTCCTTGGGGAGCACCTGCTTCAGCGCCTCGATGCCCACCTCGATCATGGAGTCGTCCGGCTCAAAGGTAGTCCAGCGCTGAATGGCCATGCCGGGCCGCCGAACGGCGCGGCAGAAGAGATTGTCGTGTCCTCCCACATAGCGGTTGAATTCCCAGGTAAGTCCCACCACCACGGGCAGGAGGGCAAGATGGACCAGCGTCCGCAGCCACGGGTTGGTGAATTGCCAAAAGGCAAAAACGACGCTGGAGAGGAGGATCGATACCACGATAACGACAAAGAGGAAACTGGTGCCGCACCGCGGGTGGTGTTTGGGCTGGATGCGCACGTTCTCCACCGTCAGCTCCAGCCCCTTTTCATAACAGAAGATCGTCTTGTGCTCCGCACCATGGTAAGAAAAGACCCGGCGGATGTCCTTCATCTTGGAGCACAGGATCAAGTACCCCAGAAAAATGACCACCCGCGTGGCCCCCTCCACCACGTTTCTGGCCCACAAGGGGACAGCCGGGAAAAAATACATGATCGCTCCGGAGAGCAGCGTCGGCAGCACAAAAAAGAGGCCGACAGAAAAGGCCATACCCAGGATGACCGCCAAGGTGGTGAAAAGGGACATCGCCTTTTCACTCCCCAGCTTTTTGTCCAGCCACTGCTCGAATCGGGAGGGTTCCTCCTCCCCCGCTTCATCCTCGGGGTAAAACTCCGCCGAGTACATCAGGGCGGTGACGCCGGTATACATGGAGGTACAGAAATTGACTACTCCGCGGATAAAGGGCCAGCCCAAGATGGGGTGTCGGTCCTTGATGAGCTTGCGCTCCTCGGTCTTGATTTCCAGTCCGCCGTCCGGACGGCGGACCACAATGGATTTTTTCTCGGGCCCCAGCATCATGATCCCCTCGATAAGGGCCTGCCCGCCGATCATGGTGCGGAAGGGCGTGGCGCAGGATTGCGGTTCTTTTTCAGGCATTCTGTTTGGTTCTCCTTCGCTATGTAGCGTTGTGTCCTTACTATATCAAATGCATTGGAAAAATGCAAGGTTTTTATCGAACTTACGTTCTATCCCTCAGCTGCCGATCGGCAGGCGGATGGTGACGATGCACCCGCCGCCCTCAGCGTTGCCAATATCCAGGCGACCGTTGTGCCGGGTGACGATCTCCTCGCACACCGCAAGGCCGATCCCGGACCCTCTGGCCTTGGAGCTGCCTTTGTAAAACTTGTATTTGACGTGGGGGAGCTCCTCCTCCGGGATACCGGGCCCATAGTCCCGGATGGTGATGACGGCGGCATCCCCCTCCCGGCGGATCGCCGTATCGATGCGCTTGCCGGAGCCACCGTGCTTGGCCGCGTTGTCCAGCAGATTGCAGAACACCTGGCGCATCCGCTCCGGGTCGCCCGGAATGGGGGGGAACTCCTCTTCACAGTCGGTGTGGGTGAGAGTAATGCCCTCCCGGCGGAAAAACTCCGTATATGTGTACACCGCGTCCTCCAGCTCCGCCTTGATGTCCATGGGTTCTACGGAGAGGGTGAAGCGCCCGTCCTCGATGCGTGAAAACTCCAGGAGCTCCTCCACCATGTTGGTGAGCCGCCGGGCCTCGGAGACAATGATGCCCATCCCCTTCTTCACATCGGAGGCGTCCCGTACCTCCCCGTTCATGATGGTCTCGGCCCAGCCGTTGATAGCGGTGAGAGGGGTGCGCAGCTCATGGGACACAGAGGAGATGAACTCCGACTTCATCTTCTCCGACTGCTTGATCTTCATGGACATATCGTTGACAGCGTCGATCAGATCGCCCACTTCGTCGTCATATTTTTTCTCCATCTGGATGCCATAAGATCCGGCGGCGATGCGCTTCGCGGTATCGGTGACCGCCGTGACCGGCTCTACGATGGAGCGCACGAAATAGAGGTTGGAAAAGTAGACCAGAAGTACGATAGTCGCGCCTACCGCCAGCGCCGCGGCCACGATCTTCACCACCTGGATGTCCGCGCGGCTCAGGGATGTAACCATGCGGATGACCCCTATCAGCGTACCGTTGCGGCTGACGATGGGCGCGGAGACCGACATGATCCGTTCTCCGGTGACCGGCGCGGTCCCCGACCAGGAGGATTGCTTTCTCTCCTCGATGGCGCCGGTCACATCCGGCGTATTGGGGTAGGAGCCGGAGATGGTCAGGTCGTTGGTGGACTCATAGATGCTGCCGCTGGGGTTGATGATCTGGAGCTCCAGGCGGTTTTTCTCCGTAAAATTCTGGACATAGTTGCTCGCGCTCTGATAGTACTCGCTCCGGGATTTGACGCTGCTGAAATAGGGCAGGGCCGACGTGATCCGCGAGTTGAGTCCAATGCTCATGGTGGAATAAAAGTAACTGGTAATGGCCGCCGAAAAGGCCGCCACGGCAAACAGGACGATAAGCAGGACGGCGGAAATACTGTTGAGCATCCAGCGCTTCCGAATCCCCTTCACTTTTGCCATGTATTCCACCTCCTCCTGGTTTTGCAGGGTCCCGCCTCTTCATCCGCCCGTGACAAATCCATTGCCTAACCGCCAGGTCTTACCCGGCAAACCATTATGTGCGCCTTCGCCTCACCCCGATGGGGCCGTCAGAATCCCCACTTGTACCCGTATCCCCACACTGTGGTGATATAGCTTGGGTTCGTGGGATCGTCCTCGATCTTGATGCGCAGGCGACGGATATTCACATCCACGATCTTCAGTTCGCCGAAGTAGTCTCGCCCCCACACCGCGTCCAGGATCTCTTCACGGGAGAGGGCCTTGCCCGGGTTGTCCATGAAAAGCTTCATGATAGAATACTCTACCTGGGTCAGCTTGACCCGTGCCCCATTTTTCTCCAGGGTACGGTTGCGGGTATTCAGCAGGAAGGGCGGCTGGCTGATCTCTCCGGCATCCATTTCTACGTCGCCTCCCGTGCGGCGATAAAGGGCGTCTACCCGGGCGGTGAGCTCCGCCGGAGAGAAGGGCTTGGTCACATAGTCATCCGCCCCTGTCATCAGTCCGGTGACCTTGTCCATCTCCTGGGTACGGGCAGTGAGCATGATGATTCCGATTTTCGAATCGCTGGCCCGGATGCGGCGGCAGACCTCGAAGCCGTCCATATCATCGGGCAGCATGATATCCAAAAGGGCCACCTTGATGTCCGGATTCCGGCGCAGCTGGGCCAGCGCCTCCTCGCCGGTGGCGGCCTCAATGGCCTCATATCCCGCCCGCTTCAGGTTGATGACCACAAAGCTGCGGATATTGGCCTCGTCTTCCAGTACCAATACTTTTTTCAAGTGGGACACTCCTTTCCGTTCAGGATGCTGAGGTGAGGTCCGGCTGGATCAGGTGGAAGAGCTCTGTCAAGGACTCCTCTGTGAGCCCACATTCCCAGCCGCTGCCGTCAATGAACTCCGCAGCATAAATGGCGTCGTCCTGAGACAGCAGAATGAAGCGGTTCCCCGCATGAGCCCTGGCCGTCTGGTTGGGGCCCGTAAGCTTGTAGATCGCCAGGAAGGGCTGCGGCTCCTGATTCTCCACCGCAGGATAGGGATAGAACAGTACGCCCCGTTCTCCGCTGCCCGAGTTGTCCTGTCGGGCCAGGGCGATCTTGCCCTGCCAGCTGTCTGGCAGCGTCAGATACCACCCATCCTCCCCGTTATAATAGGTTATCATCGCCACCGAAGCCGCCCCGGAGAGATCGTACTGCATCCACTGGACCGAGTAGAAATTCTCGGCGCTTCCCGTCGGTCTCAGTTCCGGGAAGGCAATGGGCCGCGGGACCTCCAGATAGCCGTCCGCATTGATATCCTGGATGGAAATGCTGTTGCTCAGCCGGAAGGTCCCATCACTCATCCCGGTGTTGGAATTGAGGGTGATGTTGACCAGATCCGACTCCCGCCAAGCAAAAATATCCGTAATGACGCCGGTGGTCAGCGACGAGGTCACAAACAGAGCGGGTTCTGCAATCTCTCCATTTCGGAGGTATCCAGGCTGGGGCTTGGTGTTGCTGACCAATCCGGTAATGGCGTCCGACATAGGCGCGCTGCTGCGCAGTACCATCTGCCCCTCCCGGTAGTCGTAATAGTCGGCCTGACAGATGCCCTCTACCGTGTTCAGGTTCAAAACCACGATCTCCTGCTGGTTGTCCTTGTCCATGTCCATCAGGGTATATTCCGTATAGGAGACGGCGGGGAGGACCACATTCGCCTCTCCACCGCTCACCGAGTAAGCCATCAGGCGGTACATCTGGTCGCTCAGCCGCCAACTCACCACCAGCTCTCTGTCGGTCTCCCCGTTCGGGCCTGTGTGCCCGTCCAGGTCCACATAGGAAATAGAGTTGATGGCAGTGCCCTCCCCTTCTATGATGGTTTGGACCGCATATTGGCCTTCCTCGGTCTGGTGATAAATGTAGATCTTCAGCGGGGGAGAGTTGTCGACCGCCGTGGTCCGGAAAAAAGCCACCGCCTCCTGTACGCCGTCACCGTCCAGGTCCATAAGCTGGACCGGCTGGGTATAGCTTCCCGTAAGGGGGCCCGCATACTCCGCATTGGCGTTGCGCACCTTGTCGATCTCCATCTGCAGGTTGGTATAATCCTCCGCTGCCTTGGGCACCGTGTACAGGTCCTCCGGCGAGTTGAACGAGCATCCGCCCAGCAATACCAGGACCGCCGTCAGCAGCAGCGGCCTCCATCCGTTTTTCCACATATCGGCAGCCCTCCCTTCGACGCAAATGAATCCTTTTTGTATCATACCATAAATCCCTCTCTTTGGGTATGGGAATTTCGGAATTTTGTCTCCACAAATCGAAAATAGATACTTGCTTCCTGCCGCCGCTTTGTGTATAATAAATGAGCATGATTTGCCGGTATGATGGAATTGGTAGACGTGACGGACTCAAAATCCGTTGGTGGCGACATCGTGTCGGTTCGAGTCCGACTACCGGCACCAAAAATCCGAACCTATCTCCAATCGGTGATAGGTTCGGATTATTTGCTTTCTTTTACCGCTACGTAAGCATCTACTTCCGCAACGAAGTAAGTGCAAGCCAACCTCCAAGTCGAGATGCTCCGGCCAAGTCAGAGGCTAGAGCGATCCCTGAAAGGTCTGCTGGCTACATTTCTTTCCCGGGCTATCCTTTAAGAGGTTTCATCGTTCTCTAGAGATCCGTAAATGAGTCAACAATTTCTTTCATCCCATCTTACTCTGTTAGTTGCTCTGCCTCAACTGGTTTCGTATGTATTCCGCTATCTGATTTTTATTCCGCCCTGCCATGTCTACGCAATAGCCTCTAGCCCCAAAGTGGCGGTTAGCATATTAGCAATAGGGATACTTTATTGTTTTGCGGCGGCTGTCTCATTACTGCTATCTCTATTAAAAATAGGAGGGCTCTTCTATGAAAAAATACTATGCCACACACCTAGTCAAAAGTGAAGATCTCAATCACCACGGCACGCTGTTTGCCGCGCGGACGGCCTCTTGGTTCGTCGAGTCGGCCTTTATCGCCGCCGCCTGCGAGCATGGCGACCCCAGCGAAATCGTCTGCCGCAATATCCACGGTATGTCTTTCCGCACACCGGTACGCAACGGCTCCGTGGTCCGTTTTACCAGCCGCGTCGTCCACACCGGCTCCACCAGCCTGATGGTCCATGTAGAGGTCTCGGATGAACTCACCGGGCAGTTGGCCGTGGACGGCTACCTGACCTTTGTCACCGTTTATAAAGAGACCGGTGAAAAGCATCCCCATGGTATCGTACTGGATGAGCCGGAGGATGCGCATGAGGTTGCCGAGCGGGAGGGCGCGCAGCGGCTGCGTGCGGGCCTCTAAAACCACGGGAGCATTTCTCCGTCAGATCGCTCGGGGCGTTGGAGATACCGTCGATCTGCAAGGAGGCTCCGCCCACCGGCGCCCCCAAAAGATTTCATGTTCTCGTAACAGTTTTAAAGCGCTTCTTTAACATCTATGGGGTACTATAAGACTTGCAAGAGACAGATTCTTTCATTTCATTGTATCCTCTTTCCTTTCAGAGCGGGCCGGACGTCAGGAGCAGGCGTCCGGCCCGCTCTGTTTTTCACCGGAAGCCACCGCTCGACTTTTTCATCTCTCTATGATATACTAAACGGGCAAGAGACCGCTGCGGCGGTCTTTTCCGTGCAAAGGATGTGTATTCCATGGCCCATTTCCCCGAGAAACAATCCATCAGCTTTTTCGGCCTGGTCGCTATGGGGATCGGCTGTATGCTGGGGACCTCCTGGTTGCTGCTCACGGGCACTTGGCTGGAAACCGCCGGCGGCCCCCTCAATCTGATCGTGGCCTTTGCGCTGTGTATCATCATAGAGCTGCCCTTCGCCTTTGCCTATATGGAGGCCATCCCCATGCTGCCCCTGGCAGGAGGCGAGGTGGTCTACTCCGCCGCCGCTTTCGGGAGCCGGGGCGGCTTCGTGGTCGGTTGGGCCGGCGTTCTGATGAACGCGATCGTCTTTTGCTGGGTGGATCTGGCCGCGATCTCCCTGCTGGACGAACTCTTTCCCGCATTGGGCCGGACTTGTTTTTTGTATGCGGTCGGCGGATACAGCGTCACCTTGCCCAATGTGGTCGTACAGCTTGTGCTGGCCGGTGCCATCCTCTACATTCAGTATAGGGGCGCCAGCGTGTGCGCCGCTTTGGCCAAAATCGCCACCGTCACCTTGCTGGTGATGTGCATTGCCGGGCTGGCCGCCGCTTTCGTTCACTTCGATCCCGCCATCTACGCCTCGGACGGCGGGCTGGACTTTGATCTCAGTGGTTCCCTGTCCCTTCTTTCCCTGCTGGTGTTCTCCGTGGCCGGCTGGGAGACGGTGGCTAAGGCAGCTGCCGACGCCACGGGAAAAGCGGCCCGAAAAGCAGGCTGGGCCCTCATCGTCTGTCTTTTCCTGGTCACCTCCATGCTGTGTCTGGTATCCACAGCCGTAGCGGGCAACCTGCCCTGGCGGGAAGCCATTGGGCGGACCGCCCCCTTTGCCGACGTGTTGGTCGACATCACCGGCGTCCCGGCCGTGCGGCTACTCTTCTTAGTCACCGCTTTCGTGGGCGCCGTAGGCGTAATGAACTCCACCCTCTATTCTGCCGCCAGGATGATGTACGGCCTGGCCCAGTTCGACTTGGTGTCCCGCTGGTTCGACCGGCTCCACCCGAAATACGGCACACCCACCCGGTGCATCTGGTTCACCGCCTCCTTCGTGCTGCTGGCCCCTTTTACCGGGAAGCTTTTCTTCCTTCCCCTCATCAATATTGCCTCCTTGGCCACCATCGTCATGTGGGTCATGACTCTCGCCGCGGTGCTGTGGCTGCGGAAAAAGTATCCCGACCTCCACCGCCCGGTTTATATGCCGGGCGGACGGCCCATGGCGGCCTTTGGTATCGCCGCCTCTTTGTTTCTCTGCGCAAACATTCTCCTCCCCTTCTTCCCCGGGGCGCTTGGCACATTGGAATATGGGGTGGCCGCTGCGCTGGCTGTGGTGGGCGCTCTGCTCTACCACCACAGGGACCGCATGGTCACAGACGCGCTCCGGGCGTCAAGCATGTTCGGCGGTCTTCTCACAAGAAAGCCTTAGTCGGCCGCACCCGCACAAACACGCCGGGTTCCCCTAGAAAATCCTTTCTCCCCACGATCGTTTTACCGCCCCGAAACGCCGGACGCAGATTCTGCGTCCGGCGTTTCTTATGCGCGCGCCACTCTGACCTGGAGCTCCGTCACATACTCCTCCTCCCGGTTGGTATCGTGGGCGTCGATGTGGTAGAGCTCCAGAGGCGGGCCGTCCGGAGTCAGCCCCTGGGCCTCCAGACCGGCCCGCAGTGCTCTCCAGTGTTCCTCCAGCCGATCATAGGCCCCGCGGTAGAAGAGACTGGCATACTCTCCCCCAGGAAGCGCCGCGTCGTGGGGACGCTCCTGCTCTGTGAGGAAAAACACGCAGGAGAAGTGGTTGTATACGCCCTTCTTCAGGCTCTCACCGTCCAGGATCGCGCCCATAGTCTGCTTTCCAATGATCTTGATGGAGTCCTGGTGGCGCTTCTCCAGCTTCTTGAGCAAAAAGTCGATCTCCCGCTCCAGGATCACGTCTTCCCGCAGGAAAACATAGGGCCGCGCCCCTATGGTTCTGCTTGTCACCCGCCCCGTCGCCGCCCCGCCATACCGCAGCAGGCGGCTCCGGCGCTCCGACGCCTCCGCCCTGGCCGCCTCCAGTTCGGCCATTTTCCGGCGGAGCAGCGCCTCCTCCTCATCCAGAAAATCCAGGGTCACCTCCACCGTGCGCCGTTCCAGGTAGGCTCCGATCTCCTCCACCGGCACCCCCAGCTCCCGCTGGGCCCGGATGATATTCAGAGTGCAGATGTCCTGGATGGTATACATTCGGTAGCCGTTCTCCCCCCGCTCCGGGTGGAGCAGCCCTTTTTCCTCGTAGTACCGCAGGGTATCCGGATGCAGACCGAAGAGCTTGGCGATCTCATGGATTTTATAGAGGTCTTTCATTTTTCTTCCTCCCGGGTATTGACTTTCGGATAATACGAGGGTTTATAGTTGTGATGAGAGAAAAGGAGGTTTTACTTTGGACCTGCTCAAGAGGTTTTTCAAGTTCGTCATCCCATCCATCGTCTCCATGTGGATCTTCTCCCTTTACACCATGGTGGACGGCATCTTCGTGGCCTGGGGGGTGGGAGAACACGCCCTGACGGCCGTGAATCTGTCCATGCCCTTTACCTCGCTGGTCTTTATGGTGGGGATCCTGCTGGCCACCGGTACTTCCACGGTCATCTCCATCGCGCTGGGCCAGGGGGATCTGGACCGCGCCCGGAATTATTTCAATCAGAATCTGTTCGTCACCGGCATTGCCAGCCTGCTGCTGGGTGCCCTGGTCCTCCTCAACCTGGAGCGGGTGGCCCTGTTCCTGGGTGCCACCCCGGACACCCTGGTGTATGTAAAAGAGTATGTAGGCACCATCGCCGCCTTTGCCATCTTCTTTACCATATCCTATAACCTGGAGGTCCAGGTCAAGGCCAACGGCGCCCCCCACATCAGCACCATCGGTGTGATCTCCTGCGCCCTCATGAATATGGTGCTGGACGCCGTTTTTGTACTGGTCTTTCATTGGGGCGTGTGGGGGGCCGCCTTTGCCACGGGTCTCGCCCAGGTCACGTCCACCTGTGTCTTTTTCGGCTACTTTCTCACCCACCGGGAGCGGCTGCGGGTGGGGAGGTTCAAGCTGGATCTTGCCGCTTATCGCCGCATTCTGCCCCTGGGCCTGTCCGAGGGCCTCAACGAGCTCTCCAACGGTCTGGTCATCTTTCTTTTTAACCACACCATTCTCCGGGTCATCGGCGAGGGCGCGCTGGCATCCTACACCATCATCAGCTACGTCAATACCCTGGTCCTCATGACCATGACAGGCACCGCCCAGGGCATGCAGCCACTGGTCAGCTTCCATTTGGGGGCAGGGGAACGGAAAAACTGCCATAGACTGTTGAAATACGGCGTATCCCTGATCGCCGCATTTTCCGTCGTCTCCTTCGCGCTGGGAGAATTAGGGGCTCCCGCCATCGTCTCCGCCTTCCTCCCCACCGACAGCGCCGTTTTCTCCTACTCCATTTCAGCCCTTCGGATGTATTCCTCCTCTTTCCTGGTACTGGGCTTTAATGTCATCTTTGCCGCCTTCTTCACCGCTGTGGAGCGGCCTGTTTTCGCCTTTTCCATCTCCTTTGGCAGGAGTCTGGTATTGCTGGTGGCCTCCCTGTTAATCCTCTCTTCTCTGTTTGGCGACAAAGGCATCTGGTTTTCCACACTCTGCTCCGAGCTTCTCTGTCTGTGCCTCACCGCGTTCTGCGCCTGGCGTTACTTCCGCAGCCACCGGCATGAGAACCCGCTTCCGGCGGCGGAACAAGTCTGAGGCTATCATACCTCAATTTCATGCTTCTCCGCAAGGGAAAAGGCGGTCTGCTGTGGCAGACCGCCTTCTTTTATCCTCGTCTTGCTTTGACTGCCCGCTCTATACGCCTGAGCGCCTCGTCCAGAATGCAGCGGGGACAGGCCAGGTTGATCCGCACAAAACACTCCCCCGCCTCACCGAATTCATAACCTGCGCAGAAGGCCACGCCCGCCTTCTGGACCATGAAATGTTCCAGTTCCTTTCCCCGCAGACCCAGCGCGCCACAGTCCAGCCACGCCAGATAAGTCCCTTCCGATGGAATCATGCGGATCTCCGGAATGCGTTCCCGCAGAATCCGCTCCAGATGCCGCTTGTTCTCCGAGACATAGTCAATGGCCGCATCCAACCACTCCTCTCCGTCGTTATAGGCGGCAATGAGGGCCTCTATACCGAAGATATTGTCCAACCGGGTCTGGGCGGCCAGCATTTCGCTGTTGAACCGTTCCCGCAGCCCCCCGTCTTCCAGGACTACCGTAGCCATGCCCAGCCCTCCCAGATTGAAGCCCTTGTTCGCGGAATAACAGATCATGGATCTTTTTAGCACGTCCTCCCCCAGAGTACCAAAGGTCACATGGGGATGTTCCTTCGGGACAAAATCACAGTGGATCTCGTCCACCATCATAAAAATGTCATGGCGCAGGCAGATATCGGCCAGTGTCCGCAGTTCCTCCCGGGTCCAGACCCGTCCAGTGGGATTGTGAGGGCTGGATAGGAGCAGGGCCTTTACACCGTTTGCCGCCTTGGTCTCCAGATCCGCAAAGTCGAAGGTGAACCGCCCCTCTCTCCAGACCAGCGGGGTCTCCACCAACGTCCGCCCGCTCTTCTGTACCATGTCAAAGAGAGGGTCGTAGTTGGGCATCGGGATCATCACCTTGTCTCCCGGTTCTGTGATGAGCCGCAGAAGCACATACATCGCATAGATGACGCCCGGAGGCGCGAAGGCCAGATGCTCCTGCTTCACCTCAAACCCATGGCGGCGCTTGAGCCAGCCCATCACCGCGTCGTAATAGGGCTGCTGGCGGATCCCATAGCCGTAGATGGGATGCTCCGCCCGGCGCTTCACCGCGTCCACCACCGCAGGGGCACAGGGAAAATCCATATCCGCCACCCACATGGGGATCACATCATCCCGGCCATAATATGTGCCGTTGGCATCCCACTTAAAGGAGGCTGTCCCCCGACGGTCGATCCATGTATCAAAATCAAATTTCATTCCGCCCCACCTACCCATACCACAACGATCCAAAGAGTTATGGCGGCCGCTGTCGATGCCCGCGCCCGCCGTTGTCCGGCCAATTTCTGCACATAGAAGCGCCGCTCCTGCCTCCGTTTCTCTCGGATGGCCCCCTCTTGGCGCGGCTATAGCTTGACCATTCAAATAATTTTATTTCATATTGATTATAATTTATTATCATATATTTTGTCAAGAGTAAAATTTTTTATCCTCCAGGATTGAATTTTTTCTCTTTCTGCGCTAAAATGATACTGCTACGCGGCAAATGGCAGAAAGTAGGGATACTATGAGCAACCGCGCACAACTGGAGCGCTACATTCCCATGGTCACTTTTATCAGCGAAATTTGCGGTAAAAACTACGAAGTCATTCTCCACGATGTCTCTGATCCGGAGAATTCCGTGATCTCAATCTTTAACGGCCACTTAAGCGGGCGCAAGGTGGGGGACCCCATGACGGAGCTGGCCCGTAATCTGGTCCGGGATCAAATTTATGAAACACAGGATTTTATCGCAAATTACGAGGGCCGTACCCGCAACGGAAAGCAGTTTGTCTCCTCGACGTACTTTATCAAGGAGCACGGAACGCTGATCGGCCTGATTTGCATCAACCACGATGTCTCTGATTTTTTTGCGATCTCTCAGCATCTTCACGGCCTGATGCGGGCCTTTTCCCTGCCCGGTGAAGACAGCCGGAACAGCTACACGGAAGATCTGGACGACTCCATTCCGGGCCTTTCCACCACTCTTATCCATAACACTGTGCTCAACTTCGGGGTGCCGCCATCCCGGATGACGCCTCAGGAAAAGGAGCAAGTCATCCAAGCCTTAGAGCACCAGGGGGTATTCTCTACCAAAGGTTCCGTCGGTCAGGCCGCCAAAGAGCTGAATATCTCAGAACCCACAGTCTATCGCTATCTCCGCCGTATCCGCACCTGGGGCGACTCCGACGTGTGATCTTCTCCAGCCTCGCTGTTTTCAGGGAGGCCGTTTTCCTTTGCAAAAAAGATCGCCTGTCCTTACGTAAGGACAGGCGATCTTTTTTGTTCTACGCGCCATCTCATTTTTATTTTGTTCTATTGTTCAGAACAGATTATTTATTTTGTTCTATTATTACATTTTCCATTTTTCTCTTATAAAATGAATATAAATGTAATATAATTAATTTATACAGAATTTTTCTTTATTTTCTGCATTTTATCACTTAACTTTTTTGTGCAAAGTGCTATGGTTTTATTTGGGAAATACTCGTATGGGAGCGGCAGGTCACCTACTGTTCCATCCCGCTTTTTTGAAAGGAGCGTATACCATGGGAAAAATAACACAGGACCACTTTGATCTCTATATCAGCGGAAAGTGGGTCCCCGCCAAGGACGGGGCCACGTTTCAGACCCGCTGTCCCGCCAACGGGGAGCTTCTGGCCGACTGCGCACAAGCCACTCGTGAGGATGTGGATGAGGCCGTGAGCGCAGCTTGGGATGCCTTTCAATCCTGGCGCAACGTCACGACCAACGAGCGCGCCGCTATTTTGAACCGAATCGCCGACGTCATCGAGGCCAACGCGGAGCATCTGGCTATGGTAGAGTCCATGGACAACGGCAAGCCCATCCGTGAGACCATGGCCATCGATATTCCTTATTCTGCCCGCCATTTCCGCTATTTTGCAGGCTGTATCATGGCGGAGGAGGGCTCGGCCAACATTCTCGATGGCAACACCCTTTCTCTAATTCTCCGGGAACCCATCGGCGTTGTTGGGCAGATCGTCCCCTGGAACTTTCCCTTCCTTATGGCCGCCTGGAAACTGGCGCCCGTGCTGGCCGCCGGCTGCTGTACTGTGTTCAAGCCCTCCAGCGATACTCCGCTCTCTGTCCTGGAGTTGGCCAGACTTACACAGGATGTGATTCCGACCGGTGTCTTCAATGTCATCACCGGGTCCGGCTCCAAGGCCGGGCAGTACATCCTGGACCACCCCGGTTTCCGTAAGCTGGCCTTTACCGGCTCCACCGAAGTGGGGGGCTGTGTGGCCTGCGCGGCTGCGGAGCGGTTGATCCCCTCTACCCTGGAGCTGGGCGGCAAGTCGGCTAACATCTACTTTGACGACTGTAAATGGGATATGGCCATGGACGGCGTGCAGTTGGGCATTCTCTTCAACCAGGGGCAGGTCTGCTGCGCCGGTTCCCGTGTCTTTGTACAGGACACCATCTATGATCAATTTGTCGAGGAGGCCGCCCGCCGCTTCAACGCCGTAAAGGTGGGAATGCCTTGGGAGCCGGACACCCAAATGGGCGCTCAGATTAACGAGCATCAGGTGAAAAAGATTCTGGAGTACATCGAGATCGCCAAGCAGGAGGGCGCCAGGGTCGCCTGCGGAGGCGAGCGCGCTACCGAAGGCGACCTGGCCAAAGGCTGCTTTATGAAGCCCACCCTGTTGGTGGACGTAGACAACCATATGCGGGTCGCCCAGGAGGAAATTTTCGGACCTGTGGCCTGTGTCATCAAGTTCCACGACGAGGATGAGGTCATCGCCATGGCCAACGACAGCGCCTACGGTCTGGGCGGTGCCGTCTGGACCCGGGACATCAACCGTGCCATCCGCGTGTCCCGGCACATAGAGACCGGACGCATGTGGGTCAACACCTACAACGCGATCCCCGAGGGCGCCCCCTTCGGCGGCTATAAGTCCTCCGGCATCGGCCGTGAGACCCACAAGGTCATTCTGGAACATTATACGCAGATGAAAAATATTATGATCAATCTCTCTGAATCTCCCTCCGGGTTCTATCCCGAGAAGTGAGGTATCCCCTTTCAAAGCGGAGCGCGGAGACCGATATCGGTCTCCGCGCTCCGCTTTGCTCTCCCCTGCCCTATTTCCAATAGTATACCACCAACAGCGTCCCACGCTCTACTGACACGCTGCCCGCAACTCCCGTGAACTCATTGCTTACGCCCAAGGGGAAATCACAGGTAAGCGCCGCGCCCTCCAGCGGATATTTGAGCCCCCGCAGCCAGACCCCCTCCGCTCTGTCCCCCATGCAAAATACAGAGAGGAGTCCCCGATGCTCGGGACCGAAGCTCCACATCCCATTGGTGACCGCCCTGGCAGTCCACCCATCTCCGATGAGGGCGCCCTGACAGCCCCTTCGGGACAGCCAGACCAGGGATTGGAGATTTGCCAGCGTATGGTCCACCCGCCCTCCGGTCCCGCCATAGAGGCAAAAGGAGCGGAACCCCCGCTCCCGTCCCAATCGGATGGCCGCCATCATATCGGTATCGTCCTTTTCCACGGGCAGGTCCACCACATTCGGATGATCCGGCCGAAAGCCTATGGAATCAAAGTCCCCCACTACCAAATCCATAGTGACGCCCCGCTCCAGCAAGATCTGATATCCGCCGTCCGCCGCAATGACAAAGTCTCCCCGTTCAGGCGCAAAGCCCTCCTCATAGAACGTTCCCGCGCCCACAATATAACAGATCGGTCCCTCCATATGGCGTATCCTCCCGCTCGTTTTCCTCTATCTTGCCGCAAATCTCTGAAAAAAGCAATACCGGCCCGACTTTTTGCAGAGGCCGAACCCACCGCAGGAGCGGACCGCTTTCCCTTTCAGGCGGAATCTCGCCAAGCAGAACCGCCTCCGGGTCACCGGAGGCGGTTCTCACTTTACCGCTTCTTATTTTTGCCGCAGCGCTTGCCACAGGATGCACAGTTCCCGGTGCACCCTCCACAGCCGCAGTCTCCCCGTATCTGACTTTGAATGTGGCGAATCAAGTAGAAAAGGGCCCAGACGACCAGCACGGCAATCCCGGCATAAATCACATATTTCATCCCATGCGCCTCACCGGAACAGCAAGCTTCCGATCTGGAATACCAAAAAGGACCCCAGATAGGCCGCTCCGATCTGCCAGGCAATGGACCGCAGCGTCCACTGGAGAGAGTTCATCTCCTTGCGAATGGTGGCTACTGCCGCCACGCAGGGGACATAGAGCAGTACAAAGACCAGAAAGGCGTAAGCGGCCACCGGCGTCTGGAAGGTGCCCGACAGCGCCCCGGCGATGGCCGCGCCGCTGTCTCCCAGGGAGAAGCCATAAAACATGCTCATAGAAGACACCACCGCCTCCTTGGCGACCAGGCCGGAAAGCAGGGCCACCGCCGCCTGCCAGGTACCGAAGCCCAGCGGCCGAAGGACAGGGGCGATCAGGCCGCCGACGGCCCCCAGGAAAGAGTCCCCGGCATCCGCCACCATGGTGATCCCTCCGTTCCAGCCAAAGCTCTGGAGAAACCACAGCACTACGCTCATGGCCAGGATCAGAGTACCCGCCTTGACCAGGAAGCCCCGCACCTTTTCCCAAACGTGCATCATGCAGTTCCGAAAGGTCGGCAGGCGGTAAGGAGGCAGCTCCAGCACAAAGGCTGCCGGCTCCCCCCGAAACATGGTCTTCTTCAGGATGAGGCCGGAGAGAATGGCGCAGCATATCCCGATGACATAGAGGGAAAAAACCACAAGCCCGCTGTACCTGGGAAAGAACGCCGAGGCCATCAGTCCATATACCGGTAACCGCGCGGAGCAGGACATGAAAGGCACCAGCATGATGGTCATGCGGCGGTCCTTTTCATTCTCCATGGTCCGCGCCCCCATGACCGCCGGAACCGTACACCCAAACCCCATCAGCATGGGGATGAACGCCTTTCCCGAAAGGCCGAAGCGGCGCAGGAGCCGGTCCATGATAAAAGCGGCCCGCGCCATATAGCCGGAGTCCTCCAGGATGGAAAGGAACAGAAACAGCAGGGCGATCTGGGGCAAAAAGGTAAGCACACCCCCCACACCCGCGATCACACCCTCCACCAACAGGGAGTTGACCCAAGGCGCCACTCCGGCGGCAGTGAGAGCCCCGTCCACCCATCCGGCAAACCAGTCTCCCACCAGCGTCTCCACTCCGTCGGAGAGAAGGGAGCCCAAGGGGCCAAAGGTAAGCGCGAACATAGCCAGCATCATCAGGAGAAAGACCGGTATGGCCAAATATTTGTTGGTCACAATGGAATCGATCTGATCCGAGCGGGTCAGCGCACCGTGGGGTCGGCCCTTTTTCACAGACACCCGGACCACATTTTGTATGAACTGGTATCGGCTGTCCGCGATGAGCGTCTCCCGGTCACCCAAGGCATAGGCATCCTCATATTCCCGGCAGACGGACTCCAGTCTGGATTTTGTGATCTCGTTGAGGTCCAAGGCCTTTTCCACCAGCTCATCTCCCTCGATGAGCTTGATGGCCGTCCAGTGGGCGGGCAGCCCCACCGCATAGGCTCGGTCATGGATCAGCTCCCCCACCCGATGATGGATCTGGTGGGTATAGTCGTCGTAGAGGTCGTCGGGCTCTACCGTAACTCCCACGTGCATCTGCTCATGAGCGATGCGGAGCATCTCCCCCACATTCTCACCCGAGCGGGCCGTGATAGGGATGACCGGTACGCCAAGGGTCTCGGAGAGCCGTGCCACATCGATCTGATCCCCGTGCTTCTCCACCTCGTCCATAAAGTTGAGCGCAATGACCATCGGCCGCTCCAGCTCCAGAAGCTGGGCCGTGAGATACAGATTGCGCTCGATGTTGGTGGCGTCTACAATATCGATGATGGCGTCGGGTTTTTCTCCCACGATGAAATCCCGGGCCACGATCTCCTCCATGGAGTAGGGAGAGAGAGAGTAGATGCCCGGCAGGTCCACAATGGTGACATCCTTACCGTCTACCTGGGCCCTGCCCTCTTTTTTCTCCACCGTAACACCGGGCCAGTTGCCCACATATTGGTTGGACCCGGTCAGCGCATTAAAGAGCGTGGTCTTGCCGCAATTGGGGTTTCCCACCAGTGCCAGCTTCATCTCCCGGGTATCGTGACTGGCATAGTCCGGCGGACCCGCGTGGTATTCCCGCTCATGCTCATGGTCGGCGTTCATCCGCCGGAGCATCTCCTCATCGGGGATGTGCTGGACCATTCCTTTCCGGCGGCTTCGCTCCATACGACAGGCCTGCGCCTCCGCGTCGCTGGCGGTGACGGCGATCTGGGCCGCATCCTCCTTCCGCAGGGAGAGCTCATAACCCCGTATATTCACCTCAATGGGGTCCCCAAAGGGCGCCACTTTCCGCACGGTAACATAGGTTCCCGGCGTAAGGCCCATATCCACCAGTCGGCGTTTGACGGGCCCCTTATCGCTCCCCACCCGCAGGATCACTGCGCTGTCACCCGGGGTGAGGTCCATCAGGGTCCCGCCCCGCCGCTGCTCTGTTGTTGCTTCCATTGCAACTACCTCGTTTATTAGTTCGTTTTAACTTTCGACGCGCTCATTATACTATACCTCGTGTGGAATGACAAGCGAAACTCTCCCGTGTCTCCAGCGGAGCCGGGGCCTACCCCCAAAAACTGTGGAAATGCTGGAAGTGTCCCCACTTTCCACTCCCATCGCTGGCAAAATTTATGTCAACTAATTTTCTCCCGTTCCATTGACGAATTCAGTCCTATCCTATAAAATAAAAGGGATTTTTCCGACTAAGGAGCGGTCCTCATATGCGACAAAAAATTCCATCTCTCCTGCTGGTCCTGGCCCTGCTGTGCTCTCTGACGGCGGCTTGGGCGGCCCCGCCCAACGGAAGTCTCTCTATTGAGCTATGCGACTGGAATGCCAAAACCTATACGCCTGCCACTGCGGAGGCAGTGCGTTTGACCCTCAACGGTGAGACGCTCTCCGGAGACGTACCGGCCATGATCATCGATGGGCGCACCCTGGTCCCTGTGCGGTTGGTAGGTGAGGCGCTGAGCGCCCAGGTTTTGTGGGTCCAGCAGACCGGACAGGTTATTTTAAAGCGCGGAGAAGACCTTATCGTTCTTACACTGGACAGCGACAGCGCGGTGGTCAACGGCGTCCCCGCCTCTCTGCCCGATGGCGTCCCCGCCCAAGTGGTCCGCTATCAGGGCGCGGACCGGACGATGATCCCTCTCCGTTTTGTCTCCGAGCAGCTGGGCGCGGAGGTCCTCTGGGATCAGGAGACCTACTCGGCCCATATCACGGCGGACACATCGGAGGAACCCACGCCCGACCCGCTTCCACCCGAACAGTCGGATAAACTGGTCACCGATATTCAGGCCGACGCCAATGCGCAGACCGTGCTGATCACCACGGACCACACACCTGAATACCAGGTCATGGACCTGGGCGACCGGCTGGCCGTGGATGTACTGGGTGCCTCCCTGAGCTCCGGTTTCCCGGGGACGATCGTTGTAGACAATGAGCTAATCTCCGCTGTTCGCTATGCAGAGCACGGACCGGGCCTGCGCGACGGCTATGACCACGTCGTCCGGGTAGTGCTGGACTTGCAACCCGGAATCTCCTACGCGAAAAATGTAACGGTAGAGGCCCAGGAAAATGGCGTTCTGCTCACCACCTTCCTGGAAAACCGGGACGATGTGGACTTTACTCCCACTGTCCCCATCGACCCGGAGAAGTCCACCATCGTCATCGATCCCGGCCACGGCGGCAGCCGCCCCGGCGCCCGGTATGAGGGCATCGCCGAAAAGGATATCAACCTGGCGGTGTCCAAAAAACTGGAGACTCTCTTGAAAAATCACGGCTACAATGTGGTCATGACCCGCAGTACCGACGTCGATGTGGGACTCTATGAGCGTGCGGACATTGCCAACGCCGTAAACGCCGATCTCTTTGTCTCCATCCACTCCAACGCTGCGGAAAACCGCCCGGACTATCAGGGCATCTATACCTATTACCACCCCTCCAGCCGTCGGGGCGCCCGGCTGGCGCAAGCCATTCAAACTCCGCTGTGCCGTATGACCGGCGGCATTGACCGCGGCATCAAGGACGCCGATTTCGTGGTCATCCGTGAGACCAAGATGTGCGCCGTACTGGTGGAGATGGGTTTTATGACCAACCACGAGGAGCTCATGAATCTTATTGATGACAGCTATCAGGACAAACTGGCCCAAGGCATCTCCGAGGGCATTGTCAGCTACCTGAATAGCCTCCAATCCTGAAAAGGGTCTCTGCAATGCAGCCTCAGACTGCGGGTGGACGGAATACATGAAAAAGTGATGGGTGCAGCCGGATCTGGCAGCGCCCATCACTTTTTCAGCATACCCTCTGGAGTCCTATTTTTACAATGGGTCTCTTCCCTCTACCGAAACAGCCAGGCAGCCACGCCCATCAGTAAAATGCCCACACCGTTCACCACCAGGAACAGCCCCAGATAGCTCCCTGGCCGGGCCCCCTGTGAGCGGAGATACAATTTGAGCGAGATCAGGCTGGCCAGAGAGGCGATCGGCGTCCCCAGGCCGCCTACATCCGTGCCGACCAGCAGCCCGCGCCAGTCTTCCGTAAATCCGGAGAGCAGCACGGCGGCGGGCACATTGCTGATCACCTGACTGGCCAAGCCTGCGGTCATGGCCGTGTTGCTCCCCAGCAGCCCCGTGAGCAGCTCCCGCACTGTCGGAATGCGCCCCAAATTGCCGGAGAAAAGGAAAAAGCAGACAAACGTGGCCAGCAGCCCATAGTCCACCCGCAGGAAAAGAGGTCGTGTGCAGAAAAGCGCCGACAGCACCACCACTGCGAACAGCACGCCGTATGGCAGCACCCGAAACACGGACAGCAGACTCAATCCAAAAAGGACCAGCATCAGCCATAACAGCCCTTTGTTCTCTATGTTGCGTGCTTGACAAAATTGTACCTCAATCGCCTCGCCGCTGACACAGAGCGCCGCGGTGCAGAGTCCCAGCAGGCTCACCGCCGTCAACGGCAGCATGACTGCGAAGAAATCTCCCATCGGAATCTCAAATTTGGAGCAGAGAAACAGATTCTGTGGATTTCCTACCGGTGTGGCCATGCTGCCCAGGTTTGCCGCTACCGTTTGAAGCACAACAAGATACGCCAGACGTTCCTGCCGTCCGATCAGCTCCAGCATCAGGATAGCAAACGGGACAAATGTAAGCAAAGCCACATCGTTAGTAATGAGCATGCTCGAAAAGAAGGGCAACAGGACCAGCGCCAGGCTGAGGATACGGAAGCGTTTCCGACCGACCAGCAGACGTTGGGCCAGGACCTGGAAAAGTCCAGTCTCCTCCAATCCAGCCACCACCAGCATCAAACAAAACAGCAACGCGAGCACCCTTATATCCAGGTAGCCCAAATAGGTCCGGTCCGGCGGCACAAACAGCATGGACACTACAGCGCAGAAGAAGGCGATGCACAGCACCGCCTCCCTCTTTGCGAACCTGCCCAGTTCAGAACAGACCCGTGATTTTCCCATTTTCGTCCACATCGATGTTCTCCGCCGCGGGTACCTTGGGCAGACCGGGCATGGTCATGATGTCTCCGGTGAGCACGACCACAAAGCCCGCTCCGGCGGACACCTTGGCCTTTTGTACCGTGATGCGGAAGCCCTCAGGAGCGCCCAGCTTCGCCGCATCGTCGGAGAGAGAGTACTGCGTCTTTGCCATACATACCGGAAGCGTTCCATAGCCCAGCTCTGTGAGGCGCTGGAGCTCCTTGTCCGCAGCAGGGGCATAGTCCACGCCGTCCGCGCCGTAGATTTTCCGGGCCACGGACTCGATTTTCTCCTTCAGAGACAGCTCAGAGGCATAGGCGAAGCGAAAATGCTTCGCCCCCTCCTCCAGAATGCGCAGGACCTCTTCCCCCAGCTCCACGCCGCCGGCGCCGCCTTTGCCCCACACCTCGGAGAGGGCCACCCGGACGCCGTATCTGCCGCAGGCCTCCCGAATCATCCGCACCTCGGCGTCCGTATCGCTCTCAAACTTGTTGATGGCCACAACGGCGGGCAGACCGTATACCTTTGTAATATTCTCCACGTGCCTGAGCAGGTTGGGCAGGCCGCGTGCCAAGGCCTCAAGATTCTCTTTCCCCAGCTCGGTTTTGGGGCAGCCACCGTGGTGCTTGAGGGCGCGGACGGTGGCCACAATGACCACCGCGTCCGGTGAGAGCCCGGCGGCGCGGCACTTGATATCCAGGAACTTCTCAGCGCCCAGGTCCGCGCCGAAACCCGCCTCCGTAACCACATAGTCCCCCAGCTTCAGAGCGGCATCTGTGGCGGAAACGGAGTTACAGCCGTGGGCGATGTTGGCAAAGGGTCCACCGTGGATGAAGGCGGGCGTATGTTCCAGCGTCTGGACCAGATTGGGGCGGATGGCATCCTTCAGCAGGGCGGTCATAGCCCCCTGCGCCTTCAAGTCAGAACAGTATACCGGCGCCCCCGCACGGTTGTACGCCACCACCATACGGCCCAGCCGCGTCTTCAGATCCATGAGGTCAGAGGCCAGACACAGCACCGCCATGATCTCGGAGGCCACTGTGATATCAAATCCGTCCTCCCGGGGCACACCATTCACCTTGCCGCCCAGCCCACAGACGATGTTCCGGAGCTGGCGGTCGTTCATATCCACGCACCGCTTCCAGGTGATGCGGCGTACATCGATATCCAGCGCATTCCCCTGCTGAATATGGTTGTCCAGCATAGCGGCCAACAGATTGTTGGCCGCGCCGATGGCGTGGAAGTCTCCGGTAAAATGGAGATTGATGTCCTCCATGGGCACCACCTGGGCATAGCCGCCGCCGGCGGCCCCGCCCTTTACGCCGAACACCGGGCCAAGAGAGGGCTCCCGCAGCGCCAGCACCGTCTTTTTTCCCAGCAGCGTGAGGGCGTCTGCCAAGCCTACGCTGGTGGTGGTCTTTCCTTCGCCGGCAGGCGTAGGATTGATGGCGGTCACCAGAATCAGCCTGCCTTTTCTGGGCCGGTCCCGCAGGGCCAAGGTATCCACCTTGGCCTTGTACTTACCGTAGTATTCCAGCATCTCCTCGCCAAGTCCCACCTTGGCTGCGATCCGGGAGATGGGCAGCATTTCCGCTGCCTGTGCGATCTCAATGTCCGACTTCATCCATGTTTAACCCCTTTCCATTCTCTTTCGGAGCATCCGCTCTGTCATATGTCACGGGTTGAGGAGCGCCGCGGCGGCGGTGCCGATCAGATTTGCATCCGCCACCTGCCGGAAGGCATAATATCTGCCCAGCCGTCCGGTGATATATTCGGCGCACAGCCGCTCCAGCTTGCCCCGGAACAAATGTCCTTTGTAGAAGGTGGACCCCTCCGCCACGATACAGGCGGGCCGATGGATCCGCATACCCGCACCGGTCTGGAGCAGGATTCCCGCCAAGTTGGCGCACACCAAGCGGGCCGAGCGTTCCACCAGGCGATCAATGATGGTATAGACCATCTCCCGGTCCTCCTCTTCCTGGCATATACCGGCCAGCACCCCATTTCCATAGGGTCGGGCGCAGAATGCGTCGGCCTGGACCATGGTAAGACCGTCCAGCTCCAACAAGCGCTGAGAAGAGCCCGGAGTAAAAAGTCCGTCCATGGCCCCCTGGCGCAGAGTCCGGTAGACCACCTCTCCCTGGTAGCGGCCCGACACCATTTTCTCATAATGGCACATGCCAGGATCCACCGAAGCCTGGTCCAACTGCCTGTCAAACTCCCCCTGGCACCCTCCGTCAAAGCGCGCCGACTCCATATTGACGAGCATATCACCCTTCTCCCAGGGCGTCGTCACCCGTTTCAGGCGCTCCGGCCGCTCTGCATAGCAGGTATTGACGCCGGTGCCATAGATGAGTCCCACATAGCCGTCGAACACCTCATCCCGCAGCTCTGCCACGCCGCCCAGCAGTGCGGCCACCGTGTCGTTCAGGACCACAAAGCGTACCCCCGCCGCCCCCTTCGCCTCCAGAGCGGCGGAGAGGTCCCGTCCCAGCTCCATGCCCTCAAACCCAACGATCCGGACCTGTTTGGCGATCCCAAGCACCCTCCCATCCCGGTTTGGAAGGCTCTCGGCGGCATAGGAAAAGCACAGCCCCACCCGGCGGCTCCGGTCCGTAAGGGGCAGGATTGCATCCGAGACCTGTTCTATGAACTCCGCCCAAGTGATGGCGCTCTGGGAGCCGGGCATGGGAAACACGCTCAGGTCCTCCACCTCCGTTCCTTCTGGGTGGACAGTAACAAGGCCGATCCTGAAATTGGTGCCCCCGGCGTCGATGACGATGGTGGGCTCCTCCTCAGGGACCTCTCCCTCCAGGGACAGATAGGTGGGCAGCATCATCATCCAGGCATCTTTTGCTCCCTGGAGCCCCCGCTCCATATCTCTTTGAAACGCCCGGGCACAGGCATCCACATCTGTAAAAGAGGGGTCCATGCCATATGCTTTGAGAAATTCTTCCACACGTTCCACCGCGTTGGGCATTTTTCGTCACCTCACTTGTTCATTGCAAAAAGCGGGACGGGTTGTCACCCGCCCCGCTTCTCTATTCTACCTGTTTTCTTACTTCTTGGCAAGGTATTTCCGCATATCCAGCGCACATGCAAAGAGAATAATGGCGCCCTTGATAAGATAGAAAAAGTTCTGATTCATGCCGGGGATCATATTCAGACCGATAAAAATCAGCCGGAGCATGAGCACGCCGATCACAATACCGCTGATCTTGCCAATACCGCCGACAAAGCTGACTCCGCCGATGACGCAGGCCGCGATCGCGTCCAGCTCATAGTTGAAGCCGGTATTGGCCGTATTGGAGGCGATACGGGCACCCTCGATAAAGCCGGTAAAGCCATACATGGCGCCGGCCAGGGCAAACACCATGACCGTAGTGAGAAACACATTCACCCCGGAGACCCGAGCGGCCTCCTCATTGGAGCCCAGGGCAAACATGTTCTTGCCAAACTTGGTCTTATTCCAGATGAACCACATAACAAAGGTGAGGATCACGGCGTAGAGGACGTACCAAGGCACGGACGCACCGCCGATATTGAACATTTCCCCCTTGACGAAGTCGGTATAGCTCTTATCCAGGTTGGCGATGGCCATACCGTTGTTGTTACCCATGGTCACGTAGATCAGCAGCAGGGTATAGACGATGAGCTGGGTGCCCAGGGTGACGATAAACGGATGGAGCTTGAACTTGGCCACAAAGAAGCCGTTGAAGGCTCCGATGGCGGCGCCGATGACCATGGCGACGACGATGACCACGGGGATGGGCAGCGCGCCGATCTCCGGCCACATCTTATTGGCCATGTTGAGGGTGCTCTGCAGCAGGGAAGCAGATACACAGGCGGTCAGGCCCACGATACGTCCGGCCGACAAGTCGGTACCGGTGAGAACAATACAGCCGCCGATGCCCAGAGCCGCGGGCAGATAGGCCGCCGTCTGGGAAATGATGTTGACAATGGAGCCGGTGCTCAGGAAATTCGGGTTGATGATGGCAATGTAGATGACGGCAATGACCATCAGGATGATCAGGGCGTTATTGAGGACGAAGTTGCCCACCTTTTGGGGTGTGATCATGCCACGGGCCGACGTCTGAAGATTCTTGGACTCTTGACTCATATCGCTTTCCTCCCCTTATACATATTTGGCCGCCAGGGTGAGGATTTCCTCCTGGCTGGTATTCTTGGCATCCACCTCGCCTGCCACCTGGCCGCCGGACATCACCAGGATACGGTCGCACACGCCCAGCAGCTCCGGCATTTCAGAGGAGACCATGACGACCCCCTTGCCCTGGTTTGCCAGATCGATGATGAGCTGATAGATCTCGTACTTTGCGCCCACATCAATGCCGCGGGTCGGCTCATCCAGCAGCAGGACTTCCGGCTTGGTGAGGAGCCACCGGCCGATGATGACCTTCTGCTGGTTGCCGCCGGAGAGGGCACGGATCTGGGTGCTCTGACCAGGCGTTTTGATGTGCATGGCCTGGATCGCCCAGTCGGTGTCCTCCTTCATCTTTTTGTCGCTGAGGCAGATGCCCCCCATCAGGTAGCTGTTGAGATTCGAGATCACGGTATTTTCCCGGATGTCCCGGATACCGAAAATACCGGTGGCCCTGCGTTCCTCCGTCAGAAGGGCGAAGCCGTTTTTGATGGATTCCTTGGGCGTACGGTTTTGGATCGTCTTTCCATGGAGCTTGATCACGCCGCCGCCCTTAGTCATGGCGCCGAAGAGATTCTCCAGCACCTCAGTACGGCCCGAGCCGTCCAGACCGGCGATCCCCAGGATCTCTCCCTTCCGGAGCTGGAACGAGGCGTCCCTGAGGCGGGTATATTTGCCGGAGAGATGTTCCACCTCCAGGATGGTCTCACCCGGCTCGTTGGTCTTGGGCGGGAAACGGTTGGTGAGCTCACGGCCTACCATCAGCTTGATGATCTCATCCATGGTAAGCTCCTTGGCGGGCCGTGTGGCCACCCAGGTCCCATCACGCATGATCGTAACATCGTCGGAGATACGGAGGATCTCCTCCATCTTATGGCTGATGTAGATGATGCCGCAGCCCTGGTCCCGCAGCATATTGATGATGCGGAAGAGATGCTCCACCTCGGTCTCCGTCAGGGAGGAGGTAGGCTCGTCGAACACAATGATCTTGGAGTGGTAGCTCACCGCCTTGGCGATCTCCACCATCTGCCGCTTGGAGACGGGCAGCGTACGCATGATGGCGCTGGGGTCCACCTCCACCTCCAGATCGCTGAAGATCTCCTTTGTCTTTTTCCGCATGATCCCCTCGCTGACCATGATACCGCCCACGGTGGGGTACCGTCCCAGCCAGAGGTTGTCCTGAACGCTGCGGGTCAGGGCCTGATTGAGCTCCTGGTGGACCATCGCCACACCGTTCTCCAAGGCCTCCTTGGAACTCTTGAAGTTGACCTCTTTGCCATCCAGGACGATGGTACCGCCATCCTTGCTGTAAATGCCGAACAGGCACTTCATCAGTGTGGATTTTCCCGCGCCGTTTTCTCCCATCAGGGCGTGAACGGTACCGGGACGGACGGTGAGGGAGACCTTGTCCAGGGCCTTGACGCCCGGGAACTCCTTGGAGATGTCACGCATCTCCAGCAATGCGTTTTCTTGCATTTGCATCCTCCTCTCTGTTCTGTGGCTCCTTGTGAAGCCGACGCTTCAGACGCGACGGAGCGCGGCGCGGCTGAAGCAAGGGCTTCCCAAGTCGATTGGGAACGAGCGGGGCTGCCGATGGTTGGCAGCCCCGCTCGGCCATTTGTGCTATTGATGCCGGGGATCTCGCCAGGCGGGGCCGATATCAGTCCTCGCTGTTGGCGTCGTAGATGCCGTAAGGCACGCGGATCTTGTTGACCTTGACGCTTCCATCCTCGTTCAGGTCGACATTGTACCCGCCGTCGGCATTGATACCGTCCATCAGCCCGGCGCCGCCGCTGACGTTGCCGACCAGGGCGGTGATGGTCTCCGCCATACCCACGGCGTCCTGTTTGACGGTAGCCGTCATCTGGCCGGCCTTGATGAGGGCCTTGGCGGAATCGGTGGCGTCCACGCCAAAGACGGGGATGCTCTTGCTGCCCTCCTCGCCGGTGTTATAGCCGGCGGACTGGAGCGCGGAGACAGCACCTTCGGCCATACCGTCGTTGTTGCAGATGACCAGCTCGATCATATTGCCGTTGGCCTCGGAGTAGGAGGACAAGTTGGTGCTCATAAAGTCGAAACCGGCCTGAGAAGACCAGGAGCCGTTGGGGTCGACCTGATACTTGGTGGCGGCGTCGGCGCCCATGAAGTACTCCAACTCAGGCTTGCCGGCCTCGACCAGGACAGCGTTGGCGTCCTCCACGCCGTACTGGGTGCGGGCCTCAGCCTCGGCATTGCCTTCCTGCCCCTTCATCATAGCATAGGTGATCTTGCCGTCGCCGTTGAGGTCCACGGCGTCCCAGTTCTCTACCAGGTACTCGCCGATCATCTTACCCTGCAGGTGGCCGGCCTCGGGAGCGTCGGTGCCCACAAAGGCGCACTTCTCGTAGCTGTTGACCACGTCGTCGGAAACCTCGCGGTTGAAGAAGATGATGGGAATATCCTTGGCCTTTGCGGCGTCAACGGCGCTCTGGGCGGCCTCGGGAGAGGCGGTCTCGACAATGTTGACGATCAGCAGATTGTAGCCGTCGGTGATGGCGGTGTTAATCTGGTCGGTCTGGGTGGGCTGGGAGTTGGCGCCGTCAAAATCCTGATAGGTCACGCCCAGCTCGTTCAGCTTGGCGTCCAGGTTGGTACGAACGCTGGTGATGTACACGTCGGAGTACTGATAGTAGAATACACCGACCTTCAGATCGCTGGCAACGGGAGCGCTGGTATCTGCGGGAGCAGGCGTGCCGCTGCCGCTGCCGCCGGAGCAAGCGGCAATGCTCAGGCACATGGCCCCGGCCAGGAGCAGAGCAGACAGTTTCCTCAGTTTCATGGAAAAATCCTCCTTGATTTTGATTGGCGAATGTTCGCCTAGTAGTATCCTACCGAAAAAGGGGACAAATAGCTATAGGAAAAATTACTTGATTCCATAAATAATCTCTCCACACCCTCCGTGTTTTTGGCTATGTTGTCCAATCCATGAAATTTTTTATGCTTCAAAAAGTCCTGCAACCCTTGCAATTACCAGCTTTTTTGCATGTGCATGGGGATCAGCACCGTCTGATCCTTGATTTCTGCCGCCTCCTCGGGCGTCTCATTCAGAGCCAGGGCCCGTGCCAAGCGGAAAATGGTCTCTCCATGGGCGGCGTAGTCCATGACCACCGTCCCCAAAAGTCTCTCCTCTCTCACCGCCTCCAGACCCTGGGGCGTCCCATCGATCCCCACAATGTTATGAAAGTCCATGCTCAGCCGCTCCACGGCATCGGCGGCGCCAAGCGCCATATCGTCGTTGTTGCACAAAATGAGCTCCAGATCCGGATACCGCTCAAAATATCCCTCCGTAAGAGCGGCAGCCTGGTTCCGGTCCCAGTTTGCAATGCCGCCGTCCACCCGTTCCAAGGGTATCCCCCCATCCTTCAGCGCCTGTACGGAGACCTCGGTACGGATCATGGCATCCTGGTGGCGGCTCTCACCCTCCAGCATCACGTATTGGAGCACGCCGTCCCCGTTAAGATCCAGGGACGCGGGGTCCTCCTCCCACTTGTCCAGCACGATCTGGGCCTGGAGCTGGGCGGACTGCCGGGCGTCGGAACCCACATAGTATACCCTGTCCCAGGTCTGCAAATCCTCCTGGACGGGTTCCCGGTTAAAAAATACCACAGGCACATCGGCGGACCGTGCCTTATCGATCACGTGGGCGGCGTCGGTGCGGTCCACCAGATTCACACACAGCACATCGTAATCCAGGGAGAGGAACCGGTCTATCTGCTCGTTCTGGGTGGTCTGGCTCTCTCCGGCATCGGAAATGGTGAGATAGACCCGCTCGCCGTTCTCCTTGCTCCACGCCTCCACGCTCTCCTGCATGGCCGCAGTCATATTGGAGATGTAGGTGTCGTCTCCTTTATAGACTGCCACGCCGATCCGCAGGGGGGACTCCTCATGTTTGCCCTGGCCTCTGCATCCGGACCCGGCCAGCAGCAGGAGCGCGCCCAGCACAAGCGCGCTTGCCGCCCGTCTTTTCACAATGTCCCCTCCCTTCTATCCGATGGGGAACAGGATCTGATCCATGGGGTCGGTAAACATGTTCTCCGCCGTGGCCACATAGGACTCCAAAACGCGGTTTTCCTGGCGCTCCCCCTCCAACTGGGCAATCACGCTCAACAAGCCGAGATAACCCGCGTCGTAATCGCTTTGGACCGCCAGCGCTGCGGCCTTCCCCTCCTCCAGATCGTGGAGGAGCTGGTTGGACGCCCCCATGCCGTATACCTGCAACGTGCCGCCGCTGCGCTGACACAGCGCCTGGGTCATCTCCGGCTCCAGTGCCACGGCGGCCCGACCGTCCGGCAGTACAAAGTCCTCCTCCGGGTCCACAGTAACTTGTTCGCAGGCGATCCTCCTCTCCAAAAGGCGGGTGACCAGCCCCTGATACCGCTGGGACGCGGCCTCCCCCGCCCCCCGGGAAAGATATACAGTACAGGCGCTCTGCCCGTCGGCAATGATGGCGTCGGCCAGTTGTCTTCCCATCTCCGCCGGGTCGGATGAGATATAGCATCCCACATCCGCCCCCTTCAGCTCCGGACCCACCACCGCCACCGCCAATGTGGAGGGGGCCTCCCGCAATCCCGCCGCAAGCAGTGTTCCGTCCACCGGTATGAGCACCACGCCATCGGCTTCCGCCTCCCACTCCCCGCGTAGCGCATCCACCTGAGCTGGCCCCGGCTCCCCCTCATAGCGTGAGAGGAACCGCACGTCCACATTGTGCTTCTGCGCCGCCTGGTTCACCCCCCGACGAAAGCTCTGCCAGTAGTCCTCGCCCGCTCCATCCAGCAGGACGGACACCCGGTAGATCCTGGGAGCATCCGTGGCAAAGGCATTCTGAAACAGCATGGCGCCCAGCGCGGAGAGCAGCACCAGAAGGACACCGAAAAAGATGCGCTTCTCGATCCTTCCCATCACGTATCCTCCATTTCCCCATAAGGAACCGCGGGCAGATGCAGCGTGACCGTGGTGCCCTCGTCTGGCTCCGACTGGATACTCACGCCGTACTGAGGGCCGAAATAGAGCCGGATGCGCTCCTGCACGTTCTTCAGACCGATCCCCGAGCCTTTTTTTGTGCTGTCCCTGCGGTTGGATTCCGGTCCGGTGGTGAGAAGGCTCTCCACCACATCCTGGGTCATGCCCAGGCCGTTATCGGCCACCGTGATGGAGAGCGCTCCATCCGAGACCCCGGCCCTGATCTCGATCAGCCCGTCCCCGTCCATAAAATCCATGGAGTGGTAGATGGCGTTCTCCACGATGGGCTGGACCACCAGCTTGATGGTGGAGAGATTTTCCGCCTCAGCGGGGCAGTCGATCCGATAACGGAACTTATTCTTGTAGCGCATCTCCTGAATCAAGAGATAGTTGCGCACATGCTCCAGCTCATCCTTCACCGGGATGATGTTGCGGCCCTTGGAAAGGCTGATGCGGAAAAAGCGGGCCAGAGCGGTGACCACCCGTACGGCGTCCTCCCGCTGTCCGTTTTCGATCATCCAGACAATGATATCCAACGTATTATAGAGAAAATGGGGATTGATCTGTGCCTGAAGGGCATTGAGTTCACTTTTCTGCTTCTGCTCGTGCTCCCGCACCATGTCTTCCGTAAGCTGCCGCATCCTGTCTACCATACCCTGGACCGCTGTGCCCAGCTCCCGCGTTTCGGAGGTCCCGCCCACATAGATCGGCAGGCTCTCCCCGCCCTCCTCCACCCGTCCTACCGACTCCTTCAGCTTCTGGATGGGATCGGTGAGCTTTTTGGAGAGGAGCACATTCATGAAGATCAGCAGTTCAAAGTAAGCGCAGAAAATGACCAGTACAAAGAGGAGATCCTGACTGGACCCCATCGTAAATCCCGGCTGGTCCACCACGCCGACCACCTTCCACCCGGTATACCCCACGCCCCGGACAATGATGGAGCGCTTCTCTCCATTCCACGTCTGCGTATAGATACCGTCCCGGTAAGCCGCCGCCGTCTGGTTTCCTTCCGTCACCAGCCCCGACGCGATCAGCGAACGCTCCGGATGATAAATGAGCACCCCATCCCCGTCGATCAGGTACACGTATCCGCTGCCGGAGAGCTTCACGCTGCTGAAAAGACTGGCAAGGGCGCTGTATTTGAGATCAATGAGCAGAACGCCCAACTGCGTGTCCTTTCCCCGCGTGAGTTCCACGGCGCAGGAGAGGGAGATCACCCACTTGTAATTGTGCTCTGCATCCACGAAAAGGTTTTGGACCGCCGGTATCCCGAAATGGAGGTTTTCCGTGCGCTCCATTGCCCGGGCAAACCAGGGCGTCCCCCGGACATCCACCCCGGAGCGCAGCTTGGCCGCAGGCGCGGTGGCCACCACCTCTCCGTCACCGGTGAAGAGGACCATATTCTCCACATAGTCGCTGTAGGTATTATAGAGCAGCCGCATCTCCTCGCTTACCGAATGTTCGTCCAGGTCGGTATTTTTGACCACATTGTAGTAGATGGAATCAGAGAGCCGGATCATGTCCCGGAGATAGGTGGCCAGGGACTGGTTGACCTGCTCCACCAACATCTGATTTTCCCCCTCAATGGTGTCGTCCAGTTGGGTGGAGAACCGGGCGTACAGCGTGACGCCGGTGAGGAGAATGGCCAGCAGCGCGCTGACAGTAAAGGAGGCGAACATGGCATAGCGGATGGTTCCCCTGGAAAATCGCGTCCCGATCCTCTCGATCAGCTCCCGCAAAACCGGACCTCCCCCCTTCTGAAACGGTTTTTAGGCGCCGTATGCAGCCGCCCCTTGAAAACAGCCTATTTGCGGAACTGCGACGGCGATATTCCAAACCTCTTTTTGAAGACGTAACTGAAATAGTTGGGCTCGTCATAGCCCACCTTTTCGGCCACCAAATAGGTCTTGTCATCCGTAGTGCGCAGCAGCTCCACCGCGTGCTCCATCCGCACGTCGGTGAGATACTGCACATAGCTGCGCCCCGTCTCCTGCTTAAAGATGTTGGAGAAATAGGACTGACTGATGTGCAGATGTCCGCACAGCCGTTCCACCGACAAGCCGGAGTCAGGATAGTTCTCCCGGATGTACCGTTCCGCCTCCTCCACCAGCCGTTTGGCCGTGGAGACCCGGCGCTGGTCCATGCTGCCGCTCATCTTGAGACAAACACCCAGCAGCCAATCTCGCTGCCGCTGATCCGGAACCTCCCCGGTCAGGAGTGGGAGCCACTCCCCTCGGTCGCCCAGCATCTCCTTCTCCCCCAGGCGGTACCGCTGGATGATGGGCAGAAGCGTTCCCAAAATGCCGATCAGCCGGGCCTGGCTGCTCCAGCCCTCTTCTCCGGCATAGAGAAGCTGATCCACCAGAGCGGCGATCTGCTCCTTCGAGCCGAACTTGATTGTGGACAAGAGTTGCTGCTCCCGGTGGTTATCCTGCTCCACCGGGCTTCGGTCCAGGCGCTCCATGTCCTGGATGTAGATGGGCTTTCCACCGCCGGTGACCGCCTTATATTCAATGGCGGCGCGCGCCTCCGCATAAGAGCCGTGGAGCTCCCCCACGTTCCGGCAGGGCCGCCCGATGCCCACGGTCACCGTCACACCCAGGATCCGGGCACACTGATCGCACACCTCTCCCATCAGGCTCATCAGCGTTTCAATGGGGTCCTGGTCCCAGCCCGTCATCACGATGACGGAGGAGAGGCTCAGGAAAATCTCCCGGCGGCAGCGTCCCCGCAGAGCGTCGTCCACCATCTGGCGGACCGAGACCGGCACCAGTTCGTCCGAAAGGGGCTGGCTCTGCCCGGTCCGGTGGCCGATCTCACACACGGCCACCACCTGTTGGGCGCACATCCCGATATCCATGCCGAAGCGTTCTATCTGCCGCTCCAGCTCCCCGCGCTCCATGGGGCCCAGAAGCAGCTCCTGCAAAAATTTCTCCCGCAGCAGCGGCAGGCTCTTTCGGTATACCTCCGTGAGTTGGGCAATGTTCCTCCGCTGGGCGAATTCTTCGTCCAGCAGGTTCCGCACCCTGCCCAGAATGTCCGTGAGCTCTTCGGCGTTTACCGGTTTGAGTACATATTCCACCACATTGAGCTTGATGGCCTCCTGCGCGTATTCAAACTCGTCAAATCCGGAGAATACGATCAGCTTCAGATTGGGCTTGCGTCGGGACAGCTCTGCCCCCAGCTCCAGCCCGTCCATGAAGGGCATTTTGATGTCGGTGAGCACCACATCCAGGTCCAGCGCTTCCGCTTTCTCAAGGGCGTCTCTGCCGTTCTCCGCGTCGGCCACGATCTCAAAGCCCACTGCTTTCCAGTCTATCTTATGGGCGATGCCCTCCCTGATCTCGGCCTCATCGTCCACGATCATGATTTTATAGAGGCTCATTCGGGCACCTCCCATCAGATTCAGTCATGGCGGAATGCGAACACGATCTCCTGCTGATAGATCTCGCCCGCCGCCAGCACAACGGTGGGGAAGGTCGGTTCGTTGACGGCGTTTGGAAAGCCCTGCCCTTCCAGTGCCACTGCCCCCCGCGGCACATAGGACGCGCCGGACTTGCCCTGCCTGGCGCTCAGTCCGTTGGCGGTGTAGACCTGGAGCCCCGGCTGCGTGGTGCTCAGATGCAGCGAGATCCCGCTCCCCGGCGCCCGGAGCACAGCTGCCTCCCGCAGGCCGTCGCCGCGCAGGATCCAGTTATGGTCATAGCCTCCTCCCAGTCTGATCTGGGGATGGGTCGTGTCCCAGCCCTCCCGCAGGGCCCTGGGCTCCCGCAAATCAAAGGGAGTACCCACCACTGAGGCAATGGTCCCGTTGGGACAGCCGTCCTCCGCCAGTTCGGTAAAGGCAATGGCGTCGATGGACAGGGTGTGCTCCCCCACCTCCCCCGCCCCCTGGCCATTCAGATTCCAGTAGGCATGACCGGTCAGATTTACCACCGTATCCTCATCCGCCTCCGCAGTCAGCCGCAGACACAGGGCGTTGTCCTCCGTGAGGGTATAGGCCGCTTCCACACGCAGGAGGCCCGGATAGCCCTCCTCGCCGGCCGGGGAGGTGCGCGAAAAGACGACGCTTTCTCCCTCCAGACGGTGCTCCCAAACATACCGGTCGAATCCCCGCGCGCCGCCGTGGAGGTGGTTCGCCCCCTGATTGACGGTCAGAGCGTACTCTCTGCCGCCCAAGCGGAAGCGCCCTCCCCGGATCCGGTTGGCACACCGCCCCACCAGCGCGCCCAGATAGTCGCCGTTCGCTTCGTACTCCGCCACGGAATCAAACCCCAGGCACACGTCCCGGGGCTTCCCATCCCGGTCCGGCACGACCATAGACCGGAGCCGCGCCCCATAATCCAGCACCTCGGCACAGGCTCCCGCGGCGTTCTCCATGCGCAGCAGCGTCACCGGGCGCCCCTCTCTGGTATGTCCAAAGGAGCGGATGGTGATACTCATGCCTCCGCCTCCACAGGGACGCCGCCCGCCGGACGGACGGCCAGGACATGGCAGGCGCCCGCTCCGAACACCTTCTCGATCTCCTTTCGGAAGCGCTCCAGGCCGGCCACGGGCACAAAGGCCTGCACCGTGCCGGCAAACCCGCCGCCATGGACCCGCCAGGCCCCGTCTCTCTCCAGCAGGCGGGCACAGAGGGCCAACGCCAGGGAGACGCTGCGCTCCTCCGCCTTATGGGCGGGATAGATGTTTTGCAGAAGGTCCATGGAGGAGCGCCCCGACTCCCGCACAAGGGCCAGGAAGCACTGGAAATCCCCCTCTTTCAGCGCCGCTGCCTGGCGGAGCACCCGCTGATTGTCCCCATAGAAGTGCATCGCCCGGAGAAGGGCCCGGTCCGACACCTTTCCCCTGAGCTCACCCAGGCGGGTATAAAACTCCGCTTCGCTGGTCCTGCCCAGCACATCCTGCCCCAGGCATTTGGCCACGGCGCACATCTCCTGGGGAATGGCCGCATATTCGTCGGTGAGATCTGCATGGCTGCCCCCGGCGTCGATGAGGCACAGCGCGTAGCCATAGTCAGCGGGCCGGCAGGGAATGGACTCCACCACCGGGGTTCCGGGGTCTGCGAAGTCGATGAGGCAGAAATCTCCCACCGCAGAGGCGCACTGATCCATCAGCCCGGAGGGCTTTCCAAAGTAGACGTTTTCAGCGAACTGTCCCACCTTGGCGATCAGCACCGGCGACATTTTTCCATGATTATACAGGCCGTTGAGGATGGTCCCCACCAGCACCTCATAGGCGGCGGAGGAGGAGAGCCCCGAGCCGGGCAGCACATCGGAACTCACATAGGCATCAAAGCCACCAAACCGCAGGTCCAGTTCGTAGAGCCGGGCCACAATGCCGCGGATCAGCGCGGCGGTGGTCCCGTTCTCGGCGGGTACGATCTCCAGCTTTTCCAGGTTGATGCGCTCCTCGCCGTGTCCTTCCGAGTAAATACGGATCACATTGCGGTCATTTTTGGCGCAGATGGCCACCGCATCCAGCGTCACTGCGGCGGCCAGCACCCGCCCCTGCTGGTGGTCGGTGTGGTTGCCGCCGATCTCGCTGCGGCCCGGTGCGGAATAGAGTTCTATCGGCCGGTCTCCGCCAAAGCGTTCGCCGAATTCCTCCGCAATATGGAGATACCTCTTCCGCTGCCCCTCCCAGCAGCCGGGATACAGCCTTTGAAAAGTCTTGTCATACGCCCCCGCGTGCAGTGCGGCCTTTAGTTCCTGTACGTTCATCTTCTCACTCCGCCCTTCTCAAGGCCCGGGCGCGCCTCCATACCGTCCGCGCGCGCCGATCCGGTTTCTTACATTTTAACCTGTTTTGCGCCCCATGACAAGGCTCAATTCGTTGAAAGCGCAGGGGGACGGACGCCCATCGGCTTCCGCCCCCTGCGCTTTCTTTCAGTTCCCCTGTTCGGCCCGGTAGAGCTCCAGCTTTTTTGCAAGTCGCTCCACCGCGTCCTCCAGAGTCTCCCCTCCGGCAAAAAAATCTGCGGTCTCATTTTCCAGAATAGACTGGACGGCACCCTCCTGAAACACCGGCTGGTCCAGGGATCGGATCCGTCGAGCCCAGGCCCTGCGGTATTCCTCGGGCGGATAGGAGATATGCAGGAAAATAGGGACATCGGCCCCTTCCCGGTCCACCAAGGTGGTGCCATAGGTGGAATAGTAACCGCCCCGGGCCGGGTCTTCATCCGTCTGGACGGATGCCTCAAACGCGGCGGAATTTATCGGGATACCACCGCCGACCCCCGCACTCTGTACCTCCTCGGAGAGGGCCGTGCGGAGGAAGGCTCTGGCCAAATCGGACACACCGCTCCGGGCATTGACCCCCAACATGGTGCGGGGCGAAAACAGCCCACCGCCGAAGAGAGTGTCGGTCTCACCATCTCCTTTGTCCTTGCTGGTCTGCCACGCAGGGTAGAGGCCCCCGAACGTGCAGAGCAGACCCATATCCATGCCGCAGCCATCCACCGACCAGTTCAGCGCTCCAAAATTGAATTCCGGCTTCCCATCCTGCCCGTCCTCAATGGGGCTGGACTTCTCCATATCCCAGATGCGTTTCATCTGGGATAAAAACTCCGTTAGGACCGTCCAGTCCCCGCTTTGGATCGCCTCTTGCTCCGGTATGGAGAAAAAAGAAAGCAACCAGTACAGTTTTTCCATGGCCAGGGGGTGGTTGAACGACTTCCGGTTGGACTCCAGCCAGTCCGCCAGCCCCCTCAGATCCCGGCTGGCCGCAATAGCCGCAGAGGAGCCGTGAAGCAGCGGCACATCAAACTGCGCAGGGAGAGCCGGGCATGTCCCGTCCGCCCGGACGCAGGCCCCGGCAATATTCTCCAGCAGTTCTCCATCGGCGCTGAGCTCCGCCAAGTCACCTGACAAGTCCAGGAGCACCCCCTTCTCCGCGTATGACTCCCAAGGCAATCCGGTCAGGTCCAGCACGTCGGGCCCCTTCCCCGCAAGGAGCTGTGTGGAGAGAGATTTCAGAGCGTCCTCCCAGTTGAAGCCTTCCTCGCCGGCGCAGCCTATTTCGTAGGAGATGTACACATCCGTATGTTCCCGCTGGAACACACCGATGGCCTGCCGCAGCAGCATATCTTCCTCCATGGACCAGATGCGCAGCTCCTTCCCCGGTAGAGTGGGGACTTCCGGGTCATAGACATAAGTGTGAAGCTCCCAACCCTCTTCCGTCCAGGAGAGGATCAGAAAGCTGTCCTCCAGCACGGCAAAGTTTTGGATGAGGAAGGAGGGTGTACTCAAGCTGGTGAGGCTCCCGTCCACCACCTGTTCCAGCATGCTGTTTCCCTGGCGGGCTCGGTAAATCCCCGTAGTGTCGGCATAGCAGATGGTCCCATCCGGGGCAAACTCCGCCAGACGGCTCCAGGTGCTGTTGTCGTTGCTGCTGCTCACAGCAGTCGCGGACCAAACCTCGCCGGACTCTTCTCCCTGTTCCATATCGTAGAAGACCAGCCTGTCCTCCCGGCACCACATCGCCTGATTGCCCTGAACAGCATAGCCCTCCACCGAACCGCTCTCCGGCGTTATGACGTTCCGTACCTCGCCGGTCTCTCCATCCACATGGAACAGGCTGCACCAGCAGTCCACCAGCAAATCCCCATTGTCCACCGCCCGAAAGCTACGCACCATAGCCCCGTTTGGGTCTTCCGGCGCCTGGAAGGGGAGGCGCTCCAGCGCTCCGCCCTCATCCATGCGGAAAAAGCAACCCTCTGTTTTTCCGTTCTCCTCCGTCGCACCGTAATCATAGGCGAACAGATAGAGTCGTCCCTGGTCGTCCCAGCAGGCCGCCTCTACTTGAACATCCCCCTGCGCTTCCACCATGCTGTCCAAGTCCGTCTCGTCCGGCTCCCAAGTGTTCCCGGCGTCATCCGAGTGGAACACTGCCAGCTCCACCCACCGTTCCGGCTGTTCCCGGCTGGTCATATAACATAGCATATCCAGGGTTCCCGCTGCGTCCGTGCGCAGGGCCAGCACCTGGCGTATGCCCTCCGGCAGAGCCCGCTGTTCCTCTACATAGCGCCCCATGGCGGGTGCAGCCGCTCCGCCACCGCCTCCGCAGGCCGTCAGGGTCAGGATCAGCAGCGCCAGCGCAGTGGCAGCGTATTGTTTTTTCATTTCGGTCCCTCCATCTCTCTTGTATTTCAAGCAGTCCTACTGCCGGCTGTCAGACACAATACCTCTGGAATCTCTAAGTCTTTCTCCAAGCCGGCTTACCGACAGATTTTCAGGAAATTTAGAGACAGATATGATACAATTTATTCTGGCATCTGCAGGAAGGGGGACTCTTTGTGCGTATCCTGATGATAGAAGACGACGAAAAGCTCTGTGAAGTGGTCTGTTACCACCTGGAACGGGAAGGCTTTACAGTGGATGTATGCCACGATGGGGATGACGGCCTGCGCTGGGTACGCCAACAAGCTCACGACCTAGTGATCTTGGATCGGATGCTCCCTACGCTAAGCGGCACCACTGTACTGGAGCGGATGCGTGCCGACGGCATTTCCACCCCTGTCCTCATCGTCACCGCACTGGACGCAGTGGCGGATCGAGTCCAGGGTCTCAACGCCGGCGCGGACGACTACCTAGTGAAGCCCTTTGACCTTGCCGAGCTCACCGCACGAGTCCAAGCTATGGCCCGGCGGCCCCGCCGTTGGGAGCGTCCGGGTCCTCTGCGCCTGGGGGATGTGGTCTTCGATCCCGGGCAGCGCATCCTCATAGGCACAGAGGGGGAGTGCTCCCTCTCCAAGCGGGAGTCCGCCCTGCTGGAATCCCTTCTTCGCCACCCGGGACAGACCTTTACCCGTGAGGTCCTTCTCTCCCGGGTCTGGGGTCCAGATGCCCCTGTGGAGGACGGAAATCTGGATAATTACGTCTATTTCGTCCGCCGGAGGCTCCGGCAGGTGGGCAGCGTCCTGGAAGTCTGCACCGTACGGGGCGTGGGCTACCGTTTGGAGCGAGGCCATGTTTGAGCGAGCCCGGCACAGGCTGGCACTGCAGTGCACCCTGATCACGGGCATCATTCTGCTGGCGATGGCTGCCGCCTTCTCCCTGGTATCCCAGCGGCAGCTCTCGGAGAAAGCCGATGCCTCCTTTCAAAGCGATGTAAACGCTATCCTCTATCACCTGCGCAGCCAGCCTGTTTTGGACCATACCTGGCTTTCCCAGACGGAAAACAACGGCGCTCTGATCCTCGCCATAGAGCTCAATGGCGCTCCGCTCCTCTATTCCGGCGCCACTCGCCTGGAGGATCGGGACCGGTTGGTGGCGCTGGCCTGGGCCTCCGCTTTGTCCCAAGGCTTCGATCCGATGCAACCACCGGATTCCCGCCTCCAGGACCAGGAGGTACGCTTTCTCTTTTCCGACAGTGGCGAGCGATTCCGGGCGGCCTGTGCCGTCGTCCCGCTGGACAGCGGCTGGGCCAATATCACAGTGGTGCGCTCCATGGCTCCGGAGCGGGCGCAGATCTCCGCCCAATTCTGGGCCTTCGGTGCCCTCACACTCCTAGGGCTGGGCCTACTCGCCCTTTTCTCCTGGGGCTTTGCCGGCCATGTCCTGCGCCCCATTCAAGAGAGCCAAAAAAAGCAGGCTGCGTTCATCGCCGCCGCCTCTCACGAACTGCGCTCTCCTCTGGCCGTCATCCACAGCGGTCTCACCGCCCTCCAGGAAGCACCGCCAGATCGAGCAGAGCACTTCCGGGTGCTGGCCGACGGGGAGTGTCTGCGCATGTCCCGTCTGGTAGGCGACCTGCTGTCCCTGGCCAACGCCGACAGTGGCTCCTGGTCCATGCTCCCCGGAGAAGTGGAGTTGGAGACCCTGGTCCTTACAGTATGCGAGGGTTTTGAGGCCCAGGCCCGTCAGGCAGATATCCAGTTGACGCCTCTGCTCCCCGCACAGCCCCTTCCCCGCTGCCACTGCGACGGAGAGCGGGTGGCTCAGCTTCTCTCCATTCTCATCGACAACGGCCTAAGCTATACCCCTGCAGGCGGTCGGGTCGAGGTATCCATCTCCGCAGGTGAGGGCCGCTTCCTCCTCCTTGTGTCGGACACCGGCCCCGGTGTCCCGGACGATCAAAAGGAGCAAATTTTTCAGCGTTTTTATCGGGCCGATCCCTCCCGCAGGGACCGGTCCCACTACGGTCTCGGGCTCTCAGTGGCCCGTGAGATCGCCGCTCTGCACAACGGGAGCCTCACGCTCTCCGACGCACCCGGCGGCGGCGCGCGTTTTGTCTTTGTCCTGCCCCAATCACAGTAAAAAGGATGGCGCTCCGCCTTTTCCGGCAGAGCGCCATCCTTTTTTATCGGGAGCTCATGTCACAAAATTTCACACAACAGCGGGACACGATCTCCGTTTTCCCGTTCACAGCAGGTTTTTTCCCGTCTCCGGGTCGAAGAGGTGGACCAAGTCCTCACGGAAGGTAAAGTGCAACTCGGTGCCGTAGCCCATACCGCCCCGCTGCTCTTCCGCCAGCTCCGTAGTGGGGATGCGCAGTACCACATCCTTGCCGCCGGCGTTTACGTGCAGGTGGATCTCGCTGCCCATCATCTCGGACACGTCCACTTTGGCGGCGATGGTGTGCTCCCCCGCGCCGTTCTGGAGATGGATATGCTCGGGACGGATCCCCAGGGTCACGGGCCGCGTCTCCGCACCCTTGTCGGCCAGCCCTTGCTGGATCTTTTCAGACAGGGGCATCATGGCCCCGCACACCTCCACCGAGTAGCCGCCGCCGGTCTTTACCAGCTTGGCGTCAAACAGGTTCATCTGCGGAGTGCCGATAAACCCGGCCACAAAGATATTGGCAGGGTGCTCAAATACCTCCTGCGGGGTGCCGATCTGCTGGATATAGCCGTCCTTCATGATGACGATGCGGTCACCCAAGGTCATAGCCTCGGTCTGGTCGTGGGTGACATAGATGAAGGTTGTGTCGATGCGCTGGCGAAGCTTGATGATCTCAGCCCGCATCTGATTACGGAGCTTGGCATCCAGGTTGCTGAGCGGCTCATCCATCAGAAAGACCTGGGGATTGCGCACGATGGCGCGGCCGATGGCCACGCGCTGGCGCTGACCGCCGGAAAGCGCCTTAGGTTTACGGTCCAGATAGCTGGTGATGTCCAGGATTTCGGCGGCCTCCCGCACCTTCTTGTCGATCTCGTCCTTGGGCAGCTTCCGTAGCTTCAGGGCGAAGGCCATATTTTCGTACACGGTCATGTGGGGATAAAGGGCATAGTTCTGAAAGACCATGGCGATGTCCCGGTCCTTGGGCTCCACATCGTTCATCCTCTTGTCGCCGATCAGGAGGTCCCCCTCGCTGATCTCCTCCAGCCCGGCGACCATACGCAGCGTGGTGGACTTGCCACAGCCGGAAGGGCCCACCAGAACGATGAACTCCTTGTCCGCGATCTCCAGATTGAAATCGTGGACCGCCGTCACCTTGTTGTCGTAAATCTTCTTCACGTTTTTCAGGGTCACAGTTGCCATGTACACAGGCCGTAGGGGCAATGCCTCCGCAAGTACCCCCTCGCCCGCAGAGCGCATAGCTCCGCGGACGTTACGACAGGTCTCCACACTGCCGCACCGCCGGCCCGGCGGGTTAGGTCTCCTCCTTTTTTACGGCTCCCGTGCCCCTATAAGGTAGGAGTAAGGGCCCGGGGCCTTTTTCTATGTCACCGCGGTCAGCCGCGGGGGACACCCATTCCGGTCATTAACACGCTTCCTCACTGGTGTCCGGCAGTCTGGACAGCGCCGCCCGGTCTCCCACCAGGACCACGTCGCCATGAAGCTGCAGGATGGAGCCGGGTACCTCCGGTGTGATCGGGCCGCAGAAAGAGCGGTAGACGGCCTCGGCTTTGTCCTCACCGCTCACCGCCACCAGCACCCGGCGTGCCTCCATGATACAGCCGATGCCCATGGTAATGGCCTGCCGCGGCACCTCATCCGCACTTTCAAAAAAGCGCGCGTTGGCCTCAATGGTGCTCTGGGACAGCTCCACCACATGGGTTTCCTTGATAAAAGCGGGGCCCGGCTCGTTAAACCCGATGTGTCCGTTCCTCCCCAGGCCCAGAAGCTGGAGGTCCGTGCCGCCCAGCGCGCGGAGCATGCTGTCGTACCGACTGCACTCCTCTTCCGGATCCTGCGCCATGCCATTGGGCACATAGGTGTTCTCTTGTCGGATATCGATGTGGTCGAAGAGGTTTTTCTGCATGAAATCACGATAGCTCTGGGTATGGGTAGGGGCGAGCCCTCTGTATTCATCCAGGTTTACCGTGATGACGTCCCAAAAGCTCAGATCGCCCTTCCGGTTCCATTCGGCCAACTGATGGTAGATTCCCACCGGAGTGGACCCGGTGGCCAGCCCCAGCACACAGTCCGGCTTTCGGATGACCTCGGCCGAAATCAAATTGGCGCATCGGCGGCTCATGGCCGCATAATCCGCCTCTTGATAAATTCTCATAAATGACAGACTCCCTTGCCTACATTCTGTAGTCATTATAAATGAAATCGTCCGAAAAGCCAAGTACAATTTTTCCGACGCAGGACGGCCCGCATCTGTCGCGCATCCGCCCCTGGAGCAGAAAGGCAGGGGTCTTGCGGCCCCTGCCTTTCTGTGCGGCAGAATCGTTCCGTCCGGCGGCCCGTGTCTTACCGCTGGCCCTTGTCGTAGGGGATGCCCTCTGCCTTCGGCGCCCTGGACTTTTTGGAGGTGAAGGCCAGCACGATCAGCGTGATCAGATAGGGCAGCATCCGGTAGAAATGGGGGCTCACGCCGATCTGCGCCAGCAGGTACACCCCATCTCCATTGATATCGATGCTGGCGTAGGAGGCCGCCACGCACTTGAAAAGGCCGAAAAGCAGCGCGGCGCCGGCAATGTTCAGCGGCTTCCAATTGCCGAAGATCATGACCGCCAGAGCCAGAAAGCCGAACCCCGCCACATCGCCGGTAGCGGCACAGTTGGCGGTGGTCAGAGCGTAAACGAAGCCTCCCATGCCCGCCAGCGCGCCGGAGATGGTGGTCCCGGCGTAGCGCATCTTATAGACGTTGATCCCCAGCGAGTCGGCCGCCTGGGGATTTTCGCCACAGGAGCGCAGACGCAGACCGAATCTGGTCTTATAGAGGATGATGGACAGCACCACAAACAGAAGGATACAGACATAGGTAGCCAGATAGACCTTATGGAGAAAGGTGTTGCCGAAAAAGCCCAGATCTGCTGTGCGGTCAAAGCCCAGCGTGGTCTTTTTGATCATGAACCAACTGGCGGCATCGCCTTCCGCCATCTGAAGCGTATTCTGGTTGGCCAGGATACGGATGAGAAAGAGCACCAGGGCGGGGGCCATAAGGTTCAGGGCCGTGCCGCCGATGGTCTGATCGGCCCGCAGATTCACGGAGGCGAAGGAGAGCAGCAGGGAGAACACCGCCCCCAGCACCGCCGCCACCAACATGGCCAGCAGCTCAAAGCCCTGAAGCGCCACCCAGTTGTCCGCCGCTTTCGCCGCCGCGAAGATACCGGCCTTCTGCGTCAGGTTGACAAAGAGCACCCCCGTGAAGGCACCGAAGATCATAATGCCCTCAAGAGCCAGGTTGATGATACCGCTGCGCTCGGCAAAGACGCCGGCCAAGGCCACGATCATCAAAGGGACCGCGTAAATCAAGGTCTGCTGAATCAGAAACGTCATGCCTGCTCGCCTCCTTCCTGCGCCCCGGAGGACGGTCCGGCGCCCGTATCCGTCCCTCCGGCCTGTGCCGCGATCGCCTTTTTGCGCTTTTTCCGTCCGTCGAGCAGCATCCGGATCAGCAGTGAGAATGCGCTCAGATATACGATCGTGGCGATGATCACATCCGTGATATACTCGTTGTAAGCGGTCAGGTTGGTAAGCTGCAGACCCACGATATCCAGCATGGACATAAAGCAGCCGGTAAAGATCACCGCGATGGGGTTGTTTGCCGCCAGCAGGGCCACCGGAATACCGTTGAACCCGATGGCGGGCAGGGACTGGTAGGTGGACCAGAAAAACTCGGTATTGCCGGAGAGGTAGTAGAGGGCCGCCGCCGCACCGGAGAGTCCGCCGGCAATGGCCATAGAGAGCACGATGTTGCGCTTGTCGTTGATGCCGGCATAGCGGGCGGCATGGCGGTTGCTGCCGCAGGCCTTGAGCTGGTAGCCCAGGGTGGTCTTGGACATCAGGATATAGACGAGCACGGCGATCACCACGGCAATCACGATCCCGCCGTTGACCTGAGAATTGGGGAAGAGCTTGTTGAGCCCCAGCTTGGCGGTCTCCACGCCGTTGAAGCTCGTCTTATAGATGTAGCCGCTCTTGGTGTTCTCCACCACGTTGCGGAACTGGCTGCCGTCAAACATCCAGGTGACCAGGTTTGCCGCGATCCAGTTGGTCATGATACAGGCCAGCACCTCGTTGATGTTCAGAAACGCCTTTACCAGGCCCGGCAGGCAGCCCCAGAGGGCGCCCGCCAGAATCCCGCCCACAAAGGCCAGCGCCCAGATCAGCCAGGCGGGCACCGTCTCGGAGGGGATACCCAGGGCAATCATCAGGGTGGCCGCAGTGCCCATCAGGTACTGTCCCGGGGCGCCGATGTTGAAGAGTCCGGTTTTAAACGCCACCGCCACTGACAGTCCGGTCAGGATCAGCGGCGTGGCCCGGAAGAGCATGTTGCCCATGTTTGTGGGGTTGAAGCCGAAGGTCAGGCTGCCCGCCGCGTCGCGCCCGGTGCTGACCAGACCACCGAAGACCAGGCGGATCCCATCCCAGGCGCTGGACAGCCCCAGGGCGGGATTGGCAAGGCCCACAATCAGGATGATGACGCTGCCCACCGCCAGGCCGATCAGGATGGAGATCAGGGATGCCAGGACCGCCTTGGTCCCATCCCTGCCGTATAAACTGGAAAGCTTCTGCTTCACACCTGCTCACCCGCTTTCGTCGTTCTCTTGGCGCCGGCCATATAGAGGCCCAGCTCCTGTACGTTGGTGGCCTTGGGGTCCAGCTCGCCCACGATCTCACCCTCATACATCACGAGGATGCGGTCGGACAGGCTCATGACCTCGTCCAGCTCCAGGGAGACCAGCAGCACCGCTCTCCCTTTGTCCCGCTCGGCCACCAGTTGGCTGTGGATGTACTCGATGGCGCCCACATCCAGGCCTCGGGTCGGCTGCACCGCCACGATCAGGGGCTTTTCCCGGTCGATCTCCCGGGCGATGATGGCCTTTTGCTGGTTGCCGCCGGACATGCTGCGGGCGATGGTGACCGGCCCCTGTCCGGAGCGCACGTCATACTGTTCGATCAGATGCTCCGCGTAACTGCGCACAGCGCCCCGGTCGATAAAGCCCATATGCTGGAACTGCGGTTCCTGGAACCGCTGCAGCACCATATTCTGCTCCAGCGTAAAGTCGAGCACCAGGCCGTGCTTGTGCCGGTCCTCCGGAATATGGCTCATCTGGGTCCCCCGCTGACGGATGGAGGCATGGGAAATATCGTGTCCACACAGGGTCACGCTTCCTCCGCCGCTCTTTTCCAGACCAGTCAGCCCATAGACCAGTTCCGTCTGACCATTGCCGTCGATCCCTGCAATGCAGAGGATCTCCCCCGCATGGACCTCAAAGCTGACGTTGTTGACCGCGTTGCGCTTGTGCCCCTTGGACGGGACCACGAGATTCTCCACCCGCAGCACCGCGTCCCCCGGCCTGGCCGTCTCCTTTACGACCTCCAGCTGGACAGGGCGTCCTACCATCATATTGGACAGGGACTGCTTGTCCGTATCCTTGGTCTCCACGGTCCCGATGTACTTTCCCTTGCGCAGCACGGTGACACGATCTGCCACGGCCATGATCTCGTTGAGCTTATGGGAGATGAAGAGGATGGATTTCCCCTCCTTGGCAAACTCCCGCATGGTGGCCATCAACTCGTCAATCTCCTGGGGCGTGAGCACCGCCGTGGGCTCGTCGAAGATGAGGATCTCGTTGTCCCGATAAAGCATCTTCAAAATCTCCACCCGCTGCTGCATCCCCACCGTGATGTCCTCCACCTTGGCGTCCAGGTCCACCTTCAGGCCGTACCGCTCCGACAGGGCCTCCACCTTTGCGCGGGCCGCCTTTTTCTGCAAAAACCCCATTCTGGTGGTCTCCGCGCCCAGGATGATGTTATCCAGTACGGTGAATACCTCGATGAGTTTGAAATGCTGGTGTACCATGCCGATACCCAAGGCGGTGGCGTCGTTGGGATCGTTGATCTTCACAACCTCGCCGTTTTTCTTAATGGTCCCCGCCTCAGGCTGATATAGGCCGAAAAGGACGCTCATCAGGGTGGACTTGCCCGCGCCGTTCTCCCCCAAAAGGGCATGGATTTCTCCCCGGCGCAGCTGCAGGGTGATGTCGTCGTTGGCAATGATCCCGGGGAACTCCTTCGTGATGTGGAGCATCTCGATGACGTTCTCAGATTGCATAATGATCAGCCCGCTTCCTCCGTTAAAATACATAAATAATTATAGTATACCCATCCCAAAAAAACAAGAAATTTATCCATCCCACCCGAAGTCGGCGGCGCACGGCGGATGCGTCTCTCGTCCCACCGCTTTTTCTGAAGGTTTTTTCCTCCTCCAGCGCCTCTACAAAAGGGAAGGGCGGGGACTTGATGTCCCCGCCCCGCTGGTTTCACCACATTCAACTCTCAAAGCGCGCTGAAAGCCGGAGGGATTCGATCCCGACCCACTCGGCTTCCGCCTCGCCGCACAGGGCGGCCAGCGTTTCCGGCCGGCCTGAGACGTAGACGCCGTAAGTGTATGCGCCGTTCTCCTCCACATAGCACAAGGCGTCCCGGTAGTAGCTCCCCGCCGGCCCGCCGATCTTTTCCACCAGGACCGCCCGCTCCGCCTGGTACCCGAGCAGGGCCAGGAAGTGCCCGGTATAGACCTTTCCCAGGTCGCTGTCCTCCCTGTGGAGGGACAGCCACAGGAAGGGATATCGCTCCTCGTCCTCCTCCGCGCCCAGCATGCTCAGCCCCGCCGCGTCAAAGCCCGCCAGGGGCAGGAGCTGCCTGCGCTCCCCATCGTTGATGCGCACTCCCACCCACTGGAACCGCAGGTCCGGATACCGTCCGGCCAGCCCGGCGAATTCCTCCATGGAGAGGTCCCGCGCAAAGGAGAGAGACAGTGTCGCATCCAGATAGTCCGGCAGTTCGGCCAGAGCCGCCGCCGTCTCCTCCGGGCTGTGTCCGGGTACCTGCTCCGTGGCATAATAGGGATAGGTCCCCCGGGTGAATTGGTTGATGGCCACCCACCGGCGATAAAAGTCCTCCTCAAAACGAATGCCCGCCAGATCCATGGTTCCCTTGGTCGCAGTCCACTCCCCCGCCGCCAGGTCGCTCTCATAGAGGGTGAGGTCGTAGGAGCCCAGGCCGGTCTCCTGGGCATACACCGTCTGGCTGGACCACTCCGGGAAATGGAGGCTCTCCAGCACGGCCACTTCCAGCTCCAACGAATCCAGATAGTTGTCGCCGTCTGCCGTCGGATCGTAGAGCACATATCGGTTGAGCAGGGGGACGGCGGCAAACCGCCAGGCCAGGAGGGCTAGAAGCACGAGGACGAAGGCCAACAGGACCGTTCCCGCCCGGACCCTCCGCACCGCCTGTCTAACTCTGCGGACCTCTCCCCTCTCCTCCCCCGTCTCCGGCCCTCCGGGCAGGTCCAGTTCGTCGTGTTCAGCCACGTAGTCGGTAAGCAGGCGGTATTTTGCAAGCTCTTCCTCCACCAGCTCCGCCTCCTCCGGCGTGGCCGTGCCGGAACGATAGCGTTCATAAAGCGTTTCAAATTTCATAGCCGTCCTCCTCCAGAATGGTTCTCAGCCTCTGCCGCGCCCTGCAAAGCGCCGTCTTGGCAGCTCCCTCCGTCATCCCTGTGAGCTCTCCCGCCCGTCTCAGGGAGAGTCCGCTGAAGTAGTGGAGCGTCAGAAGCTCCCTGGGCTGGTCCGGCAGTTTTCTCAGCGCCCGGTAGAGGGCGGCATACCGCTCCTCCCGCAGCAGCCCTTCCAGAACCGCCTCCGGTACCGGCAGGTCCAGCCCCTCCGCCGGCACGGTGGGGCGGCGCTTTCGCCTGCGCAGTTCATCCAGCCACAGGTGCCTGCACACCCGGAGCAGCCAGTAGCGGACGCTGGGGTGGCTGTCGTCAAGGGTCAGCAGCGCTGCCTCGAATGCGTCGGACACAAGGTCTTCCGCCAGGTCCCGGTCCCCGCACAGGGAGAGGGCATAGAGGAGCGCGGCGCGATAGTGATCCCGGTAGAGCGCCTCCAGCGCGTCGGCATGCATCGTTCTCCCCCCTCTATCTCATAAGCGCCGGACACTGAAAAAGGTTACAGAAAAAAGGCGCGGGTCCCCGCGCCTTTTTCGCCTATTTCTGCATATGGCTCCGGGCATATTCCGCCGCGGCCTCTTGCGCCGCCCAGTCGGGGAATGCCTTGGCAGGAAAGACATGAAGCGTGTTGTCCCTGCGGAAGAGGACGAGCCCCTCCTCCTCGGAGCAGACCGCCGCCACCTGGTCCCAGCGGGCGGTCTCCCGCTCGCCTCCATGGAGGCTCACCATTCCGCCGGACCACCACAGCTCCCGCTGGGGGCCGTCCAGCATGCTCCACAGGGCTCCTTTTCGTTCCTGCCGGGACACCAGGAACCGGAGCACGGGCGGGAGCAGCATCAGCAGCGGCACACACAGACCCAGCCCTATCAGGACGATCCCCAGGGCATAGAGCCATTCCGCCGTCCCCTCCCGGGGAATGGACGTCCCCACGCTGATCCCGGTCAGAATGCCTGTGAGCAGTACAAAGGGCCCAAAAACCGACATCACGATCCTGGCGGGCGTCCAGAATAGCCGCGTGTGGGCATAGCGCAGGTTGGCCAGCGTCAACACGCGGCACAGTTCAGGCGCTTCCCAGGTATACTCCAGGGTGATCTCCGCCTGGGGGAGCCGGTCCGCAGCCTCGACATCCTGTTCGTCCGCCTCCCACGGCACGTCTCCGGACACAGCGCCATGCAGCGCCGCCGTGAACGCCTTCCGTTGCGCCTCGTGTTCAAAGGCGCAGGGCGGCAAAACCTCCCATGGCCCGCTTTTCGTATAGAGGAGGCAGAAACCCTTTTTCGTCCATACCTCCGTGAGCTGCCCCCAGGGCAGCACCAGGCGGTTCTCCCCATACCGCGCCGCCACCCCTTCCGCCGTCAGTGTTACCGCATGGGGCCCGAAAAAGGCCGCGTCGGGGCGGTTCACGCGCAGCCGCCTTCCGGCACGCCACTGCGGGGACAGCAGGGCCACTTCCAGCGCGCCCACGATCAGCAGGACCAGCAGCAGACCCAAGACCCGGGTGAACCCCTCCTCCCACTCTCCCCAGACGCAGACCACCCCCAGCATCAAGAGTCCCAGGGCGCCCACTCCCGTCGGCAGCAGGAACAGTAGCCGTGCCGCCAGGCGCAGCACTGACAGAGGCCCTTTCAGCCGCCCTTCGTGGAGGCTGAGTCCCCGGAGATAGTCGTCCCTTGTCAGATTATAGCGCAGTTCCATGGGTCACCTCATCTCCTCTTTTTGCCGTTTTGACGCCCCGTCGCCTGAAAAGGTTGCGGCCCGCGGGAAAATTTTTACCGCCGCCCCTTCCCCGGCTTGGCGTTTTTCCTGGCCTTCGGCTTGGCCCATCCCGCCTTCCGCTTGGGCTGGACGTCGTTGTGCTCCACCCGTTTGCCCCTCTGCTTGAGCTTCTGGTCCTGGGGCTTTCCGGCGGGCCTGGCTCCGCCGCTCTGGGGGCGTGAGCCCGCCGCCGGGCGGTTAGGCCGCAGAAGGCACTCCCGGCCATAGCCGATCAGGTCCTCCCGGTGGGTCCTGCGAAGCGCCTCCAGCACCAGGGGCCGCTTCTCCGGGCGCTTCCACTGCATCAGGGCCCGTTGCATCGCCTTGTCGTGGGCGTCGGTGGGAACGTACACCGCCGCCATGGTCCTGGGGTCCAGCCCGGTGTGATACATGCAGGTGGAAAGGGTGCCCGGCGTGGGATAAAAGTCCTGGACCTGCTCCGGCTGACGGCCCGACTTGTTCAGCCATTCGGCCAGGCGCACCGCGTCGTCCAGGGTGCAGCCTGGGTGGGAGGACATCAGATAGGGGACCAGATACTGCTCTTTGCCGTACTTCTGATTGAGCCGCTCATACTTCTGGCGGAACTTCTCATAGACCTCCACATGGGGTTTGCCCATCTCGTCCAGCACGCCGTTGACACAGTGTTCCGGAGCCACCTTGAGCTGCCCCGAGACGTGATATTTCACCAATTCTGCGAAAAACTCCCCGCTCTGGTCCTTCATCATGTAGTCGAAGCGGATCCCGGAACGGATGAACACCTTTTTTACCCCCGGAATCTCGCGCAGCTTCCGCAGGAGCATCAGATAATCCGTGTGGTCGGCGTCCACATTGGGACATGTCTCCGGGGAGAGACATGCCCGGTTCTTGCAGAGCCCCGCCTTGAGCTGCTTTTTACAGGCGGGCCGGCGGAAGTTGGCGGTGGGCCCGCCCACGTCGTGGATATATCCCTTGAAGCCGGGGTGCCTGGTCAGCTCCGTGACCTCCCGGACCACGCTCTCATGGCTGCGGGAGGAGATGATGCGCCCCTGATGAAAGGCCAGGGAACAGAAATTGCAGGCGCCGAAGCAGCCCCGGTTGTGGATGACGGAGAAGCGGACCTCCTCGATGGCGGGCACGCCCCCCATCTGGTCATACATGGGGTGGGGCTCCCTGACATAGGGCAACTCAAAGACCCGATCCAGCTCCTCGGTGGTGAGGGGCATCGCCGGGGGATTGCAGACCAGCAGTTCCCGTCCGTGGCGCTGAAGAATGGCCTTTCCCACGATGGGGTCGTGCTCGTTGTACTCAGTCATATTGGCCCGGGCATAAGCCCGCTTGTCGGAGGAGACGCTCTCAAAGGAGGGCACCTCTACCATGGGGTAGGCACACGCGCCGGGGTCCCTGGCGGCGAAGCAGGTGCCCCGCACGTCGGTGATCTCCGATATCGGAGTCCCGGAGGCCAGACGCCCGGCGATCTCCCGGGTGGCCGTCTCCCCCATGCCGTACACCAGCAGATCAGCCTGGGCGTCAAAGAGGATGGAGCGTCGGACCTTGTCCTCCCAGTAATCATAGTGCGCGAAGCGGCGGAGGCTGGCCTCCAGACCGCCGATGACCACCGGAATATCGCCGAACACCTCCCGGATCCGGTTGGCATAAACGATGGTGGCCCGGTCCGGGCGCAGTCCCGGCCTATTTCCGGGGGAATAGGCGTCGTCGTGGCGGCGCTTTTTGGCCACGGTGTAGTGCGCCACCATAGAGTCGATGTTCCCGGCGGAGATCAGCACCCCCAGCCGGGGCCGACCCAAGGAGGCAAAGGCCGCGGGCCCCTTCCAGTCCGGCTGGGCCAGGACGGCCACCCGGTATCCCTCCGCCTCCAGCACCCGGGCGATGATAGCAGGACCGAAGGAGGGGTGGTCCACGTAGGCGTCGCCGGTGATGAGCAGAAAGTCGTACTCCTCCCAGCCGCGGGCCCTCATATCAGATTGGGAGACAGGGAGGAATTGGGTGTTCATGGTGTCATACCTCTTATCCATTGTAGTATTTTTCCCGGAAACGGAAACGGCGGGCAGTTCAGGACCACCCGCCGCAGCCGTGCTATTTCCTGTTCTCGTCCGTGCGGCCCATCAGGTAATCCACCGTCACCCCAAAGTGATCGGCAAGAGCCCACAGGTTGTCAAAGCCGGGCTTCTGCTCGCCTTTTTCAAAACGGATAACCTGATTGACAGAAATACCAATGGCAGATGCCAGCATCTTTTGTGTTTCGCCCGCCTCTTTGCGCAATTCCTTCAACCGCACATAAAATTCCATAGTCCACCTCTTGACACACCTAATTAGTGTGTTATAATGATATCACCTAATTAGTTATTTTTTGGAGGGATTTTTATGAATCATTTTTTCAAAAAGAGTCACATCTATCTGAATGCCGAGGCGGAATTCACCCAAAGCGTAGACGCGCTGCGCCGGACGCTGGACCAGCAGCAGCGCAGACTGCTGCTGCGCATTGTGGACAGCAGCACCCTCAAGGAGGAATGCGGGGCCCGGTCCGCCTTCCGGCGGGGCTTTCGTCTGGGCTCCAGGCTCATCGCAGACGCCTTCCGCTGACTCTCCGGCATTGGGCATACAAACAAGCGGCCCTAATGCCCGATGTACTTCTCCATAATGTCCAGAGGAACACGGGTGCCTGCGGCCTCGGCCACCTTGCGGAATCCGTACCGCCTATAAAACCGCTGGGCCACCAGATTGTCCGGCGCGCACCGCAGGCGCAGATACTTCCGGCCCAGAGGCCGGTAGACCGACACCGCCTCTCCGATGAGCTGGACGCCCAGCCCCTGCTTCCGATAGGCCGGCATCATATAGACAAAGGGGATATACCCCACTCCCTTGTCGGCATCCCGGCGGATATCCATCTGCACCAGACCGGCCACCTCGTCCCCCAGCATTACGCAGGAGACCGCCCGGGGGTCGTCCCGCCACTGGAACAGGGCGTCGCGGGCAAAGGCGTCTCCGTCGTAATAGTCCCAGGAGCCATGGATATTGAGCCACGCCTCCCCTCTGCACTGGCGGTACAGGTCGCTTTCGCGCTCCATATCCAGGGGGCGGAACCAGAGGTTGGCGTCGGCCAGCGCGCCGGTGTCCTGCTTCCACCACTTCTGCCGGGCAAAAGTGGAGATCTCCTCTGGCAGGTGGCTGTTGTCGTCGTGAAAAACCACCCGGACCGCGTCCCCTTCAAATTCCAGCAGGGACACGGCGGTATTGTCGCTGTGGTCCAGGGCGGCCGACTCCTCAATGGACATGCCCTGAAACACGGCCAGGGCATTCCGAATGGCGGTGCCGTGGCTGACCACGGCCACCGTCTGGCCGGGGTGGTTACGGGCGATCTGCCGGATGGCGGCGGAGATGCGCTCCCGCAGGCGCTGGAAGGTCTCGCCGCCCTCCACACCCCAACGGGCATCCGTGGCGTTGAACCAAGCGAGCTGCTGTGCGTCGGTGCGGTGGACCTCCCCCCAGGGCCTGTCCTCCCAAACGCCCATCGAAACCTCCCGCAGGGCCTTCCGGGTGACCAGGGGCAGGCCCTTGGGTTTGTAGATGGCCCCGGCGGTGGTCCGGGTGCGGAAGAGGTCGCTGGAGTACACCGCGTCCACATGGATGGATTCGAACCGGTGGGCCAGAGCGGCGATCTGCCGGTAGCCCAGGTCGGTGATCAGGCTGTCGTAATGGCCGTGGATGCGGCGGTAGAGGTTCCCCTCGGCTTCCGCGTGGCGGACCAGGTAGATTTGAGTCATGGGTAGAATGGCCTCGCTTTCAAAGGTTTCATTGGGGCGGAGCGCCTCCGCCTGCGCTCACCAGGGCTGCGCAGCGCCGGTGAGCGCGGAGATGTGGGCGAGTCCCTGCCGCTCCGCTAGGGCAAAGAGTTCATCCCGGACCCGCACCGGCGCGTAGACGTCGGCAAAGGAGGCGGTGCCCACGGCCACCGCCGCAGCTCCCGCCAGCATCAGCTCGGCGGCGTCCGTTCCCTTGGAGACGCCGCCCATGCCCAGAATGGGGATCTTCACGGCGTTCGCCGTCTCCCACACCATGCGCACCGCCACAGGCAGCACCGCGGGGCCGGAGAGACCCCCGGTGTTCATCTTTAGAATGGGGCGGCGTGTGTTCACATCGATGCGCATCCCCCGGATGGTATTGATGAGGCTGATGGCATCGGCCCCCGCCTCCTCTACCGCCCGGGCGATCTCCGTGATGTCGGTGACGTTGGGGGAGAGCTTCACCATAACGGGTACGGTGGAGTTCTTTTTCGCGATCTCCGTGACCTCGGCGGCCAGCTCCGGCCGGGTGCCGTAGGCCAGTCCCCCCGCCTTCACATTGGGGCAGGAGATGTTGACCTCGATCATATCCACCCCCGCGGCGGAGAGCTTTTCGCACATGCCGCCGTACTCCTCCGGGGTATTGCCGGAGATATTGGCGATGATCTTTACGTCGTGCTTTTTCAGCTCGGGCAGATCCCCGGCGATGAAGGCGTCCACACCGGGGTTCTGGAGTCCCACGGAGTTGAGGATGCCCATAGGGGTCTCGGCAATACGGGGGGAGGGATTGCCCTCCCGGGGCTGGGGCGTGAGCCCCTTGACACAGATGGCCCCCAGCTCGCTCAGGTCAAAAAACTGTCCGTATTCCCGGCCGAAGCCGAAGGTGCCGGAGGGGACCACGATGGGGTTTTTCAGCTCCACCCCCGCCAGCGTGACCTTGCTGTCAATCATTCCAGTCCACCTCCTCGGCGCGGAATACGGGACCGTCCTTGCACACATGCTTTCTGTGTCCGTCGCTGGTCTTGCAGGCACAGACCAGACATGCTCCCACGCCGCAGCCCATCCTCTCCTCCAGGGAGACCTGGCAGGGTGCACCGTACCGGGCGCAGACCTCCGCCACCGCCCGGAGCATGGACTTGGGCCCGCAGGCAAGCACTGCCGGGATCGCAGGCGCCAGGCCACAGGCACCGCAGGCTGTACAGCCTTCGCACACCCGGCTCTCCAGGAACTCCTCCACCAGTTCGGTGACAAAGCCTCTGCGCCCGGTGGAGCCGTCGTCGCTGATGACGTTCAGGGAGCGGCAGCACTCGGCGAAGTCTTCTGTAAGCATTTTGTGTTCCGCGTCCCGGAACCCCAGGACCGCGTGGACCTCGCTTCCCCGACTGGCTGCATATTTGGCGCAGCCCAGCATGGGGGGCGCTCCGATGCCGCCTCCCACCACCAGCAGGCTCCCGGCGGCGACGTCAAAGCCGTGGCCCAGCGGGCCCAGCACATCCAGTCTGTCCCCGGCCTTCCGGCGGGCAAGCCATTCGGTGCCCTCGCCCCGAACCTCAAAGACCACCCGCAGGAGATTTTCCTGCCAGTCGCAGATGGAGATGGGGCGGCGGAGCAGACGGGAGTGACCGCACTTGATATGGACAAATTGGCCGCAGGCGATCTGCCCGGCCATCTCCTCCCCCACGTCCAGCGTAAGGGAGCAGGCAAAATCGTTGAGGCGGACGGCCTCCGCCACCGTGCATTTCGTTTGGACCGGCATGGGGCACCTCCCGTTGGTTATTTTTTCTCTTTCCGGCGCTTCTCCTCGTCCCGCTGGATCCAGCGGGGGTCCCGGTAGAACTCATACCGCCCGCACTGGGGGCACAGGTACAGGTCCGCCCGGGCGGAGAGGAAATTCAGCCGGTCCGGCAGCAGGGCCGGGCGGACATATTCCAGCGCCGCCCCGCAGGCGACGCACTTCTTTTCCTCCGCCATGGCTGATCCCTCCGCCTCTTTTAAAGAATGGTCACATATTGACCGATGGCGTCCCGCATGGCCTCGGCGGCGGCGCGGGCGGCCTCCTGGAAGTCGGCCCCGCCCTTTCCGGTCTTCTGCCAGGCGCACATAATGGACCTAGAGGCGTTGACGACGGCCCCACAGCCCTTCCGGTCGAAGGCGTACTGCACGTCCTCGGCGGTGCCGCCCTGTGCGCCGTATCCGGGGACCAGGAAGAAGGTATGGGGCAGGCGGGCGCGCAGCTCTCTGAGCTCCTCAGGATAGGTGGCCCCGGTAACAGCGCCGGCGAGGCCGTAGCCATAGTCCCCTTCGGTGCCCGTGCCCAGCCTTTCGGCCATATCGCCCAGAAGCTGATAGACCAGCCGATCCCCGGCGGTCAGGTTCTGGAGCTCGCCGGAGCCCGGGTTGGAGGTCTTGGCCAGCAGGAACAGGCACTTGCCGTACTTCCGGCAGGTGTCGACAAAAGGGAGCACCGTGTCGGAGCCCATGTAGCCGTTCAGGGTCACGCAGTCGGCATGGAAGGCGCTGCAGGCGCTCTCTCCCACCTGGGTCTCCCCCAGCCAGCCGTCGGCATACGCCTGGGCCGTGGACCCGATGTCGCCCCGCTTGACGTCCGCGATGACGAAGAGCCCCCTCTCCTGGGCATAGGAAATGGTGCGCTCCATGACCTCCATGCCCCGCCAGCCCAGCCGCTCATAGTACGCCGACTGGGGCTTCACAGCGGGGACCACGTCGCTGAGCGCGTCGATCAGCCCTCTGTTGAACTGCCACACCGCCTCGGCGGCGCCAGCCAGCGTCTCGCCATACTGATCGCAGGCCATCTTCAGAATATGGGGCGGAATCTGTTCCGGCTTGGGGTCCAGCCCCGCGACGGTGGGATTTCTTTTCTCGATGATTTTTTTCTGTAATACGTCAAACGACATCCGCGCGTCCTCCCTCATCCCCGTAGACGACTCTGCCGCCTACGATGGTGTATTTCACTCTGCCCTTGAGCTTTCTTCCCTTGAAGGGGGTGTTCCGGCCCTTGGAGGCAAACTGGTCCGGCTCCACAGTCCACTCCTCGTCCGGCGAGAAGATGGTGAAGTCCGCCTCCCCCCCCAGACTCAGCCTGCCCTTTGGGATGCGCAGGATACAGGCCGGGTGGAACGTCATTTTTTTCAGGATATCCGAAAGGTCCATGAACCCGGTGTGGTAAAGGGCGGTCAACGTCACACCCAGCGCGGTCTCCAGGCCCACCATGCCGCTGGGCGCTTCTGCCAGCGGCTTGGCCTTTTCTTCGACCGAGTGGGGCGCGTGGTCGGTGGCGATGACGTCGATGGTACCGTCCCGCAGGCCCTCCAGGATGGCCTCCACGTCCAGCTTTGTGCGCAGAGGGGGGTTGACCCGGGCCAGACTTCCCTGCTCCAGCACCTTATCCTCGGTAAGTGTGAAGTATTGCGGGCAGGTCTCGCAGGTGATAGCCACGCCCTTTTTCTTGAATTGACGGATGATCTCCACGCTTCCCGCAGTGGATACATGACAGATATGGACTGCCGCGCCGGTCTCCTCGGCCAGCATGGCGTCCCGCATGACCATGATCTCCTCCGCGATGGCGGGACGGCCGGGCAGCCCCAGTGCCCGGGAGACCCGGCCCTCGTTCACCGCGTAGTTGCGGACCATGTCGGCGTCCTCACAGTGGGAGAGGATGGTGAGTCCCAGCCGCTTACAGCGGATCATGGCGTCCCGGACCAGATTGGCGTCCTGCACGGGCACGCCGTCGTCGGAGAGGGCCACGCACCCGGCCTCTTGCAGGGCCGCCGCGTCGGTGAGCGACTGCCCCTTCTGTCCCCGGGACACCGCCCCGATGGGCCACACCCGCACGCCGCAGGACTCCCCGGCCCGCCGGAGCACATACTCGATCTGCTCCGGCGTATCCAGCACGGGCCGGGTATTGGGCATACAGGCTACGGAGGTGAATCCTCCCCGGGCCGCCGCCGCCGCTCCGGTGGTGATGTCCTCCTTATATTCAAAGCCCGGCTCCCGCAGGTGGACGTGCATATCCACAAGGCCCGCGCATACGTTGAGGCCCCTGGCGTCGATCACCCGGGCCTCCGGTTCCCTCAAATCGCTTCCGATGACGGCCAGCTTGCCGTCCTCGATGAGAATATCCATCACGCCGCCGATCCCCCCCACGGGGTCCACCAGGCGGCCCTTCCGGATGAGCAGCTTCACTTTGTCGCTCCTTTCCCGCGTTCGTTTTTCCTCTTGGTATACATAAAGAAAGGGACCGGTTCCCCGTTCCCTCCGGCTTGACGAATTGCAGGTATATTATATCGTATCGCGCATTTTTTAGCAATGGATTTTTCTCCATTTCCGGACACAATAACGTCATACCGGAGAAAAGGAGGAGAAAAGCAAATGGAACACCATCACACCCTGCGCAATATTGGTATTGGCATGGCCGCCGGCGCCGCCTTGGGCATGGCGGTCCTCGCCCCCAGGCAGAAGACCCTGAAGGCCACCGCCAAGAAGGCTGTCCGCGCCATGGAGGACGTGGCTGAAAACGTGACTCAGACCCTGGGCATGTAATATGGCCGAACGGTTCTCACAGGGGTCGTTCTCTGTCCCCTTGGGATCCGTCCGGTCATAAAAAGGGCCCGCTCCGCACAAAAATGCGGGGCGGGTCCTTTCTCACGTCCGTGGAGACAGCCTGGGCAGAGGGATCTCCGGCATCAGTTCCCCGGAGATGATATCCAGCATCTCCTCGATCTTTTTGACATCCTCCTCGGGGAACCGCGCGCGGATGCGCGCCATCACCGTGCCCAGATAGCTGTAGCTGATGTTGTAGTAGTCAATGTACTTCTGGGTGACCACCAAATGGTACTCCCGCTTGTCCTCCTCCGACTGTTCCTTGCGCACATAGCCTTTCTGGATCAGATTGTTGATCTTATATGCGGCGTTGGGGGGTGAAATCCCCACAAAGCTGGAGAATTCGTTGACCGTAGGCCGCCCCAGCGCCATGATGATCTCCATGCAGAAGGTCTCCACAGTGGTGAGGCTTGCCTCCCGCTTCTGAAACCGTCCAAAAACCGCGCGATAAAAATGAAGCTTGAATTTGGTATACACTTCGTTAAAGGCCTGCTCCAGCATGCTGCTCCCCCCAAAAACGGCGTTCGTCCTACTTTATTTATTATATCTGATCCGCGCCGTTTTGGCAACGGTCATAGGCGCTTGGAGCTCCCGGAGCCATGCCGGTCGTCAGGTGTCACCCGATGGCAAAGGTCAGCTCGCCCTGAGCCGCCACCTTGCCGTCCACCTTGGCCACCGCCTTACCGAACCCCACGCTTCCCCGCCGCTCCACCAGCTCACAGGAGAGCTCCAGCACGTCGCCGGGCACCACCTGCCGTTTGAAGCGTGCATTTTTGATCCCGCCGAAGAACGCGATTTTTCCTCTGTTTTCCGGCAGAGACAGGATCGCCACCGCTCCCACCTGGGCCAGAGCCTCAATGATGAGCACCCCCGGCATGACGTGGTGCTGCGGGAAATGTCCGGCAAAAAAGGGCTCGTTGACGGTAACCGCCTTTCTGCCTTTGGCCCATACGCCGGGCTCGTAGTCGGTGATCCTGTCCACCAGCAGGAAGGGCGGACGATGGGGAATGATCTCCTGGATCTGATTGGCGTTCAGTTCCATCTCTTTATGCCTCCCATTTCTTCAGCAGAATACTGGCGTTATGGCCGCCGAACCCCAGGGAGTTGGACATGGCATAGCGGAGCAGGGCCTTCCGGCCCTCGTTGGGCACAATATCCAGATCGCACTCCGGATCGGGTTCCCGATAGCCGATGGTGGCGGGGGCAAAGTCCTCCTTCAGGCTGAGCGCGGTGAAAATGGCCTCCACCGCTCCGGCTGCCCCCAGCATATGGCCGGTCATGGACTTGGTGGAACTCATCATCAGCCTGCGGGCGTGTGCTCCAAAGGCAGTTTTGACCGCCTGCGTCTCACAGACGTCGTTCATCGGGGTGGAGGTGCCGTGGGCGTTGATATAGTCCACCTGCTCCGGCTCCACGCCCGCATCCGCCAGGGCCATGGTCATGCACCGGGCGGCTCCCGCGCCGCCGGGTGCAGGGGCCGTGATGTGGTGGGCGTCGCAGGTGGCGCCATAGCCCACCACCTCCGCCAGGATGGGCGCCCGCCGCCGCCGGGCGTGTTTCAGCTCCACCAGCACCAGAATGCCGGCCCCTTCACCCATCACAAAGCCGCTGCGCGCCGCGTCAAAGGGGATGGAAGCCCTGTCCGGCTCCTCCGCCGTGCTCAGGGCGTGCATGGAGGTAAAGCCTCCCATGGCCAGCTCGTTGACAACGGCCTCCGCGCCCCCGCAGAGGACCACATCGGCATAGCCGTCCCGGACCTGTCGGAGGGCGTCGCCCACGGCGTTGGTCCCTCCCGCGCAGGCCGTGGTGGGACATGTCGCCATGCCTGTGATCCCATATTTGATGGCGATCTGAGCCGCGGCCATGTTGCCGATGGCCATGGGAATAAAGAAGGGGGATATCCTGTCATACCCCTTTGCCTCCCCTTTGGCGCACTCATGCTGCATGGTGGTGAGCCCTCCGATGCCGCAGGAGACGATGAGCCCACACCGATAGGGGTCCTCGGCGGAGAACTCCAGCCCGCTCTGCGCCACCGCCTCTCCGGCGGCGGCCAAGGCGAATTGGGCAAAGCGGTCCATCTTCCGCGCCTCCCGCTTTTCCATATAGTCGGCGGGCTCAAACCCCTTTACCTCGCCCGCCAGCTTGGCCTTCATACCGGAGGTATCGTACAGGGTGATGGGTGCGATGCCGCAGGTCCCGGCCCGTACTGCCAGCCAGCTCTCCTCCACGGTAAGCCCCAGGGGCGTGACCGCTCCCATACCGGTAATGACTACCCTTCTCTTCTCCATGGTCTCCTCCTTATTTATACGGCCATGCCGCCGTCCACACAGAGGACCTGTCCCGTCACATATCCGGCCCCGTCCCCTGCGAAAAAGGCCACCGCCTTCGCCACGTCCTCCCCCTGGCCCAATCTCCCCATGGGGATAGAGGCCAGCATGGACTCCCGCGCCTTTTCGGGGAGCGCCGCTGTCATATCGGTATCGATAAAACCGGGGGCCACCGCGTTTACCGTGACGTTCCGTCCGGCCAGCTCTTTGGCCATGGACTTGGTAAGGCCGATGAGCCCCGCCTTGCTGGCGGCGTAGTTGGCCTGTCCCGCGTTGCCCCGCAGGCCCACAATACTGGAGAGATTCACCACACGGCCGTATTTCTGTTTCATCATGGGCCGGTAAGCCGCCCGCATGCAGTGAAACGCCCCCTTTAGGTTAGCGTCCAGCACCGCATCCCAGTCGGCGTCCTTCAGCATGGGCATCAGGCCGTCCCGGGTAATCCCGGCGTTGTTGACCAGGATATCCAGCCGCCCAAACCGGGACAGCACCTCTTTGACCATGGCGTCACAGGCCGCGGCATCCGCCACGTCGGCCTGTACGGAAAAGGCATCCACTCCCATCGCTTTGCAGGACTCCACAGTCTCCTCCGCTGCCGCCGCGTTTCCCGCATAATTCACGGCCACACATGCGCCGCGCCGGGCCAGCTCCAGGCAGACCGCCCTTCCAATGCCGCGGCTGCCGCCGGTGACCAGCGCCGCTTTCCCTTTCAGCTCCATGGGTCACGCTCCTTTCAGGACGGAGACGACATGTTCCAGGTCCTCTGCCGTCTCTACCGCATAGGTCTTGATTCCCTTGGCTGTCTTTTTTACAAAGCCGGAGAGCGCCTTACCGGGCCCGATCTCCACCACGGTGTCCACCCCCTGGGCCTCCAGGAAGCGAATGCTGTCCTCCATGTGGACACTGTTCTGCACCTGCCGCACCAGAAGGCCTGGAATGGTATCTCCCTCCCGCATGGGACCTCCCAGGCAGTTAAAGAGCGTGGGCACCTCCATGGGCCCGAACTCCACTCCCTTCAGCCGCTCCTCCAGGGCCCTGCCCGCCGGCGCCATCAGCGAGGTGTGGAAGGGTCCGCTCACTTTGAGGGGGATCACACGTCTGGCACCCGCCTCCAGTGCCAGACATCCCGCCTCTTCCACAGCTAGGGCGTCTCCCCCGATGACGATCTGTCCGGGGCAGTTGAGGTTGGCGATCTCGGCCACCCCTAGATGGGAGGCCGCGTCACAGCAGGCCTGGAGCTCCTCCCTGCCCAGCATAAAAATGGCCGCCATGGCACTGAGGCGCCCCTGGACCGCTTCCGCCATGGCCTTTCCCCGGAACGCCACCAGCTCGATAGCCGTGGCCGGGTCCAGCACTCCAGAGGCGTGCAGGGCAGAGTACTCGCCCAGGCTGAGCCCTGCGGTCACGGAAGGCCGGACGCCCTTCTCCTGTAATACCTCCGTCACGCCGGTGGCAAAGGCCACCATACAGGGCTGGGTGTACTGGGTTTGATTCAGAGTCTCGTCCGGGCCCTCAAAACAGACCTTTTCCAGATCGAAATCCACTTTGGCGCTTTCAAATACAGAGCGAAAGGCGGGATAGGTCTCATAGAGATCCCGCCCCATCCCCGGGTGCTGGGTGCCCTGTCCCGCATACAGAAAAGCCACTTTCATGAGAAAACCTCCTGTTCCAATTCCCGCAGGTGGGCGCCGCAGCCGCCACACAGCTCCTCCAGGATGGCCCGCAAAGGGCGGATCTCCCGAAGCATGCCGGACACCTGTCCCGCCATCAGGCTGCCGTTTTTCACATCTCCATCGAAGACGGCCCGGCGCAGGCTGCCCAAGGTAAACTGCTCCAACTCCATCTTGTCCGCGCCCTCCCGTTCCCTGGCCACATAGGCCCGGGCCATGGCGTTTTTCAAAATGCGCACCGGCGTACCGCCGATGCGGCCCGTCACCACCGTACCGCTGTCCTTCGCCTTCAGCACGGCCTCTTTATAATTGGGGTGGATGGGGCATTCCTCACTCACCAGCAGGCAGGTGCCCACCTGGGCGCCGCAGGCTCCCAGAGCATAGGCCGCCAGGAGCTGACGGGCGTCCGCGATGCCTCCGGCGGCCACCACCGGGATGCCCACCGCGTCGCAAACCTGCGGGACCAGAGCCATGGTGGTGAGCTCCCCCACATGTCCGCCGGACTCGGTGCCCTCGGCGATGACCCCGTCCGCGCCGGCGCGCTCCACCAGCCGGGCCAGCGCCACCGCAGCCACCACCGGAAATACCTTGGCGCCGGACTCCTTCCAGCGCGGGATGAAGCGTGCCGGATTCCCCGCGCCGGTGGTGATCACCGCCACCCGCTCCTCCGCTGCGATATCCGCCATCTCCTCCGCCTGTGGGTGCATCAGCATGATATTCACGCCAAAGGGACGGTCCGTCAGGGTCCTGCACCTGCGTATGCTCTCCCGAAAGCCCGCTGCATCCATGCCGCCTCCGCCGATGAGTCCCAGGGCGCCGGCGTTGGAGACGGCGGCGGCAAATTCGGCGGTGGCAATATTGGCCATACCGCCCTGAACAATGGGGAATTCCGTACCCAGCAGCTCATTGAGTCTCGTCATCGTCTTTTCTCCTTACTTACCATTCCAGCAGCGCGCCGCCCCAGGTAAGGCCCGCGCCAAATCCGATGCACATGACCTTCTGGCCCCGCAGCAGCAGGCCAGACTCCGCCATCTCATCCAGGGCAATAGGAATACTGGCCGCCGAGGTATTTCCATAGCGCTCCATATTCTGATAAAAACGGCCCTCCGGGAGGCGCAGCTTTTTTGCCACATGATCGATGATCCGGCGGTTGGCCTGGTGAGGCACGAACCAGTCGATGTCCTCCAGTTCCAGTCCTGTCCGCCCCAACAGCTCTTCGATACAGCGGGGGATGGCCTCCACCGCAAAGCGGAACACCTTCTGCCCGTCCATCTTAATGTAGGGGCGCGCTTCCTGTCCGGGACCCGGCACGAGGATGGCCTCTTCCTCTCCCCTGGCGCCCAAGGTACTGGCCCAAACCGCCTGTTCCTCCAGCGTGAGCACCGCCGCGCCGGCTCCGTCCCCGAAGAGGACGCAGGTGCTCCGATCCGCAAAGTCGGTGATTCGGCTGAGCACCTCCGCACCGATCAGCAGTGCATAGCGCCTCGGGCTCTGCAGCAGCAGCCCCCGGATCACCTGGAGCCCATAGAGAAACCCGGTACACCCCGCATTCAGGTCAAAACAGGGGATGTCTTCCGGGAGCCCCAGCCGCCGCTGGAGCAGGCAGGCCTCACTGGGGGCCAGATAATCCGGTGTGATCGTGCATACCACACAAGCTCCCAGCTCTTCCGAACGGATACCTGCCCGCTCCATCGCCTGTTGGGCCGCACCGGCCGAAAGGTCCGCTGCCGTCTCCTCTCCGCAAAATCGCCGGGTCCGGATGCCTGTCCGTGAAAAAATCCACTCATCGTTGGTCTCCACCAGCTCGCTCATGTCCTTGTTGGTCACACTCCGCCAGGGCAGACAGCGACCGGTGGATATCATCTTCAATCCTCTCATGGGGCCTCCCTACGGGACCGGGGCGCGCCCATCCCGCGAAATTTTTCGTACCTTTTCTGTGCAAAATCCCCCTCCCGCAGGACTTGCTCCAGTCCCAGCGAAAGGGCCCGGTCCACTGCCGCAAAGGCGGCCTCCGGGCAGGCATGAGCCCCTTCAGGCGGTTCAGGAATGACCTCGTCCACCACGCCTAGGGTCTTGAGGTCCCGTGCGGTCAGCTTCATGGCCTCCGCCGCCTCGCTGCTGCGGGCGGCATCCTTCCAGAGGATGGCCGCAAACCCCTCTGGCGAGAGAACGGAGTAAACCGCGTTTTCCAGCATGAGGACCCGGTTGGCCACCGCCAACGCCAGGGCTCCTCCGCTTCCCCCTTCTCCGGTCACCACGGTGAGCACAGGCACCCGGAGCCCGCTCATCAGGGCCAGTGTGGAGGCGATGGCCTCTCCCTGGCCCCGGGCCTCCGCCTCCGGGCCGGGGTAAGCGCCCGGCGTATCCACAAAGGTAATGACCGGGCGGCCGAACTTTTCCGCCTGACGCATCAGGCGTTGGGCCTTCCGGTACCCCTCGGGGCCCGGCATCCCGAAATTCACCTTCAGATTTTCAGCCCGGTCTCTCCCTTTCCGATGTCCCAGGACCGTGACCGGGAGTCCCCGATAGCGGGCGATGCCTCCCAGAATGCTGGGGTCCTCCCGGCACCGGCGGTCCCCCTTCTGCTCAAAAAAGTCGGTAAACAGGGCTGCGATATAGTCCGCCGTCCCCGGCCTGCCGGCATGACGGGCTAGAGCTACCCGCTGAGCCGCGGTGTAGTCAGCCATTTCCCCTCCCCCCTCTCTGGTGGAGCCGCAGAAGCTGCGAGATCACCTGGCGCATCCGGTCCCTGGAGACGATTTGATCCACAAATCCGTGTTCCTCCAGATATTCGGCGCACTGAAACCCGTCCGGCAGTCTTTGTCCGATGGTCTGCTCGATCACCCTGGGACCGGCAAATCCGATCAGTGCCCCCGGCTCCGCCAGCGTCACGTCACCCAGGGAAGCAAACGACGCAGTCACGCCTCCGGTGGTGGGGTGGGTAAGCACAGAGAGGTAAAAGCCTCCGTGGGAGGAAAATCTGCCTAGGGCGGCGCTGGTCTTAGCCATCTGCATCAGGGATAGGATTCCCTCCTGCATCCGAGCTCCGCCGCTGGCGGAGAAGATCACCAGCGGCAGCCCCATCCGGTCGGCATACTCCACCGCCCGCGTCACCTTTTCCCCCACAGCGGCTCCCATACTGCCCATGAGGAATCGGCTGTCCAGCACGCAGAAAATCGCGCTGCTGCCGTCCACCTTTCCCCGCGCCGCCACTGCGCCCTCGGTAAGGCCGGTGGCCTTCCGCGCTGCACGGAGCTTTTCCTCATACCCGGGAAATCCGAGCGTGTTGGGCGCCGCCAGCCGCTCCTCCAGCTCGCAGAAGCTCTTGGAGTCCAAAAGCATGCTCAGGCGCAGGTAGGCGCCGATCGGGTGGTGATAGCCGCACTGGGGACAGACATACAACGTCCGCGCCAGCTCCCGCTTCGATACCCCAGCGCCGCAGTGGGGGCACTTGCTGAAAGCCGCCTTTGCCGCATGCCGGCGGGGAACGTCGGTCTCCACCCCCTCACGGCGCGCCTTGAGCTGAATCATATGCGCCCGGCGCCGGCTGAAGGAATCGCTCATCTCTCTCCCTCGCCCTCCCACTGTAGCAGCGCCTCCAGATGCCGCTCCAAAAAGCTTGTGTCGTACTTGCCCTTGACAAAATCAGGATGATACAAAATAAGATGGCAGAGATCGGCGGTGGTGGGATAGCCCTCAATGACCACTTCCTCCAGCGCCCGCCGCATCCTGCGGATCGCCTCCAAGCGGGTGTGGGCGTGTACCACCACCTTTGCCGCCAGTGAGTCATACTGGGGCGGCATGACACACCCGCAGTACAGCGCCGTGTCCACCCGCACACCGGGTCCGCCGGGCAGGTGAAGGAACCGCGTGGTCCCCGGTCCGGGCCGGAATCCGGCCCCCGGATCCTCGGCGTTGATCCGGCATTCCAGCGCATGGCCGTTCTGCCGCACCTCGCTCTGGGTCATTCCCAACGGCAGCCCAGCCGCGATGCGGATCTGTTCCCGCACCAAGTCTACCCCCGTGATCATCTCGGTCACGGGATGCTCCACCTGGATCCGGGTGTTCATCTCGATAAAATAGAACGCACCCGAGCCATCCAGCACAAACTCCACGGTCCCGGCACTCTGATAACGGGCGCACTGCGCCGCCCGGACAGCGGCCGCCCCCATCGCCTGGCGCAGGTCCGCATCCAGTCCTCTGGACGGGGATTCCTCCACCAGCTTCTGGTTTTTTCTCTGGATGGAGCAGTCCCGCTCCCCCAGATGGACCACGTTTCCATGGCTGTCCGCCAGGACCTGAAATTCAATGTGGCGCGGATGCAGGATCAGCTTTTCCACGTAGAGCTCCCCATCACCGAAACAGGCCACCGCCTCGGCCTGCGCGGCAGCATAGAGCCCGGGCAGCTCTTCCGGCGCATCTACCCGGCGCATCCCCCGACCGCCGCCGCCGGAGGAGGCCTTAACCAGGACGGGATAGCCGACCGCCCCGGCCACTGCGGCCGCCTGCTCCAGGCTCCGCACGGGGCCGTCGGACCCCGGCACCACAGGGACGCGGTTCTCCCGCATAAGCATGCGGGCGGCCGCCTTGTTGCCCATGGTCCGGATCACGTCCCCGCCAGGGCCGATAAACTTGAGGCCGCATTCTGCACACAGGTCTGCCAGCTCCGCGTTCTCTGAGAGGAACCCATAGCCGGGATGGATGGCGTCACATCCGGTCTCCACCGCCGCCGTGAGGATGGCCGGCAGGTTGAGGTAGCTGTCCGCCGCGCGGGCCGGGCCAATGCACACCGCCCGGGTGGCCAGCTTTACATGGAGCGCCTCCGCATCGGCCGTGGAGTAGACGGCCACGGTCTCGATCTCCATCTCCCGGCAGGTACGGATGATGCGGACGGCGATCTCTCCCCGGTTGGCGATCAGGATCCGATGGAACATAGGCTCACTGCTCCTTGATCCGGAAAAGCGGCGTGTCGAAACCAACCAATTCTCCGTCCTTTACCAGCACCTCCAGAATGGTGCCGTCCGCCGGCGCCAGGACCTCGGACATCATTTTCATGGCTTCCAGAACACAAAGGGTCTGCCCCTTTGACACCCTGTCCCCGGCAGAGACAAAGGGCGCGGTGCCGGGTGCCGGGGAGGCATAAAAGGTCCCGACCTGAGATGCCTTCAGCAGCGTTGCTCCGTCCTCACCAGCCGGCCTTTCTCCGCTCCCGGCCTTTTCTTCCGCCGCGGGCACAGGCCCGGTCACAACCCCTACGGCCTTGGCCGCACCTTTTCTCAGCCGCAGCTTCCACCCGTCCGCCTCCAGCTCCAGCCGATCCGCCGCAGAGCCATCAAAGCGGTCCAGCAGCACTAAAACGTCTGCAAGTTCCATGGCTCAGCCCTGGTGGGCTTCCAGATAGCGGACAATATCGCCCACTGTTTTCATATTTTGAAGCTCCTCGTCCGCCACAGAGTATCCCAGGGCCTCCTCCAGCGCCATGTTCAGCTCCACGGCATCCAGAGAGTCTGCCTCCAGATCCTCCACCAGCCTGGCCTCCATCGTGATATCTTCAGGCTCACAGCTCAAAGAATCCAGGATCACAGCTTTTATTTGTTCAAACATTGTCATGCGCTCCTTTCGCAATACGAGGGTTAGTTTTTATTATTTTAATTAAATATATTTAACTAAAATAATTTAAGCGATATTTTACCAGAATCCTAGAAAATGTCAACCGTTAACTTGCACAATCTTGTTTGATGTTCAAATTTCTATGCCGCCGCATTTCCCCTCCGAAAAATAAATTTTTCTGTTGACAAGCTCATCGCCCGATGGTAAAATAATACACGTTCTGTGCAGGACATCTTGTTCTGGAGCAGGGTCAGCTTTTTGGGGGTATAGCTCAGCTGGGAGCGCAAGCAACCGGGTGTGCTCCCCCGCAACGGAGAGTAAAGTCAAAAAATTGAATAGCTCAGAAATCCAGCAAAATCAAGGGTTTCTGGCAACATGGGGGTATAGCTCAGCTGGGAGAGCGCTTGAATGGCATTCAAGAGGTCAGCGGTTCGATCCCGCTTATCTCCACCAAAAACAATGACTCACACAGACCAAATGTGTGAGTCATTGTTCTATCCATACGAAAACACAAAGAGGACGGACACCTGATTCCCTTCCCCCGGAGAAAAACCAATATAGTTATTGAAGCGGAGATTCGATGATAGAATCTCCGCTTTTTTGTTGTCGTCCCAACAGATAAAAAAGAAATGAGGTTTAACCATTGAAAAAATTTTTTGAAGAACTTTCCCGGCGCCTGAGAGAAGGCGGAGTTGAATCATCCAATGTAGAGGATAGGCGGCTGGAGATTTTCCTCCATGGTCAGCCTGTCCTCTTTGTTTCTCCAGGAAACGATGTGTTCCTTTTTCCTGCCGGAAGCAATAATCCGGAGGCCAGTGAATTGTACCACAGAGTCGCACAGACCGCAGATGAAGTGTACACTTATGTTGAGGAGGTTCAAACTGCGCCCACCCTTCATATCAGCGGTCTGAGCGAAAAATTCCATCTGCTGGCGGATTTTGGCGGCGCAGTGCTGGCTGGCCGGGAGTTGGAAAATGGCAGGGGCTATCAGTTTGTCACTTGGATCTGGGACTATAACAGAACCGGCGTGAGCTACGGACATTATTATGATGAAGATTTTTGCGGGGCCAAGCAGGATTTTGCCGTCCGCTCCGGGCTGATCTCCAAGACCCAGCTTTTCTCACCGGAGGAGCTAACTGAACTCTACCGGGCCACAGACTACCTGCTGGATGAAGGCCCAGAGCTGGAAGATGGACACCTCAAAGCCATGCAGACCGCAAGGACAAAGATCGAATACACTGTCCCAGATCTGGCGGACAGACTGGAGCAGGGACAAGCACAGGAGCCACAAATTGATATGTGACATCAGAAAAAGCGGGAGCCGCATCTGCACACACTGTGCAGCATAAGCAGCTCCCGCTTTTTTGTTTTGAAAGAAGGAGTGTGCCATGACAAGATATTTCGCTCAGAATACCCCTCGAGCTGGTCTGGAGCATATGATGATGAGCGTCCCTGGCTTCCAGAAGCGCGGCGGCGGGATGATGATCCTCAGCCGCTTCTGCTACAAGCCGGAGGATGTGGATTGCCGGTACTGCCTGCATTACCGCCGCCGATCCTGTCAAGTCCGCACCTGTCCGTATATCGCGGAGCGGTTGAAGTCCGGCGCGATTGAGTACCTGGATTTGATTCTGGAATATTTCGGACACATCCCTCATGCCGGCCTGCACAAGAGGATTCAGGCTGTGGAACACTGGAGCGGGCCGGATCAGGCAGTCCTGCACACAGTGTCCGTCCACCTCAGAAGCCGCTTTGCGGACAGGGTATGGGATGATGCGCCTCCTGGCTATCTGGCGGCGCTCTATCTTCTCGCCTCAAAGGAGCGACTCTGGCAACCGGCGCTCCCCGCTCTTTCACACGATTCCATTGATTTCAGCCGCATCGTATCCAAACCCCATGGATTTGCGATACAGGATTACCCCATCTTTTATTCCGCCAGACGGCTGTATGACCTGAAGTCACCCATGGAGGCAGAAGATTTGGCACACCCAAAACTGGTGAGTGATCTGGACTTCCACAATATTATTTACGCAACCATGATTGCCAGATATGGAAAGGCGGTCATGGATGCGAGTAAGGAGGCACCAGAATGGGCTATGTGCTGAAAGCGGTACTGAGCAGCGCTCAGCACCCGGAATATGGGCAGATTACGGTTCCATTCCCTATCCCCGATGAGAAATATGACCGCATGATCGAACTGCTGGAGCCATTGGAAATCGGTGACGCGCTCCGGCAGGATTGCCGGGTGGATGAACTGGACAGCTTCTATACCGTACTGAACAGGCTGGTTGGCTCATTGGTCAATTTTGATGAGCTGGACTATCTGGCCAAACGGCTGGACAGTTTTGATGACGGTGAGGCTGCCCAGTTCCAGGGAATGGCCTGCAAATTGGGCGTCTCAAATATAAAGGATTTCATCAATCTGACCTTTTGCTGCCAGCAGGCCACGGTCATCACAGACTTCTCCGACCTGGACGCCATTGGGCGGCAGCACTACATGACGATGCAGGGTGGGGGCTGCAGAATCGAGGAGCTCGAGCGGCTGGATGGCCGCAAGTTCGCTCTGGACCTGATCCTCAATCATCTTGAGGGAAGGATTACCCCTTATGGCGTGGTCTATGATAACGGGATGAAACTGGAGCAGCTCTATGACGGCCGCCACTTCCCCTGTTACCACTACCAGCCGAATCTGCTGGCGGTAGGGCTTTCCTCCCGGCAGGAGCCGGAAAATACAGATCAAATCACTTGGCTGCTCCTGCCCTGCTCCGAGCAACAGCTCCAGCGTGGAATTGCACGCTCAGGCGTTAACATCCACGATGCCCGCATCTGGTATGAGGACAGTCTGCTTCCATCCGAGGTGGAGGAGGTCCTGGAGGGACAACGGGAGGATCTATTCGCGCTGAATGATATGGCGACGGCCATCGCTGCACTGTCTGATTTGGAACAGAAAAAGTTGACGGCGGTCATGGAGATGGCCAAGCCGGAGTGTGCCGGCGAGATACGCGAACTGGCCAAAAATCTGGAGCTGTTTGAGTTTGCACCCAAAGTCCGCACTCCCGCCGAATATGGCAGATACATGATCCAGGACTCCGGCCATTATGAATATGACCCCAATCTGGAGGAGTTCTATGATTATGAGCGTTACGGCAAACTCCGTATGGAGAAGGAAACAGGAGCCTTCACGGAGAAAGGATATGTGGCCTACTGTGGCACATTGACATTGGGGGAGCTGATGGCCGGCGGTCCGGCAGAGCAGCACCAGCGGGAACAGGAATTTCAGATGGGAGGAATGTAACGATGATTCTGTTGACTCTGAGCCGGGGAAAAGGAGAAGAAACTGTCCGTCTGCAACTGCCCGCCAGTCCCGCTGAGATTGGGGAGACATTTGCCTTCCTGGACAGAATCAGCCTCGATACCACAGCCACCGCCATCCTGGATGTGAGCAGCAATGTACCGGTCCTTTACCGATGCCTGTACGATGTGGATGTAGAAGATTCGGAGCAGTTTCAAAAACTACAAAAACTGGCGGAACGCACAGAGGCACTTTCTCCGGCGAAAGCCGCCATCTTTTCCGGGGCATTGGATGCGGAGTGTGTCTGGAACTTGGAGGGGGCCCTTACTGTGGCGGACAGGCTGGATGAGTATATGCTCGTCAACAATGTGTCGTCTGATTCAGAATTGGGCATCTACCTTGTGAACAAAGGGATCACACCATTTCCGGATCGCTTCAAGCCCTATATCAATTATGCCCGTGTGGGGGCTGAATATCGGGAAAAGCATGGAGGAGAATATTCCAGCGGCAATTATGTGCAGAAAAAGACACCTGAACTTTTGGAGAACGAGAGATTGGACGGCGTTTTCCGGATATGGATGGAAAACCCCTGCCCTGTTCGTGTACAGAGCGAAACAGCGCAGATCACTCTGCCTGCGACCTTTGAGCAATTGGAGAGCGCCAGACAACTTCTGGGAGTGGACAGCCTCAATATGGCGAAACTCACTCGGGTGGAGGCCCTGCGGCCTTATCTGGGGGAATATCTTCCTCTCCAGGGGATGGATCTGAGACTGGAGCAATTGGACGAGTTGGCGGAAAATATCCGGATAATGGATCAGGAGGATGGCGCATTGCTGAAATACCTCTCTGTCCTTGAGGTGGAACAGCCGGCAACGCTCCAGGAGGCTTTGAGGTTTTCCATCGAACTGGATGACTACGAGCGTGTACCGGACGATCCGGAGGAATATGGCAAGCAGGTGTTGGAGCGGATCGGGGCGGACGAGGAGCTGATCTCTACCCTCGATGGCTTTACGGATTTCGAAGCAATGGGCAACTTTTATATGCGGGAGGATGGTGTGAGAAGGACCGAATTTGGCCTGCTCCGAAAGCTCAGTGATCCGTTCCCTGAAGTACAAGATGGGTTGCAGATGCATTAATCCCTGTACGCAGATACAAGATACGCTGTGGAACCAGCACGAGTGGGAAAACACTGTGAATATGGGAGGGATTAAATGAGCATTAACATCTGGACAGACTCCATGCAACACGCAGCGTTGCTTGGAAAACCTGTGCTGTTCACCAACTGGCTGATTCAGCGGGATATCATTCCTGATGGGTGGTACTGCTATGACCTGCGGGGGACACATAAATCTCCCAGCACCCGAACCACTCTGGTGGATCATGCCGCTGACTATCATGCAGGAACCGTACTTTCTCCAATCCCTTTAAAGCATGAAGGTACTGCTTCGCGCCGGGTCAACGGCACATTTTATCTGCTGGGAGAAGAAATGACGCTGGAGCAGTTTTGCGAGGAGCATGATCTGGCCTACCCCCAGGATAATCGTGAGTTTGTACTGCGCCCCGCCTCCCTGGATGAGGTGGGGCTGTTCTATTCCGAAGAAAAGCTGGACGAGGCACTGGGTACTGTAGGCCACCTCCGCATGGATTTCGGCCATGGTGAGAAGGAGTTCTGGCACACCTGGTGGCCCCATAACGAGGATAGGTTCAACACCCCGGAGTTCAAAGAGGTGCTGTAGCGATTTGTGGACGACCTGCGTCAGACTGGACTCCTGAAGAATCTGGGGGCCATGGACGCCTACTGCTGGCAGCATGGCGGCTCCATCACAGAGGACCGCAGGAGTTATGGCTATATTGCGGAAACAGAAAATTACCGTTTCTGTCTACGCTGTACTCCCTTTCCCGGCGAGTATCAGGGGTACCTCTATTGCTATGATCTTTGCCAGCAGGAGATGTACCGACAGGAACACCCTGTGGTAGGTCGGGTAACCTTCGCCAGCGGCGAACAGCAGGAGTTCACGGATTCCAAGGCGTTGCTCCAGGCCATCCGGGAGGAACTGCCCTTCCGCAGCACAACCGGCTTCCGCTTTGAAACGCTGACAGACGATCCGGAGGTCAAAAAAGCGGTAGACGATATCCTGTTGGATTTTGCCGGTGAGGACAATTCACGCCGTACCTGCAACTATGGACTGACTGAAACTGGGAAGCAGGCTCTTAGGAAAGCCGCAGATCCCAGCATTCCCCACACCTATGCCTGGTTTGTCATGGCGGACACCAATACCCCGCAGGAGATAATCAGGCAAGATCTGACTCTGGAGGAAGCAATCCAAATCTACCAGGACAGCAATACCAGTGAGAAACGGCTGGGCGTTATTAAGGACGGTATCGCCACAGTGGACTTTGTTCATTTCCAGAGCGGTGAACAGCAATTCTTTACGGATCACGAAAAACTGGAAAGCTTCCGGTCGGACCTCGTGGTGGCGGAGGCGATGGAACGGCTCTATCAACAATTAAATCAGCCGGATATTGGGATTAGAATGGGAGAGATGTAAATGCAAAGCGTACCGAGAGAGTGGCTGGACTTCTTGCGGCAGCAGTTCCCCAAGGATTCCCGCATCCAACTCACAGAGATAGGCGGTAATCCCCGGCCCATTTCCCCCGGCAGTACCGGGAAACTGGATTATATCGACGATGCCGGGCAATTCCATGTAAAGTGGGACAATGGATGTACCTTGGCTCTGGTGCTGGGAGAAGACCGATTCTCGGTCTATCTGCCAGAGCCTCAGACATTCAAATTGTATATGCCGCTCACAGCGGACTTCTATGGACGGGACGAGTGGGGGGATATGTCAGAGGACGGTGAGGAGTGGGATGGCCACACCCTCATGGATTATGAGGGACAAATTCTGTCCGCTCTGGTAAAAAACCGGGTACCAGAGGAAAACGAGAGCGGCCTCATGCGCTGGTACGGTGAGGACGACAGTGTAGATCACAAGGTCCGCTCGGCGGTGTTTACTGTTGAGGTCAGGAATCGCCAGCTCTGGGGCGTAGCGGAGTGCCGGGTGGCCGGAGAGCTGACTCCGGAAGAGCTTACCATCTTAAAAGAGTACCTGGGTGGACAAGCCTCTGACGGATGGGGCGAAGGCTTCGAGCAGCGCCCCATCGAGGTGGACGGCGGCGAGCTGTATGTCCATCTGTGGCAGCCTGATGATTGGAGCATCCAAACCGAACAGGAACGGTTTGCCCCCAAGGTGGCCGAGGGGTTGCCGGAACTGTGCTTCTCCACCCTGCGGACCACCGGACAGCTTATCTGCATCAAACGGGGTGAAACTGGCTACTACCCCTCCGACTGGGATACCGGCGACAAGGAAGGGAATGTGGAACTGGCGGATGAGTTGAACGAAGACCTGGGCGTCACCCCCATCCAGCGGCAAGCTATGGAGATAGGAAGCATGGCTGGGTGGGATGTGCCTGGTGCTGACCCCAAACACTATGAAGAGTCATACTCGGGACAGACAAGTTGTGCAAACTTTGAGCAGAAACAGTAAAATGGGAGGATTTTGTAATGTCGCAGCAAAAGCAGGCCCCACTTCCCCGGCAGGAGTTTCAAGAGTGGCTGGAAAATGCCGCTGTGCCAGTTTTAGTTCTGCAAAAGGGCAAGCATTTGGGCTCAGTAGTGAAAGTTCCCGCAACGCCAGAGATTGATTACCTCTTTGGATGCGAAACATTTTATGGAGAGAGGATCAGCTGGAGCGACCGTTTGGAGTTCTGCGGCCTGTACGACCGGCAACACCAGGCGCTCCATCTTCTGGATGACCCCCTTCCCAACTTTGTCTCCGGACTGACGGAAGAAGAATGCCAGGATTCTACGGCGTTTGGGAAGCGCATCGCTCAGGAGGTCGACCGCTATGTTGAGGCGGCCATTTCCAATGAGCGAAGTCGCCTCTCTGTCAGGGAACTCACCAGTGAGAGGAACATCAATTCATACCGGTATTACAAGGGAACCGAGGCAGGGCGGGAGGCAGCTTCCCTCGTTTTTTCTGGGGAGAAACCCGATGTACAGTTTCACAGTGAGTATTATACATCCTTGACAGAAGACACCCTGCTCTCCTACCTCAAATCCCCGGAGGATTATATAAAAACAACTGCGGAACAGTACATGCGGGACAACCAGGAGGAATTTCTGGCGCAGTTTCTAAAGAAGGATGCGTTGCTGGCAGAGTATCAGATGCTCAGCCAGGACAGCGATGCACCGGTCTATCGGATGCGGGCGATTACAGATGCCCTCCAAAAAAGTGGCGCAAAGACGGTCAATGTCACGGTACAGAAGGACGGAGTGGAACTGACCTTCAAAACATCGGCTGAATCCCTGAAAGGGCTGAAGTCTCAGTATTCCACATGGTACATTGCTCCGTCAGACCGCCTGCAGTTCAGGCATCTTTTTGGCGCTGGCTCCGACTACTCCGCAGAGGATATCATCCGCATCGCTTATGGCCGAAGCACACTCTATGAGGCCCCTTCCGCTCCTGCAGAAGATATTGAGATGCAGGGAATGAGTTTATAGAAAGAGGCGTATAAAATGGATCTTGATGGGAGAACGCGGCAGTTTTTTTCGGTATTGTCGGAGCGGTTAAAGGAAAAGGGCTTCTCCTCACGAATTGCCGATGACGGATGCCTGGCAGTGAAATCGAAAAAGATGCGAGGCAAAGAGCAGACACAGTGCTCTGTGGGAAAGGATGGCGAAGTATACTGCCGCTCCGTGGATTTTGCGAATATTTCTCGGAAAAGAGACTTGGAATCCATATTGGAAACCGTAAACGAAGTTCACTCAGACATGGAACCGCCCGAGGCTCCTGAGCAAGAGTCTACACAGGGAGGGATTACTCTTAGATAAGACAATTTTCGAGGTGGAGATCAGCAACAGTGGACCTAAATCTTATGAGACGGCCACGGTAATGAAAATGCCAGCATCCTTTGCGGAGTTCAGCGACGCACTCCAAAAGGCGAGAATCAAAGACGGTAGCTTCTGCAAAAATGAGCTAACCTGCATCCATTACAATGGCCTCACGCATGCCATGATTGGGTGGAATGCTAATCTATACGACCTAAACCTGTTTGCCCAGCGATTGGCCTCACTGACAGAGGAGCAGAAAAAAGGGATGGATGCTCTTTTGAAAATCAAGCAGAATCACCGCGTCGCTCCCATTCCGCTGAACCAATTGATTAACCTGACCTACAATACCGATATCTGCTGTTTTGCGCCCCGAGTTTCCAATCATGAAGAACTGGGGGCGTTTTTATACGCAAATGAAATGCTCTCAAATGAGGCTATGGCTCTGCTTGACACCACAGAGGAGGGCAGCGGCTTTCAAGAAAGACTGCTGGAACTGTTGGGAGAACAGCATCAGGAGGATCATGGCGGCGTGTTCACCGACTTCGGCTATGCGGAACTGGGTGGAGAAATCAAGGACATCTATGTGTGCCAGTCCAATGAAACGGCTTGCTTCCATCGCTCCGATGCTCCGGTGATGCTGGAGGTGCGTAAGGGATTTTTCAATGACCCAAGCTATGATAACGACAAAACCGCAGTGCTGAATCTTCCCGCAGCGGATGCCGGTATATGGAGAGCGGTGGAAAAAGTAGATGCCGCCTCAGTGGATGAATGTGCATTCCGCTGTGTGGATTGCCTGATCCCCTTCCTGCGAGATGCTATCAACAACGCTATCGACGATGAGGATGGCATTGAACAGGCCGACGAATTTGCCAAGCGGTTGGCTCAAATAGAACGGGAGTGGCCCGAATCGGATATGGTCAAGTATAAGGCGCTTTTATCCGTGGTTGACCACCCCAGTCTGCAGGACGCCACACGGTTGATGGGCGAGATTGACCAGTACGAACTCCGTCCCGAGGTAGCGCAGACCTGGGGCTATGCGGAGATGATGTTCCGTGAGAAGTATTCTGCTTTACCAGAGGAGCTGTTCCAGACCCCGCAGGCGGCCCAGATCGGCCAGAAGATGCTGGATGACCGGCTGGGGGTTATCACAGAGTATGGTCTGATCCGCAGAAAGGACGGCCAGCCTCTCCCGGTATTTCAGCCGGAACAGGAAATAGGACAAGGACTGGAGATGATGTGAGCGATGTCAGATCAAAACGCCGCCCTCTTTGACAAGCTGGACGGCTTCTATGTTACAAAATCGGAGCATGACTGGCTGGAGCGGCGCTTTTCCAATATGACAGAGAAAGAAAAGATCCTGTTCCAAGGGGCGATGGAGTTGGAGAAGCCCCAAGAGATCGGCCATGTGATGCGGATTGCGTCCCAACTGGACTGTTACGACCTCTTCTATGGCGCGGGAGACGAGGCCGCGCTTGGAAAATTTGTCATGGAGAGCATAGAGTGTTCCTCGGATGCCGCCCGTCCATTCCTGAATGCGGAGCATTTGGGGGCCGCCTACCACCAGTCGCAGAATGGAGCCTTTTGTAACGGTCACTATGTGCGGAACATCAAACTGGCAGATCCCTTCGTAGAGGAAGATCCCACCCTCCAGCCGGTCGCCGGTGACTATGCCATACGAGTTAAACTGGCCAGCCGGAGCAATATGGAGGGGATTTGGGTTGGCTTCCCGGATTCCGGCGAGTATATCGACTCAAACCATCCGGACGAACTCCTGCTGGGGCTGGACTCGCTACAGGCAGAGAGCCTCAGCGAGTGCATCGCGCTGGAGGTGGACTGCTGCCTGCCCCAGCTGACGGGTATTCTCGACCAGTACGACTCAGCCAGCGAACTGGTTCGCCATGCCATTGACTTCGGTTATGTTTGGGCGGAACAGGGTCAGGGGGCACCCCACTGGTTGGACAAATGGCAGGCGGTGCTGGAGCTGGAGGACTGCCACCGGCTGGATTTGGCTCTGGATCTCGCCCAGAATCTCCAGCACTATGAGTTCTTCCCCCGCGGCATGGACTTGGCCGCATACGGGCGGGAACTTGCGGTCCGAAACGGCGTGATCCCGCCCAGCAGACTGATAACAGACGCCTTTGACGGGGCTGCCTACGCAGAGGCCAATATGGGTCAATATGGCCTCTCGACCACCGACCACGGCTATGTAGCCTGGAACGGTGGAGAGCGCCGGTATGAGTATAGCCAGCCTGAGCACCACAGTCCCGCTCTGTCAATATAGCCGATCTATTGCCAAGTCACAAAAACCGCATCTGTCCGCTGCGGGAGCTGGGGGTGATTCGATGAAGTAAAAACAGGATATAGAATATGACACAGGGGCCGTTTTCCGAAAGGGGAAAACGGCCCCTTCTTTTTATGCCCTTTTTCGGAAAACAGGCCCGGAAAGGAGGCATTCATGGAGAAAGAACGGCTGGCGGAATATCTGGAGCAGTACCACATGGGAGCTCTCAACGCCGCCACCAGCCGGGAGTTGGAACTGACCTTCGGCATCAAAGGGATTCAGGTTCGACACATGGTCAATGCCCTGCGGCGGGATGGCGTCCCCATCGCCAGCAACGGGAGTGGATACTTCTATGCCGCCACGGACCAGGAGGTGCGGGCCACCATCGCCCATCTGACCAGGCGGATCAGCGGAATCGCGGCCGCCATCCGGGGACTGGATCGGACTCTGGAGCGAGAGGATACCGCACAGACCCGCCTGCCGCTGGATGGGGGTGATACGCCCTGAACAGTTTCATGTCCTGGATTGGAGGCAAGAAGGCCCTGCGGGAGTTGATCGTCCGGCTGTTCCCCCTCTACTATGAGCGGTACATTGAGGTGTTCGGCGGCGGGGGCTGGGTACTGTTCCACAAGCCTCCCGGCAACGACTTTGAGGTCTACAATGACTTCAACGGCCTGTTGGTCAACCTGTACCGCTGTGTGCGGGACAAACCGGAGGAACTGATGGAGGCTCTGCGGTATGTACTCAACGCACGGGAGGACTTTGACCGCATCCGCTCCGCCTTGGCGCGGGACAGCCCCGCCAGCGATGTCCAACGGGCGGCATGGTTCTATCAGCTCATCCGCTACAGCTACGCCTCCGGGCTGACCAGTTTTGGCAGCCAGCCCCACGATATGCGTAGCAACTTTTCGCTCATCGAGCAGGCCCACCGGAGGCTTGCCAAGGTGGTTATTGAGAACAAGGACTTTGAAAAACTGCTCCATCAATATGACCGGCCAGTGAGCTTTTTCTATCTCGACCCGCCCTACCATGCCACCGAGGGGTATTACCAGAACATTGGTGAAGACGGTTTCACCGAAGCCGACCACATCCGCCTGCGGGACGCCCTGATGCGGATCGAGGGCAAATTCCTGCTCTCCTACAACGACGACGCCTTTGTCCGCGGGCTGTACGACAGGCCAGGCATCTACCTCATGGAAACCACCCGTATCAACAACATCAAGCAGAGGTACGACAATGGGGCTCAGTTCCCGGAACTGCTTATCGCCAACTATGACCTGCGGGAGCGGAGCCGGGCGGTTCCCTCTCAAATGACGCTGTTTGACTGGAACGGGGGTGAGGCAATTGGATGAACAGCTCTCTGAACTGGAAAAGCTCCAGCAGGCGGCTCAGCTGATTGAGGAAATGAGTCAGGGCCGCCTTCAGGTCTGCCCCAGCGTAGTGGGTCAGGTCTATATCCGCCCGCAACACGATTCCAACTTGGGAATGGATATGCGGATCGACAGCATCCCCGGCCAGCCGCATTACCGAATCACCTTTACCGTGCAGCTCCGCCGGATGGGGACGGATATGGTTGCGGACGATCTTCGGGCACTGCTGTCCGAGGTTGGCCAGACCTATGCGCTGATGGCCGCCCTTGAAGCAAGACGCTATACGCCGACAGGAGAAGATCTGACAGCCTTCCGGGACGGGCTGGCTGCCCAACAAGGACAGGAATGGCCGGGAGCATCCAATCCAGCCCGTTCTACAATTTCAATGTAATAAGGAGAAGAAGATGAAATTCAACAAACAGATAAACAATGGTACTCTTTTGATTCCCGGCGGAGCGTTCAAGATCAGTGGCTTTGAGGGCGGAGAAAAGGTCGAGATCCACACGCTGGACAGCGCGGTGGTCGTTCTGAAAAAGCAAATGACCACCATGGAACTGATCCAGGCGATGGATGCCCTGCACCGGCTGGCCACGGAGCTCACCGTCCATCTGGCCAGAGTCTGTGGCACCTGTGATGACTGCGAGGATGGCTGCCCATTCGATGATCTGGAGGACGGCATGCTGGAACTGCCAGACTACCTGCGGGAAGAAGCCGGCATCCCTGCCGGGGCCAAGCTCTGTGTCTATGTGGATGACGAAGAAAAGACCGTCACCATTGCCGAGGCCGGATATGACCATGACCTGCGGGATGTGCCTCCCTACCTGCTGGAGATGCTGGGTGAAGCCGGAATCTGCCTGGGCGAGCTGGAGGAACAGCTGATGGTGGGGAATCTCATCTACGGAGAACGCACCGCATGCAATGGGCAGGAGGAACACGGCGATGAGTAAGATCCATACAACGGTTCGGGTCGGTGTAGACGGGTCTCTGACCCTGCCTGCATTTTTCATGCGCGGAATGGGCTATGAGCCGGGGGAAGAAGTTCCCATCACCACCCCAGCGAACCAGTACATCTGCGACTGTGACGCAAACAGACTCCTGGTGACCAGAACCTGTGACGACGCTGAGTGTACCGGATACACCAGCAGCGGTATGGAACTCAATCTGCCCGCCGCACTGTTATCCGAGGCATCTATCCCCGTGGGAGAAGAAGTCGCGGTTCTGGCCGCGGATGGAGCGCTCATCATCGTCCCCTCAACGGAGGAACTGCGGGAGCTTTCGGTGGAGCTTTGCTGCCTGCTCAATGAGCTGGGCATCAGCCCGCTGACGATCCCCCCAGCGGGCAAATGGCGCCTGCCGTAAAGGAGGCAAGATGGAACAGGATATCTACCTCTATCCCGGCTCACAGTCAGAGGCCCACAGACTTGGGGAAGCTGCGCTCTGGGATGCAAGTTTCCACGCCAATGTATCCTGTGCGCGGGACATCGAAGCCGTCATCCGCGTCTATGGCGACGGCCGCAGCGCATTAAAGCCGGAAGCATCCCAAATGGTGCTGAAACGGTGGGGCTTCAAGCGGACCAATTTCGTCCTGGCCAACACGATAGAAAGGCTGGGGCCTTACAAGGAGCAGCTCAGCGCGGAAAACCAAGAATGGCAAAAGAAAGCCTATGTCCCACCCGATGATGCCCATAACCGTTATTTTGAAGTGGACACCGCCCTGGCGTATCTGGACGCATTTATCAGTCAAGTGAGGGAGGCATACGGCAAGCTGGAACTATTTGGGCCGGAGCACTGCGAACCCAACTCCTATGAATCTCTGGACTATGAGGGCCGGGTGTTGGTGCTCAGTCCAGACACCCTCAAGGAGTCCTGCTGGACGCCCCAGAACCAGCTCTGGCTGGCCCATGACGGCTTTGGATGCAGCCCCCACGCTGTCGGTCGGTCTATCCGCTGTACCTGCCTGGGCGATGGAGAGCAGACCAGATGGAACCGCACAGACTTCACCGGCGTTCTGAAAGAGGAATTCCTCCCCGGCTGGGCCAGAGAAAAGCTGGAGGAGTTTCAAGGGCAGAACGCAGGCATGGGAGGGATGGAAATGACTTAACCGCAGAAAGGAGATATGCCGCCATGCGAAGTGTGGAAATGAAAAATCGATGTCTGCTCTACTATGGGAATCCAGTGGGCTACAGGACAGAACAAGGAGTGGTGGCGGACTCCATGTTCCGCCGTGAGGAGTTGGAGGACTGGCTGGCAAGGAAGGGGCTGGCTGTCCGGTGGGAGGACGGCATCTATGACCGTCTCTCCAGCGGTGGATACCAGAAGGCAGCAGACAACGGGCCAGCCCTGAAATCCTGCCGTATCTGGCAGCTCGGCCCCTCAGCTCCCGCCGCCATGCGCTTCATTGGGCTGGACCGCATGAGTGGTGAATATGGCGGACCTGACCTTACCCGTTACCAGGCAGTGTTTGACGGCACTGTCAGCACCAACAGTCTGGATGGGATCTGGGAGGCATTCTGTCGCAGGTCCCTGGGCAGCGACGGACAGCCGCTGGCCATCTCAGACCTTGTCGAACTCTACGACGATTCCGGCAGCGAGTTCTACTATGTGGACCGCACAGCTATCGTCCCCGTCCAACTGAAAGCCCCGGAGCAGGAATCAGGCATGACCATGACCCTGTGACCCAAGAGCGGAAAAGCCACTTATTTTTTATATTCAGAAAAGGAGGAACCCACCATGGCAAAAGCGCAGACCACAAGTGAAAACCCCCAGGGAGAGGTTTCCCAGCAGGATACTCCTGTCCTTCCCATGCAGTATGATGTCCGTATCCACTCTATCCAGTTTGACGGTCCCTGCCGGGCCACCGCATCGCTGAACATCAACGGCTGTTTTGCCGTCCGGGGCGTCAAGCTCATGGAGGGCAGCAATGGGCTGTTTGTATCCATGCCCGGCCAGATCAACAGCAAGGGTGAAATCAAGGACATCTGTTTTCCGTACACACGGGAGGCACGCGCCGAACTGGAATCGGCTGTCGTGACCGCCTACCAGCAGGCACTGACGCAGGGGATGAACCGCTCTCCCCAGTCCGCGCCGGACCCCACGGCACAGCAGGCTCAGAAGATGGGTATGTGACCCACTGACCACACAACAATCAACAATCTAAAATTTTGAGGAGGAACTCTCTATGAAGAAGATGTTCAACAAGATGTCCAACACCGTAAAGACGATGACCTGCAAGGCCCACTGCGCCATGACCTGCGCCCGTGCCCACCTGTCCGCCCCTCTCTGCAACACTCGCGGCGAGGGCTACATCGACACCGCCATCAAGATCCTGATTGCCGTGGTGCTGGGCGCCCTGCTCCTGGCTGGCCTCTACACTCTGTTCGGGGACACCGTCCTGCCCACCGTGACCGAGCGCGTAGAGGAAATGTTTGACTACAAGGGCTGATACCCGGTGCAGGCGTTCCTGTTTCTCACGGCACTGGCCGCTGCCTCTGCGGTGGACTGCCGCAAGCGTACTATCCCGGATTTCCTCTGTCTTTTGACCGCCGCGGCGGGGCTGATCTCCTTCAGCCCCGCCCAGTTTTTTGGAGTGCTGGCGGCTCTGCCCCTGCTGATTGCCGCCCTGATCCGGCCGGAGTGCATGGGCGGCGGCGACATCAAACTCACTGCTGCGGCCGGCTTTGTGCTGGGCTTTTGGCGGGGGATCTGGGGGATGGCGCTGGGTCTGCTGCTGGCGGTGCTGTATTTCTGCACCGCTATGTTATTTCAAAAATTCATTCATCATCCGCTACCCGCAATGACACGGGCGGCGCTACCGCTGGGACCATTTTTATCCATCGGCTTTGCCGCACTATACTGTTTTGGAGGTTGACTGCTATGAAGAAGTTCCATGTAACGAGAAAGACTGTGCTCACCATCGTTGGCGTGACCCTGCCCCTGACGGCGGCCGCCATTCTTCTGCCCCGGTTGAAGCGGAGCAGAAGGGCCAGATCGGTCCGGGCGTAATGCCCGGACTTTCCGACCCAACATGAAATCAAGGAGGAAATGCCAGTATGAGTTTTTTGAAAAATCGCACCGTGGTCGGTGTAATCTGCATCCTGCTCTCCCTGCTGATCTGCTTCGGTCTGACCCCGCTGTTCAACCAGAGCGTCAGCCAGAAAGCTGAGATCGTGCGGGTAGTCCAGCCCATCCGGGCCGGCGATGAGATCACCGAGAGCATGGTTCAGATCGTGGAGGTGGGCGGCTATAATCTCCCAGAGGATGTCCTTCGGCAGAAAGAGAGCGTCGTGGGTAAATACGCTACTGCGGATCTGGCTGTGGGCGACTATATCATCCCTTCCAAACTCTCAGACGCCCCAGCAGCGGAAAACGCCTACCTGTACAGCCTGGACGGGAGCCAGCAGGCCATCTCCGTGTCCATCAAAAGTTTTGCGGAGGGGCTCTCCGGCAAGCTGCAGAGCGGCGACATTGTGTCGGTGATCGCCCCGGACTACAAGCAGCAGGGCCAGACCGTTGTCCCCGCTGAGCTGCAGTATGTGGAGATTATCAGTGTTACCGCCTCCTCCGGCTATGACGCCAACACCGGTGAGCCTGTGGACGAGGAGGATGACAAGGAACTGCCCGATACTGTCACCCTGCTGGTGTCCCCCGAGCAGGCCAAAGTGTTGGCCGAGCTGGAGGCCGAGGGGACCATCCATCTGGCGCTGGTCTACCGGGGCGACCGGGAGAATGCCGACAAGTTCCTGACCTCTCAAGACGAGATCATTCTGGAATTGTATCCCCCGGAGCCGGACCCCGAGGAGAAACCACAGGAGAATCCCGCAGAGTCCGAACCCGCCGCTGACTCCAGCGAAACCGCAGAAACGGAGGCGCCCGCGAAAACCGAGGAGGTGGCCTGATGCTGAACTTCAAGAAAGCGGGTATTTTTTCCCGAGGAAGTGGCCAGGAGGACGCCTGTGAGCAGGAGGATCAGAGCGGCGGGGTGCTGGCGGTGTGGGGCAGCCCCGGCAGCGGCAAGACCACCGTGGCCGTGCGGCTGGCCAAGTATCTGGCCGACAAGCGCCGGAATGTGATCCTCCTTCTCTGCGACATGACAGCCCCAATGCTTCCCTGTATCTGCCCGGCGGCAGATCTGGAGTGCGAGCGTTCCCTCGGGAGCGTGTTGGCCGCCGCCCATGTGTCGGAGAATCTGGTCAAGAACAACCTGGTCACCCACAAACGCCTGGGTTACCTCACCATGCTGGGGATGCTCAAGGGAGAGAATGAGTACACCTACCCGCCTTACAACGAGGTGCAGGCGCGGGAGCTCATCGACTGCCTGCGGGAGATCGCTCCTTATGTGGTCATTGACTGCGGCAGTTACATCGCCAACGACATCCTCTCCGCTGTGGCGCTCATGGAGGCGGATTCCGTCCTGCGGCTGGCCAACGCCGACCTCAAGAGCATCAGCTACCTGTCCAGCCAACTTCCCCTCCTGCGGGATGCCAAATGGGATACGGACAAGCAGTACAAGACCGCCAGCAATGTAAAGTCCCAGCAGGCCGGGGATCACATGAGTCAGGCGCTGGGGACAGTGGCCTTCACGCTGCCCCATTCGGCGGAGCTGGAGGGACAGTATCTGGCCGGCAACCTGCTGGCGGACCTATCCATGAAGGACAGCCGGGTATTCCGCAAGGAGATCGAGAAGATTGCCAGGGAGGTGTTTGGGTGTTAGGCGAGAAGCGAAGTCAGTCCCTGTTCGCTCCCAAAGCGTCCGCTGAGAAAGCCGCCGCAACACATATCACGACAGGTCCGGACGGGCGGAAAAAAGAACTCCCCCTCTATTTCGGCCCGGACTGCCCGGTAAGCGGCAATATGGGTCAGAATCAGCATGAAGCCGGCGTTGGAGAACCCCAGCCCGCAGATGAGCCGCTGCGTCACGCCCCAGCTGATGATGGGACAGGGGTTGAAGCTGATCCCACAGATAGCGTGAACATGGCGGAGGATCTCCCCAGGCGGTCCCTGAATACAGAGTCTGCAGGCGGCTATCGGGCGCATTCTCTCTTCTTCACCCCGGAGAATGAAGGGCAGGATTTCAACACCGTCCTGCAGGATGTGCAGGAATATATCTCCGGCAAGTATTCCGCCCTCATCACCGAGGGCGGCGATGAAGACGCCAAGGCCCAGATCAAACGGTACATCACCAAATATGTGCAGGACCGGCGCATCGCGGTCAAAGGCTATTCCGGCGACCAGCTGGTGGACGCCCTCTACACGGAGATGGCCGAGTTCGGCCTGCTCACCAAGTACATCTTCGGAACCGGCATTGAGGAGATTAATGTGAACTCTTGGCGGGATATCGAGGTGTTGTACGCCAATGGCGAAACGGTCAAGCTGGAGGAACATTTCGACAGCCCTGAACACGCCGTCAATGTGATCCGCCGTATGCTCCATGTCAGCGGTATGGTGCTGGACAATGCCAGTCCCGCCGTCCTGGGCCATCTCAGCAAGAACATCCGCATCGCGGTCCTCAAGACCCCTTTGGTGGACGAGGATGTGGGCGTCACGGCATCCATCCGTATCGTCAACCCGCAGAATATGCAGAAAGAGGACTTCGTAAAAGGTGGAACAGCCACAGGCCCCATGCTGGACTTTCTGGCCGCCTGCCTGCGTTACGGCGTTTCCGTCTGCGTTGCCGGGGCCACCGGTTCCGGCAAGACTACGGTGGCAGGCTGGCTCCTGACCACCATCCCGGACAACAAGCGTATTTTCACCATCGAGAACGGCTCCCGTGAGCTGGACCTGGTGCGGGAGAAAGATGGCCGGGTGTGCAACAGCGTCATCCACACCATCACCCGTGAGAGCGAGAACGCCAAGCAGAATATCGATCAGGATATGCTGCTGGACATGGCCCTGCGGTACCACCCCGACATCATCTGTGTGGGCGAGATGCGGTCTGCGGAGGCGTATGCCGCACAGGAGGCCGCCCGTACTGGCCACGGCGTGTTGACCACCATTCATTCCAACTCATCCCAGGCTACATGGCGGCGTATGGTCACCCTCTGCAAGCGTAAGCACGAGATGGCCGACGATACCCTCATGGATCTGGTCACCGAGGCATTCCCCATCGTGGTGTTCGCCAAGCAGCTGGAGGATAAGAGCCGTAAAATCATGGAGATCATGGAGTGTGAGATCCTGCCCACTGGGGAGCGCCGGTACAACACCCTTTATCACTTCAAAATCGAAGAAAACCGGTTGGAGGACGGCAAATACCGTATTAAGGGCCGCCACGAGGCGGTCAACCCCATCTCGGAAAGCCTGCAGAAGCGGTTCATCGACAATGGTATGCCGCAGGAGGTGCTGACTCAGCTCGTGGGCAAAAAGTCCGCTCCCTCTAAGGGTAAGTCAGGCTCCAGTCCGGCAAAGGCAGGACAGGCAACGCCCGCTCCGAAGACCAGGAGCGCACAGTCCAAGCCGCCTGCCAAACCTGAAACCGGCAAGGAAGGAGGCGAATCTGTATGAATCTGATCCAGTTGATTGCCTGTATAGGGCTGATCACAGGTTGTTTTGTCCTTTTACACATCTCCCCTATGGACTTCACTGAAGGGGTGTTCCGCAGAATCACCAGTAAGCCCAAAAGCATCCGGTCGGAGGTTAATGAGAGTACACGGCGCAAAAAGAAATCCTTTCTGCGCCGGGAAATCGAGGAGACACAGACCATTCTGCGGATGACTGGCCGGGCCGCCAAGTTTCCCATGGTGTGCGCCCTGTCCCTGCTTCTTTTTCTGGTAGGGGCCGCCTTCGCCCTGACGCTGGGCAACCTCTTCCTGGTGCCGGTGCTGGCGGTGGGCATGATGTTCGTGCCGTTCTGGTTTATCCGTCTGACCGCAAATCACTACAAAAAGAACATTGCCGCTGAACTGGAAACCGCCCTCTCTATCATCACCACAGCTTATCTCCGCAATGAGGACATCCAGACGGCAGTGGAGGAAAACATTGACTATCTCAACCCGCCCGTCCGGAGTGTGTTTGTGGAGTTTCTCACCCGGATCAAGCTGGTGGACCCCGATGTGGACGCCGCCCTCCAGGACATGGGGACGAAGATCGACAACGCCGTGTTTCGGGAGTGGGTGGCCGCTCTGCTGACCTGCCGACACGACCGGGGGCTCAAGACCATCCTGACTCCCATCGTGGCTAAACTCTCCGATATGCGGATCGTCAACGGTGAGCTGGAGAATCTGGTGTTTGAGCCCCGCAAGGAGTTTATCACCATGCAGGTGCTGGTCATCGGCAATATCCCGCTGTTGTACTGGCTCAATCAGGACTGGTACGATGTTCTGATGCACACCCCGCTGGGGCAGGCGCTGTTGGCAGCCATTGCCGCTGTGATGTTCATCAGCACCGCAGCGGTCATCAAGCTGACCCAGCCCATTGAGTATCGGAGGTGATCCTCATCAGTAACCAGGAAAAGGGCTATTTTATTACCGCAACGATCAACCATGGTTCCTATATTCCGGAGGCCCTCCATGTAGAACGCATCGATGACATGGCGCTCTATGATGGAGATTTTGAAGCAGCAAAGGCAGCGGAGCAGGATGGGGTCCGGCTCATCTATGGGATGGACGGCATCCCGGACGGTATCTATATTGACACCCCGGAAAACCGGGAGCTCATCCGAAAGGGTTTGGGACTGTATCCTGACTATCGAAACTGGCGGGATGACTTTGATCCGTCATTTGTTGCGGAGTTAGATGTGATGCAATAATGCTATAGAAAGAGTGCCTTGTAATACAGCATAAGAAGAAAAACAGGGCCGGTACACATCTGTCGTGTACTGGCTCTGTTTTTATGTGGAGGTGAACAAAACAACCATGACTTTCCTTCTGTTTTTATTTGGCATATTCCTTGCGCTGGGTATGTTTCTTTTGACGGCTGATCTGCTCAGGCTCCCCCGTCTGGCCACCCAGCGTGCCATGCTCTCGGTGGGCCGCCAGGAGAAGAAGCAGGCCCGCAGTGTGGAGGCCCTGCTCATGGGCTGGGCGATCAAGCTGGCCCCACACATCCATATGGATGAGTATAAGCGGGGCCGTCTGAAAAATACGCTGGCCGCTGCTGGGCTGAACATGACACCGGAGGAGTACACCGCCTTTGCCATGATCAAGACCGGTGCAGTGCTGCTGACGGTGATTCCGTGCCTGTTGATTTTCCCAATGTTGGCGTTGATAGTTGTTCTTCTGGCGGTGGCGGTTTATTTCAAAGAGATTCGCAGGGCGGAGGAAAAACTCTCTGCCAAGAGGGACGAGATTGAGGCGGAACTGCCCCGGTTCGTGGCCACCATCACCCAAGAACTGGCCGCCAGCCGGGATGTGCTGAGCATGATTGAGCATTATAAGCAGAATTCCGGTCCTGTTTTCTCCGCTGAACTGGATGTCCTCACCGCGGATATGCGTTCCGGCTCCTATGAGGCGGCGCTGACCCGCTTTGAGGCCCGGTTCAACTCTCCGCTGCTTTCGGACATTGTCCGCGGACTCATCGGCGTGCTGCGAGGCGACAACGGGGTCCACTACTTTCAGATGCTCAGCCACGATATGAAGCAGCTGGAACTCCAGCGCCTCAAGGCAAAGGCCATGAAAATCCCGCCTAAGATCCGTGTATTCTCCTTTGTCCTGCTCATGTGCTTCCTGGTGACTTATCTGTCCATCATCATCTACGAGATTATCCATTCCCTGGGCGGGATGTTTTAAGAGAGGAGGTGCCCAATGGACTATACAGGCAGCATCTATCGATTGATTGATCGTGCGGAAGATGAAATGAAGGAATATGCTCAAAGGGTGAAGCAGCTATCTGCCGATGAAATTTATCGCCATTCAGCTGAAACTGCGGCAAAGGAAAGCCTGCTTTCTGCTCTTATCCATGACAGTTATGAACTCGACGATGATGACTTGGATTTAATCCTTAAGCCAAAAAATCCTGTGGAAGCACTATACCAATTCCTGACAAGTGATAAAACTGATCTTTCATCGGAAAGCTCTATCTCCAGTATTTTGAGCGAATATAATGCTCAGTGTCAGGAAAGGGATCTGACTTTAGGCGAGGAGGTAACCATGTGCTGAAACGGATTTTGAGATCCCGACGCGGAGAGGGATACATCGATGTGTGCGTCCTGGTGCTCTGCGCCATGCTGGTGATCGCGCTGGCAGTGCAGGTCCTCCCAGCCTTTATTGCCAAACAGCAGCTCGATACCTTTGCCACTGAACTGGTGCGTGAGGCGGAAATCGCCGGCAGGATCGGGCCGGAAACTGACCGCCGGGAACAGGCCCTGCGGGAGCAGACCGGCCTGGACCCGGAGATTGAATGGAGCGATACCGGCCGCATCCAGCTCAACGAGGAGGTCACGGTCACGCTCACTCATGAGATCGACCTCGGTCTCTTTGCCGGCTTTGGCAGTTTCCCCATCACCCTGCGGGCAGATGCCACAGGAAAGTCGGAGGTGTACTGGAAATGAACAGACTCAGGCAGATTTTGAAAGACCGGCGCGGCGTGGCCTTCCCCCTGATTATTGCCATTGTGCTGGTGCTGGTAATGCTGATGTGCTGCATCAGCGAATATTTCCGTCTGCTCATCGTGGCCCAGGGGGTTCGGGATGCGGTGCAGGAGGCTGTGATCTCCACCGTCAACGACAACTATGACGATGTGTACCATGGCGTCCGGGAGGGCTACTCCGGCGCCTACCAGCCGTTGGCGGGAGATTTTGAGGAATCACTGGACTATGGCGATATCTATGGACGCTTGGACGATATCCTTGGGCTGACCTATCGGGGCGGCTACCATACTCAGTACACAGAGGATGGTGGGATGGAGTTCCGTGTGTGGGGCCTTGATGTGGAGATCCGCAACGCACCGTTCGCTTCCGGCGACAGCGCCGGCGACCGTTTTGTGGCGGACTGTGAAATCGAATTGGAGGTTCCAGTGTCTTTTGGAGGAGAGCTTCTGCCGCCCATGCGGATGACAGTCAAGGTCAGCGCGGGCTATGCCCCTCGGTTTTAACGCAGTTTTCAAAAAGTTTTCTATTGTCCCAATAGACTTCTCTGCCTGTTTGTGGTAGGGTTCGTGTTGACAAAGGACGGGCGGTATAGGAAAATGTAGGCAGCAGATCTTAAAGCCGAACTATCCTTGGCCGCCTGAAGTCACACAGACAGTTTGACAAGAAGCATAATCAACAGAAAAAGGAGGAATCCAAACGATGACGGAGAATACCAAGAAGTGGCTGACCGTGGCCGGATGTCTTGTGGTCTGCGCAATCCTGGTTGCTGTGATCGCAAGCAGCTTCAGCAAAGACAAGGTCACCGATGACCTGCTCCCGCCCAGCAGCTCCCAGCAGGGCGATGTAGTGGTGGACCCGGACAGCAGTACCCCGCCTCCCGCAGAATCCGGGGATGACCAGAAGCCGGGAGATAATGTGACCGTTAACCCGGAAACCCCGGATGCCAGTACCAACACCGATGATGGAAACGGCGCTGATTTTACCGGCACAGAGCAGACCATTCAGCCGGACCCGGTCAAACCGGAATATACAGAGGATGAACTGAAGGACCCCACCAAGACGCCGGATGGGACTCCGGTCGAGGGTACTCCTGAGCCGCAAGATCACAACAATGTGACGCCTCCCCCTGAACAGCCCTCCACCAACACCAGTGGCGGCCTGCCTGGTTTCGATAATGTTCCCAACGCAGGCGCAAATCAAGGTGGAAGTATCGATAGTGATGGAGATATCAATACTCAGGTTGGCATAATGGGATAAAGTAATATCGCATCTTCAAAAAGCACAGCTTTGGCTGTGCTTTTTATTTTGTGGGAAAGGAGATCAAGTGAAACGACTCTTTAACCTGTTTCTGGCCGTTGTGATGATATTTTCCTTTACTTGCATACAAGTTTATGCCGCGAATGGAACTGGCGGGTCTGGTAACATTGATGGTGGCGGCGGGAGTATGGGGGATGCGACGAGTCATGGCAGTTGGAACCCCGGAAACGAAGGGGTGCGTGTAACCGTAGTGCGGGCAAGTGACCATGCCGTTGTTACTACACCATTTGATTTGACCAACAAAACACCATCTGCAGGAATATATCATTTCGGAAAGGTCAGTAAAATCCAGTACAATAATGGTACTGGGCTCTCTCCCGTACAAGGCGGGTATAGCTATAAAAACCCTGTACAACCAATGCCTCGCATCATAAGTACAAACGGGCGTAATAACATCGAGGCCATCAAAAAGTATTTTTGTTCAGAATATGTTGTCAAGTTCATTGCGGAAGAAACTGGTATGGATTATGACACGCTCATCAGCGGCGAATACAAAATTCTGCTGGAACCCATCGCCTATTATAAGTTCCAAGGTGTCATGATTGCCACAACAGCGACAGAGGCCGCCCTTTATGACGAGGTGGTTGGAGGACAACTCCGCTATTGGATGGGATCGCTGACGGCCAAAAACCTTCCCCTGTCCATGTTTCTGGAAACCCCAGATTTAGGCTATCCCGCATGGTCCGGCCCCACCAATAAGAATGTGTCCAACTCGGACATCAAGTCCTCCCTTGGGCTTGGTATCGTCCGCTTTGAGGAGCAGCCGGAGGAGCCGGAGATCAGCACCTATGACTATGAATACCGAACCAATACCGAGGTCATCACGGCGGTAGAGGTCAGCGGTGGCCAAAGTGACCCGGATGATCCGGTCACTGTACAGTTCCATATTGATGGGACGACCTATACGGTCAGCAATGTCTACTACCCGGACGGAGATTCCCAATTGGCCTGGGTACGCTGGACTACACCGGACGAGCCGCAGGACATGACCATCGATGTGGATGTATCCGGCCCAGGATCAGCACAGGCCACCATCCACTGTAAGATCGTAGATCTGGACGAGAATCCGCCGCCCAATCCAGTAGCAGATGACCGGAACGACTCCTTCACACCCTCCCCGGTCCCAGACCGGCCGGAGAAAACCTCGGCCCAGTGGACCATTTGGGACCCATGGTGGCAGGAGTATTGGGTATGGCATGGCGATGATGAGGACGGATACTGGTGCGACCACGGCTGGTGGGAATTTGATCTGGACCGCTACAGTGCCAGCCTTTCCGCTGCTATGGAAATTACTCCAGACGAGAAGAATCCCACCGCCAGCGACAGCACCATGAAGTCCGGCTATGGGGTCAATCAGGTGGTCACCGCCAGAGTGAACAGTTCCCAGAGGTCGGCTACCACCGCCCTGCAGAATGCAGTCAGTTACTTCCCAGAGTTCAACTATGAATCCTTTTGGCGGCTATTGGATCGCATTTCCATCAGTTCCTCGTCTTCCAGGCTGGAGTTCCAGAAGAACGAGTATAGCACCTATAACCGGCGTACCCATTTCACTCCTATCTGGTACCCGGATGGCTCCTATACAGTCAACACCTGGGTCATTGACTGCTGGACCCCGGCAGGGATGCTCTCGGTCAACCTCACCGATTCACTGAATATCCGGGGCAATCTATGGGACGATTGGCATATCGCTCCGCTTGATCTATAGGCGGGAGGTGAAGCCATGGGATACATCCGACTGGATGAGCAGCCTGGCGAGGTCTACCACTACACGCACCGAAAGAATCTGGACAGCATCCTGCGGGATGGCCGAATCAGGCGTATGGGCGATAGGGAGTGCTGGTTTTGCGCCTCTTTGGAGGATACCCTGACGCTCATGCGGGCCACGGTCATGATGGAGGGAAAGCCCTACTATAAGGTGGGCGGCAGCATCGGCCGCTATCCCAAGTTTGTGCCGGAGGACTATGTGATCCTTCGGCTAAATCCCCGCTTTCAGAAAGGTGAATGGGTACAGTGGATGCAGGAGATGCCTCCAGGATCGCCGCCCGAACTGCTGAAGGCCGCCGAAACATTCAGTAACCTGAAACTGGGCTTCCGGGGAGATTTGAAGTTCCAACAGAATCCAGAGGTCATTGAAGTAGCCCCACTGGTCGAGGCTGCTCAAACGCAGTTTTTAGATATTTCTTTCTTGATGTAAAGAGGCGGTTGACAATGTGCAAAAAAGGGCTTCCGGCAGTATGGACCAAGGAGAAAATCGAAGAAGCCTTTGCGGGATTTGTAGAAAAGAACAGAAGGCTGCCAGTGGCAAGGGAAATGAAGCCTCAATATGGGCTGCCGACACGCAGAACATTTGAACGCTATATGGACACGACCGCCCAAGAGTATGCTGAACTTCGTTACCCCACGCTTCTCTCCGCAAGAGATGAGCGCCATGTTCAAACCGTCTTGGCATATCGGAACGAAGTACGTGAGTGGTCTATTGAGCGGCTTATGGAGGCGGAAAAGAACTTTTTTGCAAAATGCGGGCGGTTACCTGAACCGTATGAATACACGGCTGAGAACGGTCTGCCTATGTACTCTGTCTTCTGTAGGTTAGCAAAGGAAGCGTTTGAAGAAATAATCCGGGCTCAGTTCCTGGAAACACAGGAACTGAGTGGACCTGTGCTCACGATGTAAGCATTCACAGTAACAAAATCAGAAAAGAAACGGGCCGTGGGAAAGTGCCTCGCGGCCTGTTCGGGATAGATCATCCATCCGCGGGAACACCCCTGCGGCCTTTCTTTTTTCAGCAAAGAAAGGTGGTATTTGATGATGAAAACGAAAAAGATGCTCTGTGCGGTCGTAATGGTAATGATGCTGGCCATCATGTTTACGGTACCCGCATTTGCGGCAGGAACCGGGGATGTGGCTGGTGCCATTGAAGGCACTTGGACGGACGCATCCGCCCAGATCAAAACGGTTGTCAATAATGTGGTCTTTCCCGTGATTGACCTTGTTCTGGCTGTGTTCTTCTTCGCCAAATTGGGCATGGCGTATTTTGACTATAGAAAGCACGGCCAGTTCGAATGGACTGCGCCGGCCATCCTGTTTGCCTGCCTTATCTTCACCCTGACGGCTCCCACCTATGTCTGGACGATCCTGGGAATGTAAAGAATTATTCTGAGAATACAGGAGGAAGGAAGCAATGGAATATCCAATTCCAAATCCATCCGGAAATAAAATGCTTTCATTGGTTAACGAGCTGTACCAGCGGTCTACCGGGATGTGCAGAGCAGGTGCAGGTCCATACGGCATCGGGGTAAGCGTGGTAGAAGATACTCCCATTGATGTGTTTTTCACCTTTGATCCAGATCCGGTTCTGGATTGTAAAATACTGCCGGAGGAAATCCCTGAGTACACTGTCGGCGTGATTGGCTCCTGGAGCGGAGAACGCAAATATCTTTCGCGGGAGGAGGTGGGGCAGCTTCTCTCTGCCTCGGACCCGAAGACCAGAATATTGGCGGAAATGCTCCGGTACTTTGAAGGAAAGACCTGGATCGTGAGCTGCGCAGATTGTCAGGAAGCGTTCGGGATTCTGGCGGATGCGGAAATGCGCGAGGCATTTGGGCTGGATGAGCAGGAGCAGATTGGACCGAAACTGGAAATGTAGGACAAGAATGATGAGGCGTAAGCCGGAAATGGGAGACGGTTTCTATGGGCTGTTGGGGAATCACCGCACTGGAGTCCGACAATGGACTGGATGCGGTTAGATGTGTCCGGTACAATTTACCGGCAGATGGACAACTGGACTTGGGAGAAATGCTTGAACGATTAAAGAAAGACCGATGGAATGCCCCCTGTGATGTAAAGCTGGGGTGTGCGCATACCAGCCCTATGGCACTGGCTGAGATCGTTGTAAAGTATCTTGACGGTGATCCCGGCAGTTTGGACTATGATGAGGAGTGGGCGGCCGAGGACAACAAGTTCCGGTCCGTCACCTCGTTTACAGCATCAAGGGCTTCTCTCCGGGAACTCCGGGATTACCTTGCGGACACTTTGAAATACGCCAGGATCAGAGCGGAGCGGCAGATCAAAGCCGGCGAGCTGCCCGGCGGCTGGTTTGATCCGAAGGATTGGGACGGATGGCAGAAACACATGGAGGGCCTTATTCACCGGCTGGATGGCGTTCTGGCCTTGGAAGGCAGTACGCTGGAGTTAGCTCATCCACCGGCGCCGACTGTCCCGGAATTAACCATGTAGGGAGGGAAAGAAGAAAATTGAATCCATTTGGACAGGAGTTGAGGAAAATCCTCACTCAGTGCAAAACCAGCGGCGTTGTGTCTTATGCGGGCAGATCCGCCTATATCCAGCTTGACCCGGATTTGCGGGCCAGGCTGGAGTTTGTTTCTCTGAACATTGCCGGCCAGTACAATGCCCTCAAGCTGACGATCCTGAACCGGACCGAGGGCGCGGTGGATGTGAATATCCTACGCTTTGGCGATTTACTGGGAAAGAAAAAAGTGAGCAATCCCAACTTCTCGGATGGTATCTTACCACACCTCTGGGACGATTATGGGAAGGTAGACTGGTATGTTTACCAGCCTACTCAGGCGGATTACAGGCTGCTGGCGGGTACGGTGGACGAATATCTGCAGGTGTTCCAGCGTCAGGAGGAGGCGCAGGAACACAGCCCGCAAATGTGCTAAGAAAATAGGAAGCGAATACAAGCAGGGGCCGTGCCCAGCCACGGCCCCTGTGCCTTTGAGCAGGAGTATGCGTCCAATGCTGGCACGGTCCCCCTTACGCAAAGGGGTGAAACCACCAGATGTTTATATTGGACTTTTTCCTTGGCGGGCTGATGGATCAGTTTATCGACTGGGTCTACAGCCAGCTTGTTGGTTTCTTTGGCAACTTTTTTGCCGAGATGGGGAACATGGGCGTCGAGCTCTTCGAGATGAGCTGGGTACAGTCCATTGTTCTCTTTTTTTCTTATCTGGCCTGGACGCTGTATGTCGTCGGGCTGGTGGTGGCCGTGTTCGAGGTCGGAATCGAATACCAGACCGGACGGGCCAGTATCAAGGACGCGGCTATCAGCGCCGTCAAGGGCTTTATGGCCGTGGGGTGTTTTACCCTGGTGCCGGTGGAACTTTATAAACTCTCCGTCACGCTGCAGGCCAGCCTGACCTCTGGAATTACCGGGTATGGCGAGAGCTTTGATGCCCTTTCCACTGATATCATCAACTCCCTGCAGGGCGTGGATATCGGGGCCGCGGCCTCCTCCGGCGTATTCGGCGGGATTGGCAGCATCACCAGCCCCATCATGGTAATTTTTATTATCATCATGATGGGGTACGCCGTCATCAAGTGCTTTTTCTCCAACCTCAAGCGCGGAGGAGTCTTACTCATCCAGATTGCTGTGGGTTCCCTGTATATGTTCTCGGTGCCCCGCGGCTATATGGACGGTTTTGTGCAGTGGTGCAAGCAGATCATCGGTCTGTGTCTGACCACCTTCCTGCAGGCCACCATCCTTACAGCGGGACTGCTGGTGCTGAAGGATCATGCGCTGCTGGGCCTTGGCCTGATGCTGTCGGCCGGTGAAGTGCCCCGCATCTGCGGCGCCTTTGGGCTGGACACCTCGACACGCGCCAACATCATGTCCGCCGTCTATGCAGCACAGTCAGCGGTCAACACCACCCGCACCGTGGTACAGGCAGTGGGGGCGGCGAAATGAGCAGAGAAAAACTGATTTACATCGCCTCTCCCTATGCAGGAGATATTGAGACAAACACCGCGTTTGCGAAAAAGGCGTGCTGGTATGCCATCCATCAGGGGCATACGCCCATCGCCGTCCACCTGCTCTACCCACAGATGTTGGATGACGCTGAGCCAACAGAACGGGAAATTGGACTGCGGCTGGGACACCGGGTGCTGGAAGTCTGCGATGAACTGTGGCTCTGCGGCGGCAGGGTCAGTTCCGGCATGGCCCGTGAGATTGAGGAGGCCCAACGGCTCGGCATCCCCATCCGACAGATTGGGGAGCTGGAAATCAAGCAGGAGGCTCTGCCCGCTGAGATGGAGCAAAGCGAAGCTCCAGGGCAGAGCATGGGTATGGCATAATGCCCACGCTGGGCAGCCTGTTCGATGGAATCGGAGGGTTCCCACTCGCGGCGGTCCGCAACGGCATCGAGCCGGTGTGGGCCAGCGAGATCGAAGCCTTCCCCATCGAAGTGACAAGAAAGAGGTTCCCCTCCATACTCCATGTCGGGGACATCACGAAACTGAATGGTGCCGAACTTCCCCCGGTAGACATTATCACAGGAGGCAGCCCTTGTCAGGATCTCAGCGTGGCGGGGGCCAGAGCCGGTCTTGCCGGAGAGCGTTCCGGCCTGTTTATGGAGCAGATCCGCGTTGTAAAAGAAATGAGGGATGCAGATGAGCGGCGCGGCAGAACAGCTCACACTGTTCGACCTCGATATATGTGCTGGGAGAATGTACCAGGATCATTCAGTTCAGCGGGCGGCGAAGATTTCCGCATCGTCCTCGAGGAGATTGTCCGAATTAAAGACGGCTCCTGTTCAGTGCCTCGACCTGACTCCGGGCGCTGGGAATCTGCTGGGGCAATCATTCTGGGAAATCAATTCAGCCTGGCTTGGAGAGTCATGGATGCTCAATTCTGGGGTGTCGCCCAGCGTCGCAAGAGAATCTTCCTTGTCGCAGATTTTGCAGGACGATCCGCCCCGCAAATACTATTTGAGCAAAACCGCCTGCCTGGGTATTCTGCGTCGAGCGGAGGCCAGAGGCAAGGAACTGCCGCCTCAGCTCCGGGATGCTCTGATCCTCCAGGCGGGACTGGCCCCATCGGATTCGACGGATACAACGGAGACCTGACAGGAGAAAAGGCAGCCACTCTCGGTGTTAATTGTGGTATGTCCACTGGACGAAACGGTGTGCTCACCGCCTTTGCCGCCAATCAGCGGGACGAGGTGCGGGATCTTCATGATGTAGCCGCGGCGCTGACCGCCCAGCCAGGGATGAAACAGCAGACCTTTGTGGCCGGAATCACGGCCAAAGGCAACGGTGATTGCTTCCTTTCCGAGGAGCGGCACACAGCACTAAGCGGAGGCGGCGGTATGCCCGGACAAGGGTATCCCGCCATTTTTACAGCTGCTTTTTCTGCTGGAGCTGGTGCTTCTGCGGGCAGTATTGGCTATGGAGAGGAAGTCTCGCCTACCTTGAAAGGAACCGCCAGCGGGAACTGTATGCCATCCATCCTGTGCCTTAATGACCAGGGCGGAAGCGCCATTGCCTGCAGCGAAAATGTTGCCGGAACACTTCGGGCACAGGAGCATGGCCACCAGCCACTTGTATTCGAGAACCACGGGATCGATGCCCGCTACACCGGCCCACATTCTGTGGCGCCCACAATGTCAGCCCGTTACGGTACGGGTGGGAACAATGTCCCGCTGGTCGCAGAACCGGACACGATATTCTGTATCACCGGAAATGCCATTGACCGGCAGCCTATGAACGGCGGGAACGGGATTGGGTATCAACAGGGCATCGCCTATACTCTCACCGCCACCGATCACCATGCCGTGTTCAGCCGCCAGCGTGTGGATGTGTTCAAAAGCAACGAGGTGGTCAGCACTCAGAGCGCTCGTCAGCACAAAGACGCAACAGATTTGGTCGTGGATATGGACGAGCCAGATAACAGCGCCTCCGCTCCAAGAGGTGCCTCGGTTCTTCTGATCCGCCGTCTGACCCCGCTGGAATGCGAGCGCCTGCAGGGATTTCCGGATGGTTGGACTGATATCGAGGGTGCTTCCGACTCCGCCCGCTATAAAGCACTGGGCAACAGTGTAGCGATTCCTTGCGTCGACTATGTTTTGCAAGGAATCGCATGGGCGACCACAGCACAGATAGCTTGAATGATTATGAATAGGAGATGCGATCATGGAACCGATGAAAAACCTCTGCGGCTTGATTCCCGAGTCGCTTCACAAGCGGCTGATGGAGGGCAAAAGTCCTGAAATGACAAACGGTGAGTATCTCACTAAGATACTCACTACCTATCTGGACCAGCCAGCCACAGCAAAGCAGGAACAGCGCACCCTGGCCGTTCAGATCTCAGATGACATGTTTCAGCGGCTGAAGTCCTACCTGGATGCTCATGCGCCCCTCACCCAAAAGGCACTGGTTCAGAGCCTTTTGAATCAGGCACTGGATCAGTGGGAACATGGCGAGGAACCGCTCCAGAGTGCGGTCCTTCAGGACAACAAGAAAGAACGGACGCTGGCCATTGCTATGCCCGAATCTCTTTTCCACCGCGTTGAGCAGTATGTGGAGGCGCATAATGGCGTATCCAAACGAGTCTTCGTTGTGGGGTTGGTGGCACAGGAACTCCAATCTTGGTTGATGGAACAAAGCCCAGACGAAGTACAAGATCAGGAATTCGGCCCCGATCAGGATGAACAGGGGTTTGGAATGAGCATGACGATGTGAGGTGAAACATGTACATTTATCCCGATAATCTGAAATCCAAAGCCGTACTGTGGCTGTGGGAACTGCGGGACATCGCTATCATTGGCGTGGGCGCCCTGATCTCTGTGTTTGCCATGGCCCAACTTGGCTTCCTGCCCCCAGTGGTAATCACTGCGGCCTATGCCTTCCTCTCGATTCGGCTGGAGGATACCAGTATCTTGGACTTCCTGCGCTATGCAATCCGATATTTCCTCCTGGGCCAGCAGACCTATGCCTGGGGGCTGTGTAATCCATCAACGGATAGGAGTGATAGAAAATGAGCAGAAAAAAAGAAGCAACGGCCAAACAGACTACCCGGCAGCTCATCGGGATCGACGAGATCACCGACAGCGGCCTAAAGACCAGTCATGGGAGGCTGATTTTCTTTGCCATCAAGCCCACCAACCTCTCGGTCCAGCCCCCGGAGGCTGTGAGCAATCGCATCTATGCCCTCATGACCGTCCTCAAGGGGCAGGCTGAGATCGAGATGTTGGCCCTCAACTCCAAGGAGAGCTTTGAGGACAACAAGAGGCACTATCGCCAGCGGGCTGCCGAGGAGGACCTGCCGGTCATCAGCCGGCTGCTGGAGGCGGACGCTAAATCACTGGACCGTCTACAGATCCAGATGGCGACCGCCCGTGAGTTCTTCATACTGGTCCGGTTGCGTGAGGAAACAGGGATGGAGCTGCACACCCACCTCTCCCGCATCCAGAAAAGCCTCGAGGATCAGGGCTTCAAGGCAAGCCTCGCCAGCGGCGAGGATCTCAAGCGCATGCTGGGCGTGTATTTTGAGCAGAATGCCACCACGGAAAAATATGAGGATTACGACGGGGAACGCTGGATCATTCTGAATGACTGACCCGTGCCCCACAATTTAATTGATATGGCCGTCAGGAGAACTTCCGGGCCATATCAGGAAGAAACAGTGCGATAAAAGATCTCCTGCCGGCCTGGACAGGAGGTTTTTTCATTGCCGAAAAACAGAACAAAGAACTCTCCCCGGCCTGTGGTGGAGGAACCATATATCAAGGATTTCCTCGACATGGTCGCCCCCTCGGTCATCGACTTCAAGGTGGACCACTACCTGTGCGGCAACACCTGCCGCTGTGTATGGGCGCTGCGGGAGTACCCCACTTCTACCGATGAGCAGGCCATCCTGCGGCATCTGGGCGAGATGGACGGGGTCACCATCCGCATCTACACCCGGCAGGTCACCCCCAGTGAGGAGCGCCGGATCATCCACAACGCCGCCAACAAGCACCGAATGTCCCGCTCCAGCACCGAGGATCTCCAGCAGACTGTCACTGCCGAGGCCAACCTGCAGGATGTGGTTACCCTGGTCTCCTCCATGCACCGCAACCGGGAGCCGCTCCTCCACTGTGCGGTGTTCCTGGAGCTGACCGCCCCGGACTACGACACCCTCAAGCTGCTCCAGACCGATGTGCTCACCGAACTGGTTCGCTCCAAGCTCAATGTGGACCGGCTTATGCTCCGTCAGCAGGAGGGCTTTGTTTCTGTTATGCCAGCCGGCCGCAACGCCTTCGGCGCCCAATTTGAACGGGTCCTTCCGGCCAGCTCGGTGGCCAACCTGTATCCCTTCAATTATTCTGGCAAGACCGATCCTCACGGATTCTACATCGGCAAGGACAAGTACGGGGCCAATATCCTCGTAGATTTTGATAAGCGGGATGACGATAAGACCTCCGCCAACATCCTGATCCTCGGCAACTCCGGCCAGGGTAAGAGCTATCTGCTCAAACTGCTCCTGCTCAACTTCCTCGAGGCGGGCAAATCCGTGATTTCCCTGGATGTGGAACACGAACAAAAGGATATGTGTGAGACGGTGGGCGGCTGCTTCATGGATCTGATGGGCGGCGTGTACCGCATCAATCCGCTGGAGCCCAAGTGCTGGGATGACGGCAGTGGCCCGGAGGACAGGGACGCGCCGGAGGCATTCCGCAAATCCACCCGGCTCTCCCAGCACATCTCCTTTCTCAAGGACTTTTTCCGGGCCTACAAGGATTTCTCAGACCGCCACATCGACGCCATTGAGATCATGGTGGGCAAGCTGTACGCCAAATGGGGCATCAGCGACAGCACCAACTTCGCCGGCCTCAAGCCCCAGGACTATCCCATCCTTTCCGACCTCTATAAACTCATTGAGCAGGAGTACAGAGAGTACGATGGGAACTGCCACCAGCTCTACACAGCGGAACTGCTGCAGGAGATCCTGCTGGGCCTCCACTCCATGTGCCAGGGCGCCGAGGCTCAGTTCTTCAACGGGCACACCAATGTGACCTCCTCCCGCTTTATCGTCTTCGGGGTCAAGGGGCTGCTGCAGGCCAGCAAGAATGTGCGCGGCGCCATGCTGTTCAACATCCTGTCCTATATGTCCGACCGCCTGCTGACCATCGGCAACACCACAGCGGCGCTGGACGAGCTGTATGTGTGGCTGTCGGATAATGTGTCGGTGGGTACCACCATCATCGAGTATATCCGCAACACTCTCAAGCGGGTCCGCAAGAAGGAATCCAACCTCATCATGGCCTCGCAGAATCTGGAGGACTTTGACCGGGAGGGCATCCGGGAGTTGACCAAGCCCCTGTTCGCTATCCCGCCCCACCAGTTCATCTTCAACTGCGGCTCCATTGACAAGCGGTTTTATATGGATCTGCTCCAGCTGGAGGAGGCGGAGTACAACCTCATCCGATTCCCCCAACGGGGTGTGTGCCTGTTCAAATGCGGCAACGAGCGGTATCTGTTGGAGGTTCACGCTCCAGCCTATAAGGAGGCGCTGTTCGGCACAGCGGGCGGGCGATGAATGTGGTTGGGTATGGAGGCGGAACGGACAGCACGGCAATGCTGGTAGGACTGTGGCGGCACCATGTCCCAGTCGACCTGATCCTTTTTGCCGATCCCGGAGCCGAGCAGCCGCATACCTATGCCTACCTGGACACCATGAGCCGCTGGCTGGAGAACCATGGGATGCCGGCGATCACGCGGGTGTGGTACACCGAGAAGAACGGCCAGAGGCTGACGCTGGAGCAGGAGTGCCTCCGCTCAGGAACGCTGCCCTCCATTGCTTATGGGTACAAAAAATGCTCCCTCAAGCACAAGGTTGCCCCGCAGGAAAAGTTCTGCAGGCACTACCAGCCCTGCATTGATGCCTGGGAGAAAGGAGAAAAGGTCGTCAAGTTCATTGGATACGATGCCGGAGAGGAGCGCCGTCTGCTCAACGCCCTTCCTCATGACCTTCAGGATAAAAAATACCAGAAGGAATATCCCCTGATGGAGTGGGGCTGGAGCCGAAAGGACTGCATCCAGGCGATCCGGGATGCCGGCCTTCCCCTGCCGGGCAAGTCTTCCTGCTTCTTCTGCCCCAGCATGAAGCGGTGGGAAATTCGGACATTGTACCACCGCTACCCGGATTTGCTGCGGCGGGCTTTGGCGATTGAAGACGCAGCCATGCCAAACCTCACATCAGTGCGGGGGTTGGGCCGGAACTGGGCCTGGCGGGATTTTATCTGCGCGGATGAAAATCAGCTGGCGATTCCGGGCGCTTTCTCAGATGAGGATCTGCCCTGTTCCTGCTGTATGAAGGGTGAACTGCCAACAGCAGATCTATAAAAGAGAAAGGAAATTCGAATGAAAAAAATTGAATTGGAGCAGTGGGAGCCGTTTCCGGGAGATCCCCGGAGGATGCAGTATGCCGGTCAGCGCGTCGCACAGGAAGTCTTCGAGGAACTGAAGCACCGTCTGGAAAGTATGGGATATCTTCCGGACGAGTATTTTCTCATGGACCGGGAATGGGAAAATGGCCGGGAGATCCCCAAAGACGCCGACATCTTCTGTACCACCGACTACGGCGGCAACGAGGGCGTCTATTTAGATGTGTACCTGAAGTGGTATGAAGACAGCCGCCCCGTCACCAAAAGTTTCATCACCGGCAAGACGCTGGGCGAAACCGGCGCAGATCTGGACCGGATGTTCCTCATCTCCTCCGCCATCACCAAGGCGTTCCACGGGGACGGCGAAACCTATGCCCGACATCTCCGTCAGGGTGAGCGGGCGGAGCCGGAGGGCATGATCGTCCACCTGAATCCTACGGAGCAGCGCACCATCATCGAGGCGCTGGTGGAACAGCAGGAACGCCAGGAACAGGCCATGTCCCAGACGGAACAGCTCCTGCGGCGGATGACCGGGAGCATCACCGCCTATATGGATGAGGTGGGACGGTACCCCCTGCACATCAGCGACTACGATAAAACCGTGTTGGCCATTCGGGACGGAGAATTTGACGCCTTCAAAAACCTTTATCCCAGGGTATCAGACCAGACGGATGACCTGCTGATCGAGGTGGCGGGACGCCCCGGTGTCGTGGGAGGAAATATGACCCTGATACTTCTTGCGGCGGTGGAGAGGTTTTCCCCGGAGGCATATCTCACTGCCTGTAAGCGGGCGGTGGAAACGGGAGACAGTTGGCGGGTACAAACATTGGTGAAGGAATCAGAAGGCCGCCTCTCGGAGCCGCTCCCCTCCCTCCACGGTGAGGTGATCCTCTATGCCTATACAAATAACTGCCGGAACATCGCCAAAGACCTGATCGCCCAATGCACGCCGGAGCAGATTGCTTCTGTGCCCCCGAAGCTTCTCCGCTGGGTTGCGGAAAAGCTGGACTTCCAGACCGCGGTGGATCTGGTGGACAAGGGCGTCCGACCGGGCGATGAGGTGGCCGGCATCCTGCGCACCCTCACGGGCCAGCATCAGGAGTGGATGGCAGAGAGACTGCTGGAACACGGGATGCCGGTGGAGCCGGACAACTACGACGCGCTCTATGCCTGTGTCAGCAATCAGGCGGTCGGAGCCGCCAAGCTCCTGCTGGACCGGGGAATTGATCTGGAGCAGTACCAGCTGTGGGCGGAGCATCGGCCCAAAGGCGATGGGTACACGGAAACCATGGAGGAGCTGGCCGCGTACTGGTCTGAACTGCAGAACAGTACGCAGCCAGAGGATTCGCCCATGAAAGGTATGAACCTATGAGTGCCACCGTTGCAGCGGCCGTCAAAGCGGCGATAGTAATTCTTTCCAATGAGGAAGCCCGCAAAAAGGTGGGCTGGGGCATTGTGGCTATCCTTTCCCCGCTGATCGTTCTGGTGGTTCTGCTTTGCGCCATCCTCTCAGGAACCTCACAGCACAATGTGTCCGCCGTGGAGCTGTGCTTCCACGGCGGCTCCATTTCCGCCAGCGCCACGCCGGAGTACCAAAGATACATCGAGGATATGCGGAACAGCTTTGACCAACTGGACGAAGTGATCGCGGAGATCAATAGTCAATGCGAAGATGGAAAAAGCCTTGACGATACCCGCGTCAAGGCCATTTTTTATGCTCTGTATTTCGCCGCAGAACAGCCAGATACAGATGGCATCCATGAGTTTGCGGACTGTTTCGTGGATTATGAGGAGCGAACCCGAACGGTTACCACCACCGACGAAGAAGGCAATGAGGTGGAGACCACAGAAACCTACATGGTGGCCGTTCCTATTGAAGACCTGGCTGAAATTTATGAGCGGATCAGCCATGCCATTGGAGTCGAGGTCACCGCGGACCATCAGGCCAACGCTGACAGTATCTATCATCTCATCCTTTATGGCAGCCCCAGCGGGGAAAGCGGCGGCTGGTTCCCTGGGGCTGATGTCCCGTTCATTGGGGTGGATGGCTTCTGCTCTCCCATCGGAGCAGGCTGGGAGTCCGTGGTCACCTCGGAGTTCGGGTATCGCAGCGACCCCTTCACTGGCGAGACACGGGGACACACCGGGATAGATCTGGCAGTACCCACAGGCACCCCTATCCGGGCCGCACTGCCTGGGACGGTCACAGTTTCCCAATATAACAGCAGCTATGGTTACTATGTGATAATCGACCACGGCAATGGACTATCCACCTTGTATGGCCACAATTCCCGTCTACTGGCCCAGGTTGGCCAGACAGTGGAGGCTGGGGATATCATTTCCCTCTCCGGTTCCACTGGGAGGTCTACAGGTCCGCATCTGCATTTTGAAGTGCGGGTCAATGGGGAGCGTACCAATCCCCGCTATTATTTACCGAAGACTGGAGGATGATATTTTGCGGCTGAAACTTCAATTGCCGGCCAAGGCCGGACGCTTCCACATCTTTGAGTGTGAGGCAGTTCGGCTGGTTACGCTGCCGGACGAGGAATTCCAAGACTTTTTGAATGGCCCTCACCAGGATGGCCGCTGGGCTGCAGAGCCGTTCTATGCTGATGAACACGGTAGACGGATCTACCAGGGCGTCCTCGTTTTGGGAGAGGGGCATAAAGACGGAGTTTTTGCCTATGATGGGGGGAAACACTTTGCCTACTTGCCCGGAGCAAGAGCGGTGGTTGATTCCATTCTGGAGCAGGCAGTGGAAAAGATCATCAGGGAGGGAGCGGAAAACACCAACGAGGGTAGCTGGTGCTATTATTTCAGTGAGCTTTATGAGCAAATGGGATTGGTGATAGAGGACGGGAACGGCTTCGATACCATGCTCCTTGAGAAGCTGGAGCAGCGGCCGGAGGCGGCGGATGTCACCCTGACGGACGAGTGCTTTGATGTCTGCTATTATCTGGACTACTGCAAAAACCTGGCGCCGGAGCAGCCCGCCCCCTCTCTTTCCGCAGAGCGGAAGGAGGAGATCATATCAGGCATTCTGAACTATATGGCAGAGTATTTCGATGACAGCAGCCTCTACGATATCCTTCATAACACATTGGAAATCTGCAACGATGAAATTGGATGCCTCGGCTTCGCTCTGTATGATGAATATGTGGACGAGCAGATCGAAGCATCTGAGGTGCAGTCTGACCTTCTCCCAAAATCAGGGAAGCTGGTGAATCTGCTTTCCGCCTATGAAGAATTACAACAGATCCCAGATGAGGAACGAATCACCCGCCTGGCTCCAGGGGCTTTCGGTTACTGCCTTGACCCAAATGTGCCGGATGAACGGCTTCATACCGCGTACCAGCAGGCTCTGTCCGCTCTCGAACTGGAGAGCGATGAAATCCAGGAGGCCGAGAGCTTCACCTCCCGTGATGAAATCATTTCCCGTATGCGGGACTGCCTGTTAGCTAAGGAGCTGACGGCTGGAGACAAGGTGCTGTTTGTCGCTACCGAGCCATATGGAGGCCCCGGCGATTTCGATCTACGCGGTGGAGTAATAGAGAGCGTGGATGAAAAGGACAAGACTTGCTCTGTGCGGGGAACTTTTTTCACAATGGAAAAAGTCCCCCTTCACTATGTGCTTGGGCGGTACAACCCAGCGGTTGGTGAGGAGCACTATGGGGTCCGCGGCATCGTCCCCTTCTTTTGCGAGGACAAAGAACTGGCTGGGTATTACCTGAATGAGGTCCGGACCATGTGGGATGTGGAGATGGGTGAGGAACAGGATCTCTCTATGTAAAACAGACAGAACACGGTAATAAAACGATGGGAGGGATACTACGGCAGTGCTGTATCAAGTAGAGCAACGGGGACGGCAAACCGCTTTTGTAGGCGAGGATGGAGCTGGGCTTGTGGGGCTGTATCCACTGTTAGCGCGGGCCGCTGCCATCGCGGAAAATGAGAACAGCAGCTTCGCGGAGGCTCTTTCTCTCGCTGCCGCTGAACGCGGCACTCCACTCAGGCGGGTATTTGCAGATGAAGCGGAGGCCCTGAGCCATGACCTTGGTCATGGCGGGGCTGCGGAACAGCGGGCGGTCATTGATCTGGACAATGGGCGAATACGGTTGGAATATGACCACCGGGCCGGCAGCCTGCGGGAGAGCTTGGATGCCCTGGCAAACCATTTTCCAACGGCAGGCGCCAACAGAATCCAGAACAGGCTCATAGCTTTCCTTGCGGAGCATGACGGAAGTGAGGAACTCTACAAGACGCTTCACAATGAGTTGGGACTGACTAATCAGGAGATTGAGGCCATGGGCTTCGATCTCGCCCACCGCTATGAGCCTGACTGCGATGACGCATACCAGGACATCGTGGACTACATTCGCTTTGAGCAGGAAACCTCGAAGATGTGGCCCTGGCTTATCTCCGGCGATGAGATGCTTGCCCAGGAAACGACCCTGCGGGAGATCGCTGGCCGGCTGACTGCCGCTGGCGAATGGGATACGGAGAGCATCTACGAGAGCTTGACGGAAGCCTTTGGAAACAATCTATCGCTGGATAAACAGTCCAAGGATGACACGAAAGAGGAGGAAAGAAACATCAATATTAAACAGGATCAGTTGGATCTGCTTTGGCAGTTGGAGGAGTTCAGAAAGAAACATGAACATCAGGCAGAGCCGTCCGACTGGGCGATCCGGATGTGTGAGGCGTTTGTTGCCCGAAGTATGGGCTTCACAGACCGGGTACAGTGGACGGAACTGCTCCGGCAGAAGGGTGAAACTCTCTTCACCTTCGACTGGAAGTCCGGCAGCGTCAGCGACCATGTAGTCCAGTGGTGCAAGGAAAATAATCGGAACTGGAGATACAGCCATCTTGGGGAGTTGCAGGTTGCCCATGGCGGCGAGTGGAGAAAGGTCGATTATTTCTGCAGGGATGGCAGTGAAACCAGAGTGTATTTTCCACCAGAGCCTGTGCAGGAGCAGCAGCTCCATGCGCTGGCGGAAGCCCCGGCCGTCCATCTGCGGGATCTGTTGACACTTGGACTGCCGGATCATGATGTCTATTTAGTTCATGCCGCCGAAGATGTTGGCTGGGTGCCCGCAGCGGACCTTCCCCGTCTGACCGCCCAGGGCAAAGAAGAATTCTCGGCTCTTCTGGATGCCAAGATTGCCGCCATCCGCCCCGGCCCCTATGGAGTGGAACTGGTTCTGGACGGCGTCAATTCACAGCTTCTGGCACAATACGATGAAACACTTGCCAACAGTTCCAGGGCAGAACATGCCATGGAACTGTTTCTGTAATGGAGGGATCACGATGAAAAAAGCCACAGTCACGGTTTCATTTGAGCAGGAAAAACTCAAAGCCGTCCAGTTCTATGCGGGAAAGAACGGTACCTCTTTAGAGTTGGAACTGGATATGTTCATGGAGAAGCTCTACAAAAAATATGTGCCTTCTCAGACCAGGGAGTATATTGAAAGCATGGCGGAGCCGGAGGAACAGCCCCGCCCGCGGCCTGCCCGGTCCCCTCGAAGCGCCGCGCCGGATACTTTTGACGAGAAGAAGGGGGTTGAATAATGGCCGATTCTGTATCTACCGAGGCGTGGCTGGATCAGCGGCGCTGGGCGGCGCTGGAGGAGGCGCTGAAGGCGCAAGGCAGTAATGTTAAACGGCATCTGCAGGATTATTTGATAACGCTGTACAACGAAACTGTTCCATTAGAACGGTGGGTACAGATTGAAACAGCTATCACAAAGGAAGAACTGGAGTCAGCACAGGCAGCGGAAGACCAGAAAGTCTATGCGGCTTTTCATATTCGGGAGAATGGCCATGACAGTATCTTCTCAACGGGTAATGGCGAGGAATTTCTGGATGTGGCCATACGGCTGCGCCGTTATCTGCAAGGAGACGCCGAGGCGGTGAAGGGCGGTTTCTCCCACCACTTTTATAAGACACAGCCCATTACGCGGGAGCGGTTTGATGAATTGGCCGCCTTGCGCCTCGAAAATACTGGCAAAGTATCAGGTGCGTTTGAGATTGATCTGGATGCCGGCTGGTGTTCCGCGCTGAATCTCGCAGACGGTTGGCAGACCTTCAAAAACAAGGATGTATCTACGGCCGCCTACCACGCCAACCGAACTCGCAACCTCCAGAGAAACGAACAATGGCGCAGACTTGTAGATTATCTGTACGGCCGGAATATTGAATTGCAGACCTTTGGTTCGATTGAAACCAGAGGAATCCGACCTCTGCGGGAGGGCGATCTTACCTTCTCGGAGGAGATCATTCTGTCAGGCCATGGACTGAATTTTCAGTTTGACTTCACCAGCGATGAGGCCCAGCGGGAGGTTCTTGGCCCGGCGGCGGACTGTTTAGAGCCGGGGGGCTGGCTGGATATTCTCTGCAATTACGACGCCGCACGGCAGGAGGCCGACGCCACCCTTTCCCTTACTCTACATCGCCAGGATGGAGTGGTACAGAAACTTTTCACCTATCCCCTGGGAAAAGAAGAACGGGCTCTTTTGCGAAAACAGATGGAAGCGGACTACCTCGGCAGGACCGGGAAAACGCTGAACGATTACTACGCACAGTTGGATATGGAGCGTGAAGCCCCTCCGGAACTCACTGCAGGTACCAAAAGGCTGCCGGTAGATGCGGTATCCTTCACCGATGAGATCACAGAGTGCGATGGGAAACTGAACTTCTATATCCCCATAAACTTCGATCCTGACGCAGTATTTGGTACCAATGTTGCCTCTGCCTTCAACGATGACTGGCTGAATGTGTACGCCAATTTTGGCTGGAAGACCGGGCGGATAGACAGCGCATTGACCGTATGTCTCGTCTGCTCTGACGGTCATGAGTTTGAGTTTTTCTACCCGCTGACTTCCGCGGAACAGGTCCAGTTGTGGAACCAGATGGACGCCTACTGTCACCAACAGAATGGACAGAGCTTGGGGGAAACAAGGACCGCCCTGCTGCGGGAGCAGGCGGAAGAAGGGCTGGAGATTCGGCTGTAGGAAACGCCGCTCGGTAAATTTTATCGACTTCCCACAGCTTCTCAAGCCGCTTTTTATTGGCAATGATGAATGGATTTCTCTCCGGAAGTGTGGCATTGTGTTGTTGCATGGGCAGCCAACCGGCGCCTGAAACAAACCAAAAATCCGAGGAAAGGAGTTCAACGAATGAAAGCCAAACAAGTATGTAAACTGCAGGAAAATCTCGCAAAGGAGGCCATTGCATACCTTATGCTCTATGGAACAGCTGTGGATGTAACTCCATATCGAAAGGCTGTGACACAGGTTGGAACGGCATGGGGACTTCCAATACCAGACACACAGCGGTGGCTGGACTTGATCCGTCAGGAAGAAATCGCAGTTACCCAAGCAGCCGAGCCCGAAAAGGTGAATCATGTGATGGAGGAAAAAGACCTGCCGATAAACGCCAGCGGCCTCCAAACCCTGGATAATATCTGGGGCTTGTTCGAGACAGCAGTGAAGCTGAACAGCGCCGATGGCCGCCGTGAAATGTACGCACTGGCCAGGGAATTGAGTGAATGCCAGAACCTGACGGACTGGATCATCAAGAGCCAGACAGAGAACGAGGGGGCCCAGGTGTCTATGGCCTGCACACAGAACTGAGCAAACCAATAGCCGATGCTCCATGAGAAGCCGTGCGGCAGCACGGCTCTTTTTGTGAAGTGGAGCGCATTCCCCCGCCATTGCCCCCTGTGCGGCCCGGTGTGCCCTTTTCCGGGGCTGGGTGGCATCCGTACCCCTGCCGTCCCTCCCGGCGATTTGTGGGGGCTTTGTGCGGGCCGTTCCTAAAATGAGCAGTGACCGTCCTGCGTTGATGGCCTCTCACTTTCGCCTTTAGCGAGGGTGAACCGAGGGGTCGAAAACAGTGCAGGATAAAGAGCGGGGGTCGCAAAGCGTCCCCCGCTCGGCTCACACCGCCCCGCAATGCGGGCCGGGGAACGGTTTTGCGGGGGTCACTTTTCAGGGGATGGGATCACACCGGGGGTCACCACGGCTGGAATGGCCCATCACTTCGGCGTTTATCCGGCATTATAACAGGGATATGGACAGAAAAGGAGGCACAAAAGCAAAGTATGGGCGGCATTCAGCTTTGAAGTAAAGAAGCCTCTTAAAGAAAACGAATCCCTGGCCATGCAAAGGTCAGGGATTTTTGATTGGAGGAAAGTATGGCGAGAGAAAAAATCAAGTTCGCTCTGCGTATTGCTCCCGAAACACAGCAACTGGTCAAAGAACTCTGTGAAAGGGATAACTGCCAGAGCCAGAACGAGTTTATTGAAAAGGCAATCCGCTTCTATGCCGGCTATGTTTCCGGCAAGGAAGCCACAGCATATCTGCCGCCCGCACTGGTGGCAGCCATGCGCGGAACCGTCCAGGACAGTGAGAACCGCATCGCCCGCCTGCTCTTCAAACTGGCGGTGGAGGTCAACATGATGATGAATGTACTGGCGGCGGGCATGGAAATCAGTGACGAGGATCTCAAGACACTCCGCGCCCGGTCCGTCCGTGAAGTGAAGCAGACCAATGGGCGCATCAGCTTCAAGGACGCCATCGACTACCAGCGGGGCGTGGAGTGATGCACAAAGGTGGTGACAGTCTGTGCCGCGCCTGATTTTCAAGTGCCCCTACATCAAGGGCGGTACCTCCTCCGCCACCGCTCATCTTGAAAACTATGTGAAATATATGGCCACACGGAATGGTGTGGAGCGCATCGATCCGGGACGCAGTGAGTGGCCGGCCACCTCAAAGCAGAAAAAGATGGTGGAACAGATCCTGCGGGACTTCCCGCTCAGCCGTGGGATGTTTGAATACGAGGACTATGCGGCCGAGCCGACACGCACCAACGCATCGGAGTTCATCACTCGCGCTCTGGAGGACAACTATAACCAGATCGCCAAGAAGGATAACTATCTGAAGTACATCGCCACCCGCCCCCGCGCCCAGCGCGTCGGTTCCCATGGATTGTTTACCGGTGAGGAAGATCAGCTCGTACTGGCGCAGGTAGCGGAAGCGGTCGCGGCCCACCCCGGTAATGTGTGGCTGCCCATCATCTCTCTGCGGCGGGAAGACGCTGCCCGTCTCGGCTATGATAAGGCGGAAGAATGGAAAGCACTGCTCTCCGAGTATGCCATGGAAATGGCGGAGGCGATGAAGATCCCCTGGGAGGATTTTCGGTGGTACGCTGCATTCCATGATGAAGCACACCATCCCCATATCCACATGGTCTGCTACAGCGCCGATCCGTCGAAAGGCTTTCTCACCACGCAGGGCATCGCCCAAATCAAGTCGGGACTGGCAAAAGAGATCTTCCGGCAGGAGCTGACAGAGCTTTACCAGCAGCAGACCCAGAGTAGGGACACGCTGAATGAGGATGCCCGCTCTATGCTGGAGCAGTTAATTGAACAGATGTGGAGCGGCGCCGTGGTCAACCACCGCATGGAGAAGCTCATGGAGCATCTGGCGGAACGCCTGCGGCACACCGGAGGCCGGAAGCAGTACGGCTACCTCAAGGCTCCGCTGAAGGCTGTAGTGGATGAGATTGTGGACGAGCTGGCCAAAGAGCCATGTGTCGCCGCAGCCTATGCCCTGTGGTATGAGCTGCGGGAAGATGTGCTGCGTACCTACAAGGATGACCTGCCTCCACGCCTTCCCCTTTCCCAGCAGAAGGCATTCAAGCGGATCAAAAACATCGTCATTGAGGAAGCGGTAACACTGGGGGCGCGCCAGCAGGTTTTCCATCCAGATGACCAGCAAGACCGTGTCCCTGTGGAGGACCAGGAAGAAGCGCCGCTGCCGGAGGCGCCCCAGCCTGATAATGACTGGAATGATTTCTCGGAGTCCCCACCGGACGATGTCCCAGACAAAACGGTGTCTGCGCCAGCCAAAGCGCAGATGAACTGGAGCGATGAGTACCGCCTGGCCCGCCGCTGTTTGTTTGGCGGCAAGGATCAGCCCCAGGATCTTGAGCAGGCGTTTACCCTGTTCCAACAGGAGGCGCAAAAAGGCAATGCGCTGGCCATGCACGATCTGGGCCGGATGCTTGCGGACGGGCTGGGCCGGAAGATTGATATGCAGGCCGCCCATGTGTGGTACAGCAAGGCGCTGGCCGCTTTCTATGCTGTTGAGAGGCAGAAGAAAAAACGCTATGCGGAGTACCGGATCGGCAAACTGTATGCCGCGGGCCTCGGCTGTGAGCAGGACTATGGTGATGCCGCCCGGTGGTTCCAACTTTCCGCAGACAAAGGGTACAAGTATGCGCAATATTCCCTTGCCGGCCTGTTTCGCCGTGGACAGGGTGTGGAACAGGACGATGCGCGGGCGCTGGAGTTATACACAGCCTCCGCACAGCAGGACTTCCCCTATGCCGCCTACGAGTTAGGAAAGATGTATCGGGACGGCATTGGCTGTGAGAAGGACGCCGAAGCGTCGGAACAGTGGTACCGGCAAGCCTTCGCCGGATTTCTCGAATTGGAACAGCAGAGCCATGACGATAAATTGCAGTACCGCATCGGATGGATGCTCCTCCATGGTGTAGGGACTGGTAAAGATGAGACGGCAGCCAGGGAGTGGTTTGAACAGGCGTCCAAACTGGACAATCCCCACGCGCAGTACCAACTGGCCCGGATGATTTTCAATGATCCATCCTCTACACCGGAGCAGACAGCCCAGGCATTGGAGCGGCTGACAAAGGCGGCGGAAGCCGGCCAGGACTGTGCTCAATACGCGCTCGGCAAAATCTATCGGGATGGTCAGGGCGTGGAAAAAGACATTCAAAAGGCGGTGGCTCTGTTCACACTTGCGGCAACGAAGGAAAACAGCTTCGCCGCCTTTGCTCTTGGCAAGCTGTATCTTGCCGGTGACGCAGCCCTGCCCAGAGACCCGGCGGCCGCACTGAAATGGCTCACATACGCTGCGGAACTTGGGAACCAGTTTGCCCAGTACCGCCTGGGAAAACTGCTGCTGAAGGGAGACGACGGTATCCCAAAGGATGTAATAACCGCCATCCGCTGGCTTACTGCCGCGGCCAAACAGGAGAACGGGTATGCGGAATACGCCCTGGCTCTGGTCTATCTCACAGGAGAAGATGCACCCAAAGACAGCGTAAAAGCACTAAGTCTGCTGAAGCGGTCAGCAGGCCGGGGTAATCAGTTTGCGCAGTACCGGCTGGGCAAGCTGCTGCTCCAGGGGGAAGATGCGCCAAAGGATGTGAAAGCCGCCATCCGCTGGCTCACCGCCGCAGCGGAACAGGGCAATCAATACGCCCAGTATGCCCTCGGCAAGCTCTATCTGCTTGGGAAGGAGGTCCCAAAAGATAGATCCAGTGCGATCAAGTGGTTCCAGCTGGCAGCGGATCAGGGCAATGAATATGCTCAATATTTCCTGAAACACATGGATGACCGCTTGGGCCAGCCTCCTGTGGCGGCCGTCATTTCGCTGTTCCACCATCTGGCCAACATTTTCCAGGAGCAAAACCAACCACCGCCCTCCGGTGGCGTTCGGGTCGCGGTGGATCGGAAGCTCCTACGAAAAATCAAGGCGAAGAAGATCGCTCAGGGCCACAAGGCGGATGACCATGAGCCGGAAATGCAGCTATAAGGGAGGTAATCTTTTGAAACAGAAAGTGCAGTTTAAACAGCAGATTTTATTGGCGCAGCCAAAAGGCATTCAAGGGCTGAAAAGGCAAAAGCCAATCCCGTGCAGACCTGTTCTGTTCCACCGGAAACTCAAGGGAAGGAATCAGTGAGAGGCATATGAGGTATGAACCTGCGGACTCCCATTAATAGCCTCTGGAGCTTCAACAAGAAGTTCTGAAATCTTTTTCTCTTTTTCAGTTACCCTTTCAGGCACCTTTCCAGTCACACTATCGCTGTGGTCTATGGGCGTTGGGATCAAGTCCAAGAGCTCCGAAAGATGCCAACCAACCGAATGAATTAACACAGATTTGAGAGGCCGCATACTGCGGTCTCTTTTTTGATAAGGAGGGATGTAGCGTGCCATATATCCACTTCACAGAGGACCAAAAACTCCGTGCCAACTCCGTTGACCTGGTGGAGTTCCTGCGCCGGCAGGGAGAGAAACTCATCTCCTCCGGCCAGGACAAACGCCTCACCTCAGATCACAGTATTACTGTGCATGGGAATGAGTGGTATGATCATGCTGCAGAAAGGGGTGGCCATGCAATCTCCTTTGTCCAAAATTTCTACGGCCTGACTTACCCTGAAGCAGTGACCCGTCTGCTCAATGGTGAACAGGGGGAGGTGTATATACCGGCGGAGAAAAAAGAAAAAGAGCCGCCAAAGGAATTTGCCCTGCCTCCCTCAAACCAGGCCATGCGGCGGGTATATGCTTATCTGCTCCAGCAGAGGCACATCAGCCGGGAGGTACTAAGCGCTTTCGCACAGAAGGGACTGATCTATGAGAGCCGGGAATTGTCCATAGATCAGACAAAGGTGTATCACAACGCCGTGTTCGTCGGATTCGATGAACGCGGCGTTGCCCGTCATGCCCACAAGCGGGGGCTCTATACCCAAGGCAAAAGCTACCGGGGCAACATAGAGGGCAGTGATCCCCGGTGCAGTTTCCACTGGGTCGGTACCAGCGACCGTCTCTATGTATTCGAGGCCCCCATCGATCTGCTTGCCTTTCTCACCCTGTACCCGGACGGCTGGCAGCAGCACAGCTATGTGGCTCTCTGTGGTACGGCGGAACATGCCATGCTGTGGATGCTGGAGAAAAATCCAAATCTGCGGAAAACCATCCTCTGCCTGGACCACGACGCTGCCGGAATTGAGGCCGTCGGCCGGCTCTCGGATGTTCTGCGGGAGCATGGCTATTCTCAAATTGCCCCGCTGCAATCCGAATACAAAGACTGGGACGAGGATCTGAAAGCACGGCATGGACTGGAGGCACAGCCCGCCGAGGAGCATCCGCAGTTTGTGGCGGCAGACCTCGTCTGCCAGCGAATCGGGACCAGGTGCAAGGAAGTTCAGCCGGACCGGGCGGCTTATCAAATCCCCGGCCTGCTCCTGCAGTACCGGAACGACCTTCATTGGGGACGCTTTGACCAGGCGATGGAGCACATGGAAACCATGGCGGCGCTGTCCCTCTCGGTGGTGCTGCGGGAGTGCAAACAGATGGGTACCGCGCTGACCGTTGAGCAGGGAGTCCGGTTTTTAGAAAGCCACATCCTGCCTCACCAGAACCGGAGTATCCTCAAGAACCGGGCGGATGAGATCGCCATGCAATTCCAAAGCGTATTGGCCAAGAACAATCGCCAGGGTATCCGTACCCAGGCAGAGAAAAAAGAGGTGGCCAGCGCATGGCTGGAGCTGGCCATCTCCTGTGCCAAGGTGCCGGTCAAGTACGAGGCCGACGAGATCAAACGGCGGCAGAAAGAGGAAAAGACCCAGAGGGAAACTGAGCCAGTGATGGCCTAAGCCTGAAACAGCAAAGCGGAGGAATGGCTCAGTCCCACTCCTCCGCATCTTCCTGGCTGCTTGTTTGTCTGCTGAGATATTCTGCCCGCTCCTGCTTATTGGCTGGCCGGGTTGCCTGCTTTCCACAGTCCGGGCATTGCTCCGGCAGTTCCGGCGCCTCAAACAGATAGTAGCAATGGTCACATGCGCAAATCAAAGCAATCACCTCATACCAATTTATTATAGCAGACAAAGCGAAAACTGAACATCCCCTTCTGATATTAAGGCGTAGATATCAAAAGGAGGATCATGTGCCAACGCAAGTTATAACACTTATCGTGGTAGGCGCCATCATGTTTCTCGTGATCGGCGGCCTCGCGTTTCTCTCCCATTACTATACCCTTGACGGAATCAAATCCAAGACTGTGGGCGACGGCCAGCACGGAACCGCACGCTGGGCTACCAAACAGGAGATTCGGCAGACCTATGCCCATGTCCCTTTTGAACCAGAGCTGTGGCGCAAGGGAGAGCATCTGCCGGAAAAGCAGGGCCTTGTCCTTGGCTGCGAAGGGCCCAAAGACCATGTTACAGCTCTGGTGGACACCGATGACATCCACGCCATGGTCACCGCCGCCAGCGGCGCCGGAAAGACCGCGTTCTTTTTGTACCCCAACATCGAATATGCCCTCGCCAGCGGGATGTCCTTCCTCTGCACGGATACCAAGGGCGACCTGTTCCGCAATTATGCCGGTATTGCCAAGGACTGCTACGGATACCAAATCGCCGTGTTGGATCTGCGTAATCCCACCCGCTCGGACGGCAACAACCTGCTTCATCTGATCAACAAGTACATGGATATCTATAAAGCCGACCCCAAAAACCTGGCGGCAAAGGCCAAGGCAGAGAAATACTCCAAGATCCTCGCCAAGACCCTCATCAACACCAGCGGCGGCGACAGCGCCCAGTATGGGCAGAATGCTTTTTTCTACGATTCCGCCGAGGGCCTTCTGACTGCCATGTTCCTGCTGGTGGCCGAGTACCTGCCCACCGAGGACGCGGACGGCAATCCCATTGAAAAGCGCCACATCGTGTCGGTGTTCAAGTTGGTGCAGGAACTGCTGGCCCCCAGCCGGGTGAAGGGAAAGAATCAGTTCCAGCTCCTGCTGGAAAAGCTCCCGCCTAATCATAAGGCCCGCTGGTTTGCCGGGTCCGCCCTCAACACGGCGGAGCAGGCCATGGCCTCCGTAATCTCAACGGTACTGTCCCGCCTAAACGCCTTCCTCGACTCGGAGATGGAGCAGATCCTCTGCTTTGACACCGCCATTGACGCGGAGAAGTTTTGCAATGAGAAATCCGCCATCTTTATCGTACTGCCCGAGGAGGACCAGACCAAGTATTTTATGGTCAGCCTGATCCTCCAAAACCTGTATCGGGAGATCCTCACTGTGGCCGACGAGAACGGCGGCCGGCTCAAGAACCGGGTGGTCTTCTTCGCGGACGAGTTGGGCACCTGCCCGCCCATTCAGTCGCTGGAACTGATGTTTTCCGCCTCCCGGTCCAGAGGACTCATGCTGGTGCCTATCGTCCAGAGCATTACGGGACAGCTGCAGAAAAACTATGGAAAAGAGGGCTCTGAGATCATCGTGGACAACTGCCAGGTCAACCTTTACGGCGGCTTCGCCCCGGCCAGTCAGACCGCGGTGGAACTGTCCAAATCTTTGGGCAGCCGGACGGTAATGAGCGGCAGTATCTCCCGCGGAAAAAACGATCCCAGCCAGTCCCTCCAGATGATGGAGCGTCCCCTCATGACCCCGGATGAACTTAAGTCCATGCCCAAGGGCAGCTTTATTGTGGCCAAGACCGGCGTCCACCCAATGAAGGTCAAACTGCGGCTGTTCCTTGACTGGGGCATCCGGTTCGGCATGCCCTATGAAGTACCGGAGAAGGCCCAGCGGTTCGTTGCCTATGCTGACAAACAGGAGTTGGAGGAGTCCATCATCCGCCGCCACTATGGGACGATTGTAATGGATAGTGAGCAGCCGCAGGGAGGCGGCACATCCGCTGGCGGTATGGCTCAGGGAATTCAGGCCGCACCGGATTCCCGCAAAACGGTATTTCGGCCTTGACGGAGGGAAACAGAATGAACAGCTTTAGAAATATCTACAATTCCAATCTAAGCCACAGAGCCAAGAGCGTCTATATGTACCTCAAGGATCGGGCAGACAGCGAGGGACGCTGCTGGCCGGCCATCAGAACCATTGCTCTGGAGTTGGGGCTTTCCCGCTCTACGGTCAAGCGGGCACTGGATGATCTCTGCAGGGCTGGTCTGCTGCAAAAGGACCCACGCTGGCGGGAGAATGGGAGTCTTACTTCCAATCTGTATCATGTGGTATGACGGAGGTGTCCAATGCTGGTTGAGATCGATCTACTGGATTATTTGGCTTATCAAATGGGATGCGGAATTCTTTCTGATCTTCGGCTGTTCCAGCAAAGTGAACGGCTGCACAGGCTCACTGCCGCGATCCCTTTAGGTGCATGCAGCGAACAGGAATGGCTGGATGCGGCACAGTATTTGACAGGCCATGACTGCGCATCAGCACTGGAAGCAAGAAACCGTCTGGTGAGATAGCCTGTAAAAAGCAGACCCTCCCGCCAAGGGGAGGGTCTACATATCATGTGAACCGAGTCCCGGTTCATAATGAACCAACCAGAAGCGCCCACTCTAAGGATTTTATTTAAGACAGAAAATAACAAACAATATCTGGCCTTAAAGGTTATACCGCCTTGCGTTGTGTCCGGCTTTTGAAATTTAATCGTCTTTCTGTGCAGCTGTAATGCTGACAGCAAAACCGTTGACCTCCACGCCATCTTCAGTAGGGATTAGGAGGTACTTGCGCCCGTTGATAATTTGAGTTTCCACCAGGTAACTATACTCTGGATCAGCAGAAATGGTGATCTCAGGTGTCTTGATCTCAAAGCGGCTGCTGTCGATCAGGTTTGCCGGATTCAGGACAACCCCCGAACCAAACTGCTCGCCGCAGTTTTCCTGGAATGCTGCCACCTGTTCATCCGCAATCCCGCAGCTTTGAAGGATTTGCCCTATTTCTGAGGCACTCATCTCCAGAGGTTCCGAACTCCTGCTCTCCCTGTGCTCCTTGATTTTCTCACGCAGCTGTTCATGAACAGTCTGCATCACTTCCAGACTGCAGTCAAACGCATCGCTCAGAGCTGACTGGAATGCTTCCTTCTGCTCAACGGCAGACATCGGCGCTTCCACATGGAAGATCGCGTCAATGAACTCCTGGTGAATTTCATTGGCCTTCCTGCTGTAAAAGAGAGCGTTATAGATATTTGCTGCCCGGTCATCGAATGCCGGGAAGAGAAAACCCAGCTCAGGAGGAGCGACGGTTTGCCCGGCAGCACAGTGGAATTCATTGTCACCGGGAAAATATCCCAACTCTACCTTGCCCTCCTTGATGGGGCACACAACACAGACGATGTAGGTGAACACCTCATCCGAGGCATCCGCTTGCAGGGAATCATCCTTGCCCCGATGGGGAACATCGTAGCTGTCACAGGTCAGGAGCAACAGGTAACTGCTGTCCCCCATGTCCAGACTGTCAATTACCTTGTGGTAAAAGGTCTGGCGGGCCTCGTTGTCCTTAAGCTGGGAATCCCGCAGTGTGGTGAGCAGGCGGTGTTCCTCACTGTCCACTACCTGCTGAGTGGAGAATACGATATCAATGAGGTTTTTCCCCAGGGAACCGGACAGTCCCTTCTTCAAAAGGCTCAAATACTTCTCGGACTCCTCCTGCGGCATCATGCCCAGGGATTCGTCCAGATCGGAAACGATCTCTTTACTGCTGTTGACATAGCATCCATAAACACGGCTGATGGCGCTTTTTTCCGGGCGAAAACGGCGCCGCAGCTCATTGATTTCTTTTTGGTTCATTTTTTCCTACCTCGCTTTGTAATCGGAACGGTTGATAACAGACGATGAAATCCATTTTAGTGGAAAGAGCTTGAAATTTCAATAGCCGGAAGTTCTTTCCCCCAAGAGCGCAAAAAAGAAACCGCCCATGTCAGAAACTATCAGGAACTGACTGAGCGGCATATTTTTCATGTCAAACGCCAGTAGGAGCGGTTATTTTCTGATCCAGTCCAGAAAAACAGCTACTTTCTCCAAGTCTTCATCCGGCAGGGCAAGCAGCTTCTTGCCTATGATCCCACGCAGGGAATCCGGATCGTCCATAGGAGCAAAGAAAAGAGTTGGCGTCAAATCAAAGTATTCCATGATGTTGAACAGCTCCCGGAGAGAGGGCATAGAAATTCCATTGGTGATGCTTCTGATGTAGGAGCCGCTCTTTCCAAGCTCCAGGCTCATCCGATGCTCAGAAACGCCCTTCTGTTCCCGCAGCTCTGTGATGCGGTTCCGCACAAACGCTTCATAGCGGCGGTTATCGTCCATGATCCTCTCCCTCCAATCTCTACTTATTATTTTAATATAAGGGAGCGTCGCGGGTTCGCACTTAAATCATCAACTTTCGCTTCACACAACGAATAATTAGTGATATAATTATTAAAATGGGCGTTGGCTTTATAGTTCTATTATGAATCACAATCAATAAAATATGACTGCGACTGTGTATGAGGGCTGTCAGATGGGAAGCTGCTTCTTTATAGGGCATAGGGAGACACCAGATCGGGTGTACCCAACCCTGCTTGAAACCATAGAGCGCCATATCACGGAATATGGCGTATCTGAATTTGTGGTGGGGCGGTATGGCAACTTCGACCGTCTGGTGATCTGGGCACTGTCGCAGGCCAAGCGAGCGCACCCGGATATTACGCTGATGCTGATGACCCCATATTACCCAGTCAACAGAAAGGTGGATCTGCCAGAGGCGTTCGACGCTCTGTTCTATCCGCCGGATCTGGAAACGGTCCCCAAACGGCTTGCCATCGTCCGCGCAAACCGATATATGGTGGAGCGCAGCGATTTTCTCATCGCCTATGTGCGGCATCCGGCCAGCAATGCCAGAGAACTGCTGGAGTATGCCGGGACAGGAAAGAGAAAGGGAAAAATCCACATCACAAATTTGGCTGAGGAGCAAATCTCTCTTCCAAAGAAAACAGATGATGTGATATAATAAAATAGTAAAGTATACCCATTTAGAAATTTGTAACCCGAGGTCTTGCTATGGAAGAAAAACTGGGACAGTCCACGGCTGTTCTGTTCAAATATGAAAAATTGATTTTGGCTGAAGAAGAAACCACATCCGCTGGTGGATGTGGCGTCTCCCTTGCGGCCTTTTCATGCCCTGCGTCAGCCTGTCCAAGTGACAGGGTGTCGCGGGGATTTTTTATTGTCTAAACAGAGGTGATCAAGCATGAGCTTACCAAAGCGCGATGGTGTAAATGACCGTTATTATCTGATACATAAACCGGACACTTCACCAGAAGTACTGGCGGAGGCGGATCTCTGCATTCAGGATGTGCTGAACGGCACCGCCCGTGAAAATCACTCCGCCTACCCGACCGTGGTGCGAAACCACAACGGGACGCCATTTCTCCCTGATCAGCTGCTGGAGCGGTATCTGACCGAGCTGCCGTTGAAAGGATTTCCCTGTGAGGATGCTGTCTCTCTCTGCGACGCCATGCGGCGGCTGGTGGGCTGGCAGGAGATCCACTATACATTGGAGAAGTACATAGAAAAGCAGGTACAGGAACGCTACTTCCTTGTGGGAGAGCGGGATGATGGCTTTACCGTCTTTCCGCCCTGCACGGTACTGCCGGAATTGCGCCCCGAGGATGCGGATGAAGAGCTGCTGCGCTTTGCCTGCTATGTGGCGGTCTGCTGCACGGTGTATGGACAGAGCTTTGAGTATCTTAAAACCGAACACATCCTCGGCCTGGTTTCCCAGCTCCGTCCCGACATGGTGAAGCAGCTGAAAACAGCTGGCAGCGGCAAATTGCCAAAGGACATCCAGCGGCGTAAGACGGAGCATTTCACCGCCTCGGCCAACGACGCTTTCGCCACCATCCGCATTACCGCCAGGGACTGCGGCGAGGGGGCCTGTGAGGAGGCTCTCAGCTATCTGATTGAGATTTTGGAGCAGCCGGAGTTCCCCCGCAGCTACTCCATCGAGTTTCGCGGACCGGAGAAGATCTACCTGCCCATCCCCGGCCTGCCCAAGAAGGGTGTCCATCAGCTTTTTGCCTGTGCGGTGCGGTATCCCCGTCTCCATGTCCGGATGGAGAATTATGCTCGGCTGGCCATGCAGGAGGACGAGTGGTACAACAACCTCTCTGATGAGTCCTGCGCCATGCCTGGCACCTTTGCCGTGTTTGCCCTGGGACTGGAAGGGCCGAAGTGGTGGCGGCTGGTGTGCGATTACCTGGATCGCTGTGATGACGAGCACTCCTCTTTGCAAGAAAAGTTTATTCACACCTTTTTTAAGAAGTACGGGTTTACTGCTCAGTCCCTGCCGGTGTTGGTCCACGGTGTCCAGTCCATGCAGAATCTGAAGCCCGCAAAGGAGTTCCGCACCCTGATCGCCAATGAGGAGAGCCTGGATGCTCTGATGGAGATCAAAGGGCATCTGGAATATTACCTGCCGGAAGAATCCGGCAATGACAAAAGGGCGCTGGCCTACCTGTGGCGTGATGTGCTCTGGGCCATCTGGGGCACAGCCTCTGAAAACGGCGGCAGCAAGGTCATCAAGACGGCGCCCAAGGAACTGAAAGAGAAATACCAGCAGGTATTTGCGTAAGGAGAACGCCATGAAAAAGAGAACGGTCAAGGACTTTATTGCCCTGTACGCCCCGGAAGATGAGGAAAAACTGGTACTGATCCAGGACGGTGTCAGCGCAGACAAAACCTTTCTGGATACCTACTGGGCGGCGCATACCCATGCCCTCGCCATGGCGGATGCCCAGACCGGACAGGTGATCTCCGGTCGATGCTACCTGAGCTGGCCGCTGACGGACAAGGAACGGGATGCCGGCGACTATTCCAAGCGGTTTACCAAGGGCCAGATCTACCGGATCAAAGCCCGCGGCTGGAAAGGTGATGCCCTCTACGAACCTCAGTGGTATGTCACTGAGGTACTGGAGGAAGGCGTACCCTGTCCGGCACTGGAGGAGATTTGGGCGGAATACACAAAGCCCATTCTTCTGGAGGACGAAGTGCTGGGAACCCTCACGCTGGATCGTGAGATGAGCATATTCGAGGGGACCTGTAAGTGGATGGGAAAAGAAGTCCGGATCTCGTTGGATGTGGAGATTGAAAAGAAAGCGTCCTGGACCCGTGTCACCAATGTGATGAAGAAACTGGTGGCAGATCAGGAGGTGTGGGACAAGTCCCTGCGGGCGATGGCTGCCCAGAAGCTCACCGCTCAGGCCAACGAGTGGCTGGCGGACAATGACCAGACCGACCGGGAAGCGGAGAAAGACCCCATCACCGAAGATGAGTTCGCCCGGCGCATCCTGCTCACCGAGTTTACAGTATCTCCCGGCGGCCGTTTTACCGCCTGGTACGAGGACGACGATATGTTCTGGGGCCATGTGATCACTGTGGATGGAACGCTGAAAAAAGGCCCCGTTGACGCTGATATACAGGGCTGACAACAACCGTTTACAGGAGGAGGCATCCATTATGTGCGAGCACTGCCGAAACATTCAAATATGGAGAAAATTTGATGCCCCAAAGGACTACCTGGCCTGTATTGCCTATATCCAGCAGTTGGTAGGACAAGGCGAATTTGAACTGATTGCAGAGGAATCCACCTGTCCGCTGGAGAAGGTAAAGACTGAGGATGGATGGGCAGACGAAATTATGGCTCACATGATTAGGTGCAAGCACTGCGGTCAGATATTCACCTGCGTAGTCAACACCTGGCGAGGCAGCGGACACTTCAAAAAAGGCAAAGGATGAAACAGAAAAGGCGGTGAAACGATGAATCAGGCAGAAAGAGCAGAGCTGCTGGAGCAGATTGAGAAGTGGAATGATGCGGACGAGTTTGCCCGATGCATTGAGGCTATCGAAGCCATCCCAGAACGGGAGCGGGATTATCTGCTGACGCTAAAATTGGGCCGAGCCTACAGCAATCTGGCGGTGCTGAGTGACCGCGGTGCTCTTGGCGAGAACGCTGAAGTGGATGGAGATCTTCTCCGGCACGCCATTGATCTGCTGGAGTCCGTCCGCACCCAGGGTGAGAACGATCCCTACTGGAATGCTCGGATGGGCTACTCCTGCCTGATGGCATACGGCTCCACAGCCACCGCTTATGAATACGCAAAACGCTGGCTGTCCTTGGCCCCGGATGACATAGACGCCCAAAAGCTGGTGCGAGACTGCGAGGAGTATCTGGAGGAGGAAAATTCCTTGGAACTGGATTGGAACGAGCGGGAGAAGATCATCCGGCAGGAGACCATTCCCCCTGCCGATGATGACATCCTCGGCCATGTGAAAGTACATATCGACCAGCAGTTCGGTGTCTATACCCAGCTCCTCACGGACGACAGCGACCCAGATCACCCGCTGGAGATCGCCATCATCCCGCCCCGGCCGGAGCATGACTACTACACTCTGGTCACTGTCGGCCTGAGCCGGCATAGGATGGGTTTCCCGGAGGAGCGTTGGGAGGAAAAACTGGAACGGGCGGAGCTGCTCATCAATCTGCCCCGAGACTGGAAGCTGACAAAGGCGGACTGTCGGGAGGAGCGGTGGAGCTGGCCCATCCGGATGATGCTGGCCACCGCCCACTTCGCCATGGAGGACCCGGAGGTAGGGCTGGAATCCAGGACTACACTGGATGAGGGTGAGGATGGCATCCCCTTCGCGGAGAACACGGAGCTGCGTGGTGAGATCCTACTCTGTCCTGGTGTGTTTGGGACGGACTCCTTTTTCTGCCGCCTGCCGGACGGGGACGAAGTCAACTTCTATCAGGTGATTCCCCTCTATCGGGAGGAGATCCAATACAAGTTGGAGCACGGCTCGGACGCCCTGCTGGACCTCTGCCCGGACGAGAGCTTGGAGGTCATCAATCCGCACCGGCTCAATGTGGTCACAGACCGGGAGAAAATCAGTTACGACCCGGCGGAGATGGACAACGCCGCAGAGCAGATCAAGAAAATCCGGGCGCTTCACCTGCCAGTAGATGAATTGGATGCCTACAATCGGATGGCCTTCTTCCTGGGCTGGGCTATGAAACGAGGCCAAATGAGTAACCCATTCCTCTCCCGGCATCGGGAGGTGGTGGAGGCGGTTTGGGCCGGAAAGGGGCCGGACCTGCGGGCGTTCATCCTGAACAAGCTGGATGGGAAATTGTCCACTCAGTTCTTTGACCGGAGAGGCTCTGGCTTTGCTCAGTGGTACGCTCAGGACAACCGCTCCAATCCCTATATTTACCGCCGGGACTGCCGGAATATCGTCTTGGCCGAGTCCAAAGACCGTGTCTGGAACAGTATTGCGGAAAAAGATGCGGCCTACCTGCTTCTACCATACACTGAAAAAAGCCGTCAGCGTGTGGAGCAGTTGCTGGATGAGCGGTATCAACAGTATCTGGAAGCGGAATTTGCAGATGACCCCGAGAAGCGGGTGGCGCGGGCAGCGGAAGGGAAACCGGCTGTCATTCCCGACTGGGACGGCCCTCTGTTTTGCTACGCTTCCGACCGCGTCGCCCAGGATGGGTGCAAGGTGCAGATTATGGACCGGCTGTTCCCCGAGCGCGAGGATATGGGCTGGGAGAGCGGTTGGGCCTTCTACTCCGGGGATGAGGGCGATGTGTACGGCGAAGGTGATGAATACTACGAGTCGCACTGCGGCTTCTATGATATCCGGGACATCTGCCGCATCGATCCAGACATTATCCCGCTCCTGAACCTGCCCTATGGTACCATGCAGATGCGCGGAGAAGACGGAGCGTGGTATGAGGTGATACGCGACGACGAAGGCGAGGAGGAAACCTAAATGAACAGCGAGCAGATCACAGCTTTTTTACAGGAGCATTGGTACATTGCCTCAGTGGTCATCGGGGCCGTGATTTTGATTGGAGCGGTCCGCAACTGGAACTGGCTCTGCGACCCCACTGGTACGCGGGATGCCCACCGCCACAGCAGAGGATACCGGCGTGTGGTTTTCTTCCTGCTGGGCGTTCTTCTGATTGTAGTGAGTATCTGGGGATTTGTGCTGAAATTGAAGTAGGAGGATCAAAGCCATGACTCAAGAAGAACAGATCCGACTCTATCGGCTGATGGAAAAACTCAACTGGTTTTTCCACCAAGAGATGCACTACCTGAATAGAGATATTGCGGAAAAGACCGCACGGGAGTGTTACCCGGAGATTCGGGATTTTACATACGATATTTTGTGGAATGACCTGCCCAAAGAGGTGCAGGGACAACTTATGAAGGAGGACGAGACACTATGAATACTCTGATGATTTTAGAACAACTGCCTCCCAAGGGCGTAAAGAGAGAACAGGCCATTTTGGAGCTGGGCAAGGATGAAGCAAACGGCGAACTGCTGTTCCAACTTGTGAATACAGAAAAGGGTAAGTGCAAAACGGCTGCTCAGAAGGCTTTGGCGCAGCTGGAGTATGCCCCTGCTGCCCCACTGTGGGCCAAGCTGGTCAAGGGCAAATGGATGGGCAGCCATATTATGTCGGATGCCTGCTCGGATTGTGTATCGGAGCAGATTGCCCCAGTCATCCTGAAAACCCTCTCCCTGCTGTTGGATGAGGCGGATACAAAACCGCTGGAAGAGGGACAGGTGGAACAGATGAATTTCTGTTTTCATTTGATGCTGGGCAAAGCCTCCCCCAAGATGTTGGAGGTGTACCGTTTTCTGGCGGAAAATGCGGAACGGATCGGCCATCTCAAGCACACCCCCTTTTATGATGGTGACAAATGCACTACATGGCACATTTCCCAAGGACTGGGGCTCTATAAAGTAAAGCCAAAGGAAATGGAGAAGATTCCGGCTTTGATTCTGACCGCCTCCTTGATTCGAAACCCGGATACACGACTACAAGCACTGGCCGATGAACTATATGAACGCTATGGCGGCAGTTGGCTGATTCCAGTCTTTATGAAAGCAATTATCACCCAGCCCAAGGAACAGGTGTATGAAACCTATTCGCTCCTGCTGGGCACTCCCAAAGAAATCTACCTGTTCAATGCTCTGGGGATGCTGGATTACCGCTGTTATCCGGAGGACTGGACCTATGAACGCCTGGGGCCTGATGGAATGACTGCGTTCATCTTTTGGGGCCATGACCGCTACGGGTCCTATGACACGACCTTTATGTTTGAACGCTATGTGGAGCTGGATGAGCGGTGGCTTTTTGATCTGGCCAAAGACCCTGAAGGTCGAAAGCCTACGGTGACTTGGCAAAGTTACAACCGGAGTGGTGTTCTGTACGAAAGCTACGACGAAATGTTCATCAGCCTGCTGCCCCGCAAGGTGGAAAACCCGGAACTGAAGCGCATTCTACGGGACTACTTCCGCATCCGAAGCCAGAAAAAGAAGGTGGCCAAAAGCATCACCGTTTACCAGGATGCCGCCGAGCGGTTTGGCGATTAAGCAGGAATGGAGCGACTGGCATGATCGGGACAGATGAAAACCGGGCGGTGCTCTATGTGGAGGTCATCTTCTGGAGCGGCAAGCGAAAGACTCCCCCCAGTCTGATGAGTGGAAAATATTGTCCCCATTTTGTCGTCAAAGGAACCACGGAATATCTGGGGGTATGCTTTCTGGACGGAGACGAGTGTGCATTTGATGAACCGGCTTTGGGGAATGCCCAACCCCTCTATCCAGATACCATTGACTACGCTCCGCTGGAAAACAATGCGGAGTTCTTAATCTATGAGGGAGCCAATGCCGTTGGCAAGGGCCGGGTGCTGGGCCGGACCGTTCCCTATCAAGTGAAACAACAACGAAAGTAGGTGTCTTATGTACCAAATTGCATATATTGGCCGCTGGGAGACTCTCCCAGAAACGGCTGCTGCCATCTGCGACCATGACACTCCCAAGCTGGAAGCGCTGCTCCAAGGCGGTCTGGATTTAGATGTTCCCATCCAGCTCAGCGAATACATCAAACTGATGCCGCTGGAGATCGCGGTTTTTCGGAACGATGTGCCCATGATCCACTTCCTGCTGGAGCATGGAGCTGATCCCGGTCTGGCAGAGGAACAACCCCTGCTGCTCACCGCTGCCCGCTGTTGTGGGCCGGTGGTGGTGGCGCTCTTTGCTGGACAGGCCGCAAAACTCAGCCCGAAGCAGAAAGAGCGGGCCTTCCAGGAAGTGCGCTGGGGACAGCGAGCGGAGAATATCCCGGTGCTGGAGCAAGCCGGGATCACCGTGGACAAGTTTGGCGGCGAGGCATTCCGGGCCGCTGTGTCCGATGGACAGGCCGAGCTTGCCAAACTGCTGCTGGAAAAAGGGGCGGATATCAATTACCACAAGCCGGACATGATGTTCCCTTACGCCTCCACCCCAGTCACCGAGGCCGCCCGCTCCAACAATTTCCCTATGGTTCGCTGGCTCATTGAGCAAGGAGCCGACATCACCATTGCTGACAAATACGGCGACCGGCCTTACACCGTGGCAGTGCAGAACAAAAATCAGGAGCTGGCCGACTACTTAAAAGCCCTGGAGCCGGAGGACTGGCACAACGAACAGGAAAAAGCCCGGCAGCTCATGCCCTATAAGCTGCCCGCCAAGCTGGTGGAGTATCTGAAAACCGGCCCCCTTCGGCTGGAGTTTCCGGAGCAGGAATGGGTGAAGTGGGCGGAGCTCTACTCCTTCATGGATGTGCAGGAGATGACCTGGAAACGAAAAAAGCTGCTCTCCCTCATGGCGGCCATGGACAATTACAGTGACTACCTGCTGCTGTGGAGCCCCAGGGACAAAAAGCTGTGGTATCTGGATATCGAACACGAGGAGTTCCACCCTCTGGCCAAATGGGACGACTTCATCGCAGACCCTGGCCGGTATTTGAACGGAATGATCGAGGGCGAGTTTGAGGAATAAGGAGCAAACCGATGACATCAATAGATTTTTTGAACAAAGTACATAAAATCCTGGACTCCCAGGAATACAACCTCTCTTACTCTCCGGCCAAGTCCAAAAACTATATGCTGTACTGCAATGGTAACTTTATCGGCGGCCTGTTCGACGAGGAGTTGTGCTTCGTCTATGCCGACAGTGTGAGCGAACTGCTGGGACACCCGGAACCCGTCTACCGTGGCTACTCCAGTACCGCCCAGCACAGGATGCTGGTGATCCCGGAGGAACACTGGTCAAAGGCGCTGAAACTACTCTATGCCGAGAAATTTGACTGGAGCCGGTTGGTGTACGACATCACATACACCAGCATTGGCGCGGCTGTGGTGGAGGACTTCTACGACGAGAATGTGGTGTTTCTGCGCTTCTGCTTTGAAAAGGAACTGCTGAAAAAGAACCCTCTGGATCGGCAGGGCCGTATCCTTCGGATGGTCTATCTCAATCAGGATCTGACAAAAGCGGGCAAATATCTATTCCCCAGACTGATGCAGAAGTTTCTTGTTTTTACAGATCGCAACGGAAAGACCAGTCTGGAAACCATGCTGAAACGGTGGTACACCCAACTGGAGAAGGAATACCGCAATCAAACGGCGGGATAAGGAGAATGATCTATGTTTGAAGAATTTTATGAGATGTACGAGCCCGAGGAGCAGGAAGTGGTCGCTCTGATCAATCGCTGCATTGGAGGCGGATATAACTGGAAAGGAAACTTTTGGGAAATGACCGTTGTGACGCTGGGCGTGGTATTTTGTGACACCGGCAAGGTCAGCACCAAAGAGGAGCGGCTGGAGTGGCCGGTCACCGATGAGGAGCGTAACAGCGAAAAGGGCTGGGAACGCTTTCAAAACGAGCAGATCTGCCGCCTGAAGATCCGCCGGATGAAAGAGGAATGGGCAAAAGATCTGGTGGCATGGCCCTGGTGTATCTCCCAGGTGGTCAAGGCCCACGAGGACTGTCCGGAACTTCAAGCCGTTCTGGACGAGTACCACAAGCCGGTGGTGATCCAGGACCAGGTGCTGGGTGAGCTGAAGCTGGACAAGGACTATGATACCTTCGAGGGCGAAATCCAGTGGTGCGGAAAGGATGTGCTCCTTTCTCTGGAGGTCAATGCTGAAAGCAAGCCCTCCTGGACCCGCGCCCGCAGTGCCGCCAAGAAGCTGCTGGCCGACTGTGAAACCTGGGACAAAGCCATGCGGGAGCTTGCGGCAAAGAACCTGACCGAGCTGGCTAACAACTGGCTTTCCCAGGATGAGGAAAACCCCCGCGATCCGGAAACAGACCCCATCACAGAGGAAGAACTGGCCCGGCGGATCAGCATGACGAGCCTGTCCGTCACCTCCGGCGGCAGCTTCACCGCCTGGTTTGACTGCGACGAGATGTTCACCGACCATGCGGTAACGGTCTACGGTTCCTTGAAAAAGGGCCTCAAAGCTACCAACATTGAGGGGTAAGGATACGCCTATGAAACTGTATGAGTATTGGCTTGGGTTGTATCCCCTTGATTGGGAATTTTGCTTTATGCCAGTGCAAACCTATAAAAACTTCATCACAGAGCAGTATCATAAAAACCCCACTTTTTACAACATCTCAGCGGGTTCCATTGAGAAGGTATTGGCACACATTGATGTCATTTTATCTGCTGCCATGGAAGATTGGAATAATACCACGAACCATGCTGCCCTGCGTTGCCCCCCAATGATCTTTCCTCTCCCAAAGGGACAGGACAGCAATACAGCGGAATTTGCTATCATTCTCAAGATGGATAATGACGGAGATACAGTGGTCTATTCACCAATCCCATTACCCCATCTGGAAAACCAATGAGGAGGTGTATCTATGAAACTGAATTGTAAACGCATTGATTTTACATATACCCCTGGCGAGGAAATCTTCACCTTTCCCGATGAATCGGGACTGCCCTTTCTCTTCGATGTAGAGAAAGAACTGACAGCTGATCCTACCGCCATGGATGCGGTGGGAGAAATGCTGGATGAGGCGGAGAAATTGGCGGAGAAGGCCAAAGCCGCCATCAAAGCGGCGCTGGCGGACGAGGACAGCCGCTACCATAGCGTTGTGACATTTTTCATGGAGTTCCACCGGGACGATGTAGGCCCGGATATTGCGGCTGATCTTTTTCCGGGAACCGACCCATCCAAGCTGTCCTTTACTGAGATGGTGGACTTTTTGCGGCTCAAGCGGTTTGGCAGCCTGGTGGATGACGAGATGGATCAGCAAGTTTTCATTATGGATCTGTCCTTCAACCCGGAGATCACCGACGAGCTGATGGTGATCTACTTTGATTTGAACCAGGAGATTTTCTGTATTACTCATGAAAGCTGAGGAACGAAAAAGAGAAAAATATCTGCCCACACTTCTGGTTCAGCAGATCCGCCTGCAATGGTATAAAGACTGTCGGGGCGGAAACGCCGCCGCACAACGGAACCAGTATCCCAGAGCGATGCGGCTGCCGAAAGACTTCTTCTCTTACTATTCCTTTGGCCTGCCTACTCACTTTGCATCTATCGTACAGAGGCCCGATGGATTTCGGATTGATCGGGACTGTCGCAGGCTGATGGAATGGAAGCCTAATGGCACAATGCGGCTTCACCCTTTTGAACTGATTCAGCAGGAGTCTGGAATCCAGGTGCATTACCGCTATGATTGGCATATTGGTGCGATGCCGGAGCGATATACCTACGATAAGACAGGGCAAAAACAGCCCCTCAATGAGTTAGCACTGGATTTGATTCCTGGTGATTATGGTCGAGCTGTCTGCAATGGGCGGTTCCGGGACTGGGACACCGGGATCTGGTATTATGCACTGGATATTTTGAATGTGATGCCGCTTACAGAACTCACTGACTCATTGACCAGTTTTACGGACAGAGAACCCAGTAAGATATATACCAAGATCGACCGGCTGTGGTGAGGAAAGACAGGAGGATAACCACATGATTTCCACAAAAGATTTATCTGGCCTTCCCAATGCGGAGCGCCTGAAAAACTTCTGCAAAGGGCTGGCAGCTCTGGACATCATCATGGTGGAGGAGGAATGGAGCTTCATCCGCCACTATACATACAACCCCGCATGGCGAAAAGGCAAAGAGGCATTCTTTGCCACTGATGGCAGTGACCAGAGCATGATCGTCATGTTTGCGCCGGAAGGCTGTGTAATCAACGGTGTGGATTCCGAACTCTACGACTGGGAGAAAAAACTTCCCCGAATAGAAGACCTGACGGATGGGATGCCCCCTGCGTTGCAAAAGCTCATGGGCAGCCGTGAAGTCAAAAAGATGAAAAGTACCTTCTGCGTCTGGACGGAAGACGGCATCACCTGGTACTGCAATCCCATGGACGGCGAGGACGCATCCAAAGACCTGCTTCCCCTGATCGATGGCGATCCACAGACCTATGTGGAGTATGGAAAGTGGTTTTACCCAGCAGACCTGCCTTTGGAGACTGTGCGCCAGCTTGCTGATGGGGTTCCGGTGACAAAAGAACTGGTCATTGCGTTGAACCCTAAGCGCAATGAATGGGAAGAAATCAAGGCGGGCCTGGATAAGATCGGGTATCCGAATGAACTTTGACAGAAGGATGGGAGAACACAATCATGGACACGAATTTTAACGCGGCCCTTTACCAGGAAGAAATGCTGTCCCTTGTGAATACCGCCATCAAAAAGCTGAAAGCGGAGCATCCGGATTACACGGTGTTCACTATAAGCCTGACAACGGACTTTGCCTCTGGGGTAAGCGCCGTCCACTTTGACAGCCGGGCCTCCTCGGAACGGTATCTCAAGAACGAAGCAGAGCAATACCAGAAATATCTTCAGGCCGGCAATCTGAGTATGGCCGAGATGTATGCTCCCACTGGAGAGATCCGGATTACCAATCCTGCGGACTTTGAACTTCCATTCTACGCAGAGATTCAAAATGAATCCTTTTCTTTGAATTTTGAGGAGGAACAGGAAGACGAAGATTCTGAGTTGGAAGATGAAGCATCATGCGTCTACTGGGAGGAGGCTACCCCCATTCTGAAACAGGTCGCCGCTGTAGCTTATCGAACAGCCAAATCAGAACTGAATGTTGATACAGAAGCATTTGAGGTCAGTTACAATGGCCCGGAGGATTGGTATTATCCACTTGAGAAATAATGGAGGTGACCACCGTGACGAAAGAACGCATCCCCATTTCCGGCGATCTCAAAAGCAAGGTCAAGCAGCTGATGGAGTACGCCGGATGGCAGGAAGGGCGAAAAGTGGACATCTCCATTGCGGAGAAGTATTACGCCGATCATGGCGTCCCGATGATGAAGACCACCCAGCGGTTTTATCGCAAATATTTCGGCCTGTGCTGCGAGTGGTACCTGGCGCAGAAAAAGCTGAACTGGGCGGCGGACTTTGAGTTTGCTTTGTTCCCTTACCTGGTCAACGGGATCAAAAACCATTTGGAAGAAGCCTATTTCCGGGATATGTCCGGCTGTGAGCTGGCGGAAATCGAACAGGCTGCCGGTCAGAAGTGTCAGCCCATCGGTCACATCGGCTATTACTACCCGGCAGAGGTCTGGATCTCGGAGTACGGGAAACTGTATGCGAAATATGAGTATCAGGACGAGATCGAGTGCTTCCCCGATGTGTTTGCCCTGATTGAACGGGAACTGCGGCAGTGCAAATTTGATTCCGCCGCTATGAAAACCGTTGGGGCACTGGACGGAAAACCATGAAACAGGACTTTACTATTTGGCGCAATCAAATATTGCAGAATCCTCGGGACATTTCACCGCTGAAATTCGGAATATCGCAGGATGAGGTCATAGAAATCTTCGGGAATCCCGATGCCGTTTCCACCATGAGAAGCGACGGGAAACCTTTGATCCTCAAATACCATGACATTGAACTGCATTTCGATAGAAAGGCTCCTCATGGGCTCTGCTTGATTTACAGCGACGATGATATCGAGTTGAGCATCACAGCCGAGCAGGAAGAAACGCTGCAACCAATCACCAACACAGAGCCGGTGGACAACGAATTTTTCCTTCGGGATGGAGCCGTCTATTTCTCTGGCCTATATGAAAACGGCTTGTTGAAGGAGGTTGCGCCCAAAGACTTCTGCTGCTGGCATTACTGGGGCAAATCCTCTGCGGCCTGCTTTCTCGGCGGGATTCGCCTGCGTGGAGCAGACCCGGCATCGTTTCGGGTGTTAAACTATGCCTACGCGATGGACAAAACAGCCGTCTACACCACCAGCGGGAGAGTCTCAGATGCAGAGCTGGCAGCTTTCCAGGTGTTGGACAACGGCCAGAACGATTCGGGTGCGCCCCAGGGATATGCAAAGGACAGCCGGCAGGTCTACTTCCACAACGGAGACGGCAAGGTGAAGGTCATCAAGGGCGCGGAGGTGTCCTCTTTCCGCTCCTTGGGCGATACCTATTTTGCCAGAGATGAGAAGCGGATATATGCCTACGGCAAACAGCTTCCCAAAGCAGAGCTGACTTCCTGGGAACTGCTTGGGCACTGGTATTCCCGCGATGCCAGGCGGGTGTACTACCTCAACCGGGAGATCAAGGGGGCGGATCGGGACAGTTTTGTGGTATGTACCCCGCTGGACGCGGCTCCACTTGCTGATCATCTGGCCCGCGACAAAGACCATTTTTACCAGAATGATGAGATGATCGAAGAAACGCTGTGGCTGGAACGGCTGCACGAAATGACCCAAGAACCGTAAACGGAGGAAAACGGCTATGGACTATTTGAAGATATTGCACGAAAACCCTGATTTGGCGGATGAATTTGATTCGCTGTTTGACTTCTTCCTGCTGGATGAGTTGTCCCCGCGGGATGACGCGGAAGGCCGATGCACCTTTTCAATGCCCGGCATGGCCTTTGCCAGAGATGGCTCCGGCGGAGAATACCACCTGTTGGAAGATGGTTCCATTGGATATTACAGCAGCGAAGGGGAGGCTGGCCGTCTGGCTGAGAGCATGGATGATCTCTTTTCCCTGCTTGTGAGCTGTATCTGCTGGCACGACTGCTGTGACGCAAAGCAGTATGTGGATTCCAAAACACTGGAGGAGTATGGGCAGAGACAGCGCAACTGTAACTTGGAAGATATGGATGTGGACAGCTTACGGCGGGTGTCTGATGCCCTCGGCATCCCTACCGGTGAGCCGCTGGCTCCGGTTCTGGAGCGGTTCCGCAAAGCAACCCAGCGTGAGCCTGTGTACCAGTGTATATTTCACGAGGACGATGGAAGCCTGACTGAATCATACGGTTTGATGTTTGAATGAGAAAGGAGAAATCACGATGAAAGCATTTGACCCCAATTACAAACTGCTGGACGAAATGTATCAGGACGATTACTATCCTGCTTTTCTGGTGAACAAGGTAAAGGACGAGCTTCAGAAGGTCATCGACCTGTTGGAGAGCGGCGAAACCGACACCGATGCGGTGCAGGAAACGCTGGACGAGGCGGTCTGCGGCATCAACGATCTTCAGGAGGAATTTGACGAGAACGACAGCGAGATCGAAACGGTGGCGCGGGAATGTATTGCGGCAACCGTGGCCTACATTCTGGAGTGGTTTGGCATCCCCATTGACACTGAGGAGGCCATCCGGGAACGGGACTGGTGAGCCCTATGGCAGAAAAAGAACTGGCCCTTTGTGATGAGTGCGGCAGCCTGTTTTTCAAAGGCTCCTCACAGATGATGGGGCTGTGCCCGGAATGTGCCCATATTCTCTACGGCTACCCGAATTGTGACCATCATTTTCAGGATGGCCGGTGTGTGAACTGCTACTGGGACGGCTCAAAGAGTGTGTACATCAAGAAGCAGAATCAACAGGAGGAAACTGATATGCCTACGACCGAATGGCTGAACAAATACGAATCCATCAAGGATAAACTGACCTGCAAAGTTGACTTGGAGGCCCATTTTACAGAAAAAGTGATTGGGAATATGGCGGTGGATGTGCTGGACATCGGCACCGTCCATTTCCCCACCGGGCAAATCTTCGCCTGTGATCCGCTGGTGGAGCTGGAGGACACTCTGCCGTTCCTTCAAACGATCCCCGCCGGGACTTACCCGGTAAAGATCTGCGTGGTGCCCAGTGAAAAATACGGCGACCGCTACGCCTGCGTCAAGGTGGAGGTCAGCCGGGAAAAGCCTGTCCGCTATGAACTGGGCATGGTGGGCAACGAGAATCTGGACGCGGCACTGGGAGATGATGACTACTTCGGTTTCGGCGTAGATGCCGGAATGGGGTGTATTGCAGACATCCAGACCCAGGCGGCTTTCAAAACATACTGGGCCAAGCGGCTGGAGGAGGACCCGGACATCGACCCCTACAACGACCTGTTCTGCGACTTACTGGAGGAAAACGCCCAAGCCCACCCCAAATATCAGGGGGACTGCGGCGACTGGCTCAACTGGACCGTGCCGGACACGGACTGCAACCTGCCCATCTTCTCCTCTGGCTGGGGTGACGGTTACTATCCCGTCTACTTCGGCTATGATGCAAAGGGCGAAGTCTGCGCCGTGTATGTGCGCTTCATTGACATTGAAGCCAGCTACAAGGAGCAGGCGTAAGGAGGAAAACAGTAATGGAATGGCCAAAACGGGCGCGGACGGCGGACTGGGAAAACGGCGTCCTGACCCTGGATAGGGAAAAGAAATTTGAGACCCCGGAGCTGACCGCAGAGATCATGGAGCGGCTGGCCAGGTACACCCTGGTTGGCTTTCATGTAAAAGGCTGTCCTGTGACCGATGAACTGCTTGCCCCCTTTGCTGGTCACAAAAGCATGGTCAATTTCGGCGTGGAGGACGGCGCCCTCACCGACGCCTGTTTCCCTGTTTTCTCCGCTATGCCCAAACTGCGCTATCTTTTGTTGGACGGCAACGCCGCCATCCACGGCAGCGGCCTGCCCGCCTTGCAAGGCTGCAAGCTGGACCTTCTCACCCTCAACCGCACCGGGCTGGATGATGCCGGTCTGCTCCAGGCGGCCTCCATCCCCAAGCTCTCCCACATCCAGATCGACCATACCGCCGTTACCTATGAGGGCCTGCTGGCCATCGCTGGCAACAACCGCATCGAGCCGGTGGCCCATATGCAATTCACCAAGGAGCAGATGGAACACTTCTCCCAGCTCCAGCGGGAAAAGGCCAAAAATCCCGTCCAGCTGGATAAGCAGGCGGTGGAAGAATGCCGCAGGGTGCTGTCCGCTTTCTTTGCTGAGATGACGGAGTGGGAGCAGTATATGGAGCAGGCTGGATTTGAAGATGCCCAGGCTGTGCCCCGCCTGCTGGCAATCTGGGAAAAGTATGTGAGCGAAAAGCCCCGCCCGGGCTACCGGCCTCTGGGCCTCTCATACAGTGCCCAGGGTACCTACAAAGGGGAAGAATTCCTTGACGCGGAGCAGATCACCAAGAACAAGCTCTGCATCTACACCAGAGAGAAAAATACCGGCTTTGACCGCCGCTTCCTCATGAAGCGTGTGGGCGAGGGCTGGATGATCGACGCGGTGCAGGAGCGGCTGAACGGCTGGCAGCGCTCGGAATTGTGAGGCATCACATGGCTTTGGAATATAAAACCTTTGGTCCGGACGGTCAATGCAAATTGTTCGGTGTGAACATCTTTGACTACGACTGGCAAACCACCGGCAAGCGAGTAAAAGTCAAAGACCCGATCTATCACCAAGACCATACCTTCGAGGTCTGGCAGGTGGAGATTGACGGGCAGATCCACCGCTTTGCCGCTGGAGAATTCTCCAACTGCATATGGGGATTCTATCTGGAAAAGAACTGATGAGAGGAGCGTGGTGCCATGAAAGCCACCGCCGGAGAGGTCTATACAGTCTACAACCAATATCTGAAACGCTACACCGCCTGCCAGGTGGCCTATATTGCGCCGCCGGACTCGGTGAGCAAGCAGCCCTGGGCGGTGGTCCTCTCCCTGGACTGGGTGGGTGACGCCCCTCTGACGGCGGAGGAACTGCCCCAGCTCCGCCCGCTCTACAAGGACTTCATGTACTGGTCCCGTGACCTTCATCTGCTGCGGGTGCCGGTGGAGGTCCCGCCCCAGTACACGCTGGTGGGGACTCTGCCGCCCTTCACCGACCAGCCCTGCTGCTCCTACGGAGGCTGGAGTGACGGCCATGATGTGTATCTCCAGATCCGGTGGCAGGCCATCCCGGAGGAGCGGCGGCGGGCCTTCAAGGAGGCCATGGAGAGCGATGAGCAAACGGAGATCGGCGGTATCCCGGTGAAGGTCAGCAGTCATCGGGTGATGGATCAGTACGCGCCATTCAATTCGGCGCTGGAACTAAAGGCGCTGCCTTGCCTCTCCGAACTCATCTGCCAGCGGTGGCACCCGGATCTGCTGGAGTTTCTGAGGGGGAATCCCTTTATCAGTGAGCTGACCCTGCTGAACCACGGTCAGAGGACACTTGATCTGCGAGGCACCAGCATCAGAAAGCTGATGCTGGACATGACCGGGCTGGAGGAGCTGTGGCTGTGTGAGGGAACGGAGCTGCTCCTGTTTCAGAACAAGGGGCCGGACGCCTGTACCATCCATGCCCCCGAAGATGGCAGCGGCTTGACCCTCCAATTTATCGGGGAATACTGCCCGCACACGGAACTGCCGAACTTACGGGGGCTGCATGGCATCGAGCTGAAGGACTTTGATCTGACCGGGCTGGCTGCTGTCCATCCCCACCTGAAGGAACTGCGGCTCTGGGGCGCGCCGGGAAACCTGGGGAACTTCTCCGCCGTGGGAGGGTTCCGGGAACTGACGAACCTCTCCACCTTCGACCTGTTCGGCTTCGGCGCAGCTGACATCCCCACCCCGGAGCAGGTGCCGGAGCTTCGCTGGTTCTGGATGACCAGCCTGCCGGAGACGGCGGCAAAAGCGGCAAAGCAGCTCTGGAAAAGCAAGCCGGGAATGGATCTGCGGATCACTAAGGCCCGGAAACCGGAGTGGCTGGCGCAAAACCTGGACAATCCCTTCCGGGGCTGGGACGGTGCGGAGCATATCCCTGCCGCCGCTGCGAAAAAGGCAGCCAATCAATACCGCAAGACCCGTTCCCAGCTGATGAAGCTGGCCGCTGAGCCGGGCGAGGACGCCCAAGCCCAGGCACTTGAGGCGGTGGCAGCCTACACTCAGACCTTCAACAAGATGGGCTTTATCGAAACCGAGGAACGGGATGAAATTTACATGGCTCTGCGGGGGATCCTGGATGCCCTGCCAGGCGATGCACTCCAGAAAGATGCCCTGCTGGAGCAGTTTGAACAGCTGCGGGATTTTTGAGCAGGTAGCGTAAAACCGCGAAAAAACAGGAGCAGATCATGAAACGGATGCGAAGCCTGAAAGAAAAATGAGGAAAACAATATGGCACTACAAGATAAGAAAATCATGCCGCCCCTTGGCTGGCCCACCGGGAGATCGAGCGATACTCCATTGGCTGGCGCATGGGCTATGGGGAGGATTACATAGACCGATTTGACGATTGGAGTACAGCATGGCAGAAATGAAACTTTATGAACTGGAAATGCTCCGCAGCAGGATCTATCACGGGGAGCAGGAACTGATTTCCACTCTGACACCGGAGCAATTCTTTGCCCTGCTGTCTCACGACTATGATACTGGTTTTGCTGCTGGAAAAGCCTCCGCACAGAAGGAAATTCTCTGTATGCTGGCAGCGGACGGGATGCCTGTTGAGAAGATTGCGCTTCTGCTGCGGATAAAGCCAGAGAAGGTGCTGGAGATCATAGCCACCAAACAGGCCCACATTGAGAAATGCAGAAAGAGACTCAAACAGGAGGCAAAGCCATGAAAGACTTTTGCCAATACGGAAATCGTCGGGATGACGAATGGGAAATCTTGCCCTGGATACCTGATCCGCGCCCGCCCTTCAAAATCTGGGTAAAACCAGAGCAGATCGCGCCATTCTTTCTCATTCCCCACCACCCCTATGCGATCTCCCTTCTGCTAAAGATCAGCGACGGATTCCGGACAGAGAAATTCCGACGGCTGGGACTGACAGGCAGCAGCGCGGATTGGGAGCGGCTTGTCCGGGGCGTGATCCAGGAGTTCGAGGAAAATAACAGCGGCGTGGATCTGTTTCACTTTGATTCCGACGAGGATGTGTTCTGCGTGTACTCCCAATACATCGACGATTTGATGCTACTGTCCAAAATGATCCGGGCGGCCTGTGACAATGAAAAAACGATGGGGATGTATCTGAACATGAGCGAGGCTGCGAAAGCATGAAAGAGTTGACCACTCAAACAGGGATTATAGTAAAATGCAGTAAAACGGCCATTGAATTTTTCCAAAATGCTCAATCAGTGGATTTCTTCTCTGCACTGGAGATTCCGAAGGAATTCCAAGACATAGCGGTTGAGTTTTATGATTTGATTCTGGAAAACGACCATCCTACAGCTTTGCTGGGCTGTCGCGGCAATTATGATATTGCGGTACAGATAGATGAGGTAACCGGCACCATGACGGGGTGGCATTGGTTCAAATGAGGGAAATGGAATGATCGAGTACATCAAACTCTTTTGGGAGGGCGCACCGGATGGAGAGCCAGCGGTCATCCTCTATGAAGTGGATACCGAAAATGAGTGGCTGGTCCTCCGCTCCATCGACATCTTTGCAGATGGCCGCACCCGCAACATCCCTGACCTTTACGACGGCGCCATCGAGATTACACCGATCCCCACCGTGGATGAGTTGAACGCCCATGTCTGGGGTGAGGAGTTCCACGCCTGTGTAATAGAGAAAGCAGAATTTGAGTCCATCTGGGAAACTCACACCTATGATGGAGCGTTAAAGTAACCAGGAGGAGTCCCAATGAACAAATCCTTAAAAGCAAAAAATCTGCCGTTGTTCTCCATCATTGACCTGGACCAGCTGCGCCGGGAAAACCATCTGGAGGGCACAGAAGTAACAGACTTTTTCACGGCAAGGGATGGAAAAGTCTATCTTCTCATGGAACAGCCCTCCGAAACACAGGGTAAGGACTGGCTCAGCATTCCTTCCACCTATACCGCGGTGGAAATCCAGTTGGATTGGGCGGAACAGCGGGTGCTGGAAACGACGCTGTTTCCTCTTGGTCTCTTGAAGTTCCAGTTCCATTATTTGCGGCCTGCAGGTGAACACTTCCTCCTGCTGGGAGCAAGATGCGCCTATCGGGAAAACGGCCCCGACCAGAACGCCTGGATCGTCAGCCGGGACGGAGCTGTGCTGTCCCGTTTCTGCCTGGGGGATGGCATTCAAGACTGCGTGGTAAAAAAAGATGGCACCATCATTACCAGCTACTTTGATGAAGGTGTATTTGGTAATTACGGTTGGGATGAACCTCTGGGTGATTGCGGCCTGATTGCATGGACATCGGATGGAACTCCTCTCTGGAAGAATGAGAAGTATTCCATCTATGACTGCTACGCCATCAGCCTGGACGAAGAAGAAAACCTGTGGTTTTATTATTACGATGAATTCCGGCTGGTGCGGACGAACTTCAAAGAGGACTTTGTGTTTGAACTGCCAATCGAAGGAAGCGGAGCTTTTTCTGTTGCCCCGTCCGGCAATACCTTCCTGTTTCAAGGCGGATACCAGCAACGGGACAAATTCTACTTCCTTACTGCTCATGGTGATCGTCTTGGGCAAAAACAGGAGGCTATTCCCACCTGTGACGGAAACAAGGTCGCTGTGGAGCAGTGCAGCCTACTTCGCAGCCAGATGCTGTTCCTCGGGAAAAACGGTGTTCTCTATGGAGGTATTTTGGGGGGCGATGGCCTATGAAACAGACCGATATTTATACGGAGGCTCTGATCTGTCTGCGGTCGATTTTACAGACAGACCACCCGGAATTCAAAAACTGGATCGGCTGGCTGGAGCGGGATATTGAGGACTGGACCCAGCGGCGGGAGGTTTCCCACCACCTTCGGGCATACGGAGGTATGGGCTCGTTCAATGACCTACCCAGTATGCGTGGAAATCACGACTATATTTTCGGCTTTCTCAAATCAGTGTGCTATGCCTTCGGTCACCTTTATGGAAAACAGGAAGGCATTTCTCCGGAGGCACTGATGGAGGAGTGCCTGCACGATGTAGAGCAGGCCGCTTATCACCCCCATAAGGAATTGAACCGGGCCATTGCCCAACACTTGATGCAGGGCGATCTACAGGAAAATCTGGATGCTCTGTGAGGGAAACACAATGCATGACATGAATTTGGAAAAATACCGCAGTAAAATTCAAACTGCTTATAAAGCAAGCCCCTTCACAAAGGGTATCTTCCCGGAACCAGAGGATGCTGTGAAACGATTTGAAAGCAGATATGCTCCCATTCCGGCAGAGTACCGCTGGCTGCTTTTGAACTTCGGCGGCTGCTATTTGGCTGAGCCGTGGATCTTCACACTAAAGGAATTGGAGGAAGCCTACCCCACATTTCAGGATGCCTTTGTGGACTACATGAGCGAATGTGAGCATGGTCCTGTATTTCCTATTGGCGGTTTGGGTGATGGAAGTATCGTATTCCTTGACTTGGAGAGCGGCAGAGTCCAGGGTTATAACTGCGACTATTCCAATTTGGAGGAGATCGCAAATAGCTTTTCCAGTCTGCTCCTGAGCCTTGTGGAGCAGGCATTGGAGATCGGAAAACTGTGCGGAGAATCGTGAGGTGAGCACATGGCAAAGGGCATTCGTGAACGCCTGCTGAAGCAGGCAATCAAATTCCATCAATGGCAGGAAGCCACTTATCCCGGCAAAACCAGCGAGGAACTCGGCGGTGAATGGGAAGTCGATTATCCATACTGGAATGATACTTACAGTGCCTTTTGCCATATGTTGACCCAAATGGATGCAGAAACGGCAGACAGCGTCCTACTGGATGAGATGGTCTATTTAATTGCCAGGGCCAACGAAGCGGAGGGATTTATACAGGAGACCACTTCCCATCCACAATGGTTTGAGTGCCTCTGCCGCAGGGCCGCAGCTTCCAATGAGAATGAGGCCAAGTGGCAGTTTGCCGCCTATCTGCCGGAATGCTCATGTAGTCAGAAAGTCAGGGATATAATTCTGGATTTCGCAAAGGACCCCAATGAATATGTGAGCCGGCGGGCGCTTTTGGCGATGCCTGCTCTGCGTCCTGACTGTGTGGAACAGTTCGCTCCGCTGTTTTGGGAGCGCAACTGTTACTCTCCTGAACTTCAGGAATACCAGCGGATCGCCGTTCTGATTTCACTGGATGCCATCCATTCCGACCAGCTTCCACAATACTTGGAATGGGCCAAGCAGGATGGTCAGAGCTATCTGCTGGAACACGCAAAACGAATCGAAGGAGGACTTTCCATGAACGAAAAACTGTCCCGTCCCCAATTCAATCAAATGGATACCACCGAGAAGCAGGCGCTGATGGAAAGCCTGGCTGCTCGTTATACTATGACCTTTCTCGGTCTACATACCTTTGACCACTGGGGCCAGAGCTGCACCACCGGCATCTTCAAGAAAGATGGTCGGGAGTTCGTCTTTGTCCCCGGCGATACCGTCACCCTGGGCTGGGAGCAGTTTGCCGAGGGACTGAATCAGGAGAGCCGGGAGGAATTGGACTATCTGTTCCAGGAGTGGGAGATGGAACCGCAGAACCCGGAAGAGATGATCCGGGAAAGCATGGCTCCCGTTCGGCAGGCGGTCATTGGCCCCATGCTGGTGGGCCGGGAGCTGGAGGAACTGTGCTGGGAGCCGGTCAAGATGGACGATCCCAGGCTGACTGCCCACCCTGACTGGCTGAAGGAATTCCGTGATTTTGCTTGGAGTGACAGCAGCAGTCTTACCTTGCATCAGTCGGCCCGCATAGAACGGACAGAAGATGGATTTCATACCTGGATCTATCACTGCACAGACTACGATGCGCTTCTTGCCGGGCTGGAAAAGCAGGGGCTTTCGCTGCCCACAGCGGACGAGTGGGCCTACCTGTGCGGCGGCGGATGTCGGACCCTGTTCCCATGGGGAGATGGGTTAGACTACTCCATGCGTCTACGCTGGTTTGAGGACATGGATGAGGATGAGAACCGGCCCTATGATATGGAGGAACCCAACTTCTTCGGCCTGTCCATCGCCTACGATCCCTATATGCGGGAAGTGGTGCAGGCTGATAGACTTACCACCTGCGGCGGTGACGGCGGGTGCAATATCTGCGGCGGGCTGGGCCCATTTCTCGGTTTCCTACCCTGTTCGCCCCACTGTAAGCCGGAAGTGCAGGAGGACAAGGAACTAAACGGAGATTATGACTTCTACCGGCCCATTATCCGGGTGGAGAACCATGATTGACAATAGAAGCTTGATACGAAATAAAGAAAGAGAGGTGCCGACATGGGAGCATGGGGTATAAAAGCATTAGAGCGTGACGAAGGGCTGGATGTACTGGACATCCTCAAAAATGAATATGTACCGGAGCATCCGGTAATGGATCTGGGCGAGATGATTGAACTGATGAAAGAGGAAGTCATGCTGGGATCTGACTTCTCACAAATCGACTTTCTCTTTGACAATACTGCGATGGCTCTGGCGGAGCTGTATTTCCAATGGAAGGATAACGGCAAGCTGGACTACGATCATGAAGAAGCTATATGGGATAAAGTCACCGGTTTCACAGCATCCAAAGAAGCACTTGCTTTCCTGCTGCGGCAGCTCACCGACATCAAAAACGAGGTGCCGGACGAGGACGGCATCCGTGAGATTATGGATCTTTGGAAGAACGAGGATAGCGGTGAGATCGCTCCTGCGTGGTTGGAACACTTGAATCAGCTCATTGATCGACTGGATTCAGAACAGGAGGCACGACAAATGTATATCAAAAAATACTGGGGCAACTTTATTGGCGGTTCCGATGACAGTCTGAACCTTGTGGCATTTTTAGAGGATCAGAAAAAGGAGGAGATCCCCCTCAGCGAGATTTTCTCCAAGATCGGTCTGGACAAGCAGAACTGGGACTTTCGCCAAACCGTGGAGTACCTGGAGTTTACACATTCCGATGGTGTGGAGATGGACTTTCACTTCGCCATTGATGTGGTCACCGACCTGGCCGCCATCCTGCTGGAGTGCAGCGTCAGTGGCAGTGTAAACCTTCAGGATCTGGACGAGTACAACACCCCCGCCCGCCGTATCCGCATCACTGCTACGCCAGAGGAGCATGACGCCATGAACAAGGCCCTGGCGGACTTTGTCCATGCCCCGCTGGAATACGACCTCAGCGAGATGATGGATAACGAGGAGATCCAGGAGATGGCTCGGGATGTGGAGGCGCTGCGGAAGGAGCTGTACGAGGCCGCTGGCCGCAACCGGGACTACTATGTAAAGGCAGAGGACATGAAGAATCTGCTCCCCGACTGGGAGGGCGCCGATGGCTGTATCGCCACCAACCGCATTACGATGGAGGGCTACAAGGTTGGCTACTGCTACCGGGAGAATCCGGACGGCGGCTGGGACAGCGGCTGGCGCTTTACCGCCGGTGACGAGAGCGAGGCGTACATGGACGACCCCAACAATGCCGGGATTTACAAGCTGAACACAATTTGCAACGACGATCCCGACATCATTTCTCTGCTGAACACCCCCGCCCCCTGCGCCTTTGAGCGGGATGAGAACGGTGTGTTCCAGCAGATCAAAGACTGGAAACCGGATGAGGACGAGGAGGACCCTGATATGGACATTTTGAAGCAGTGCCAGAAGTGGCATGAGGAGAGCAAACAACATAAAATTATTGATGCGCTGGAGGCCATCCCCGCCGAGGAGCGTACCCCTGAGATGGACAGTGAGTTAGCCCGTGCCTATAACAATCTGGCAGACCCACATAAGCCAACTTGCAAAGAAATGCTCAAAAAGGCCCTCGCTCTGCTAAAGCCCCATGAGGAATACTTCGAGGACGATTATTACTGGAACTTCCGCATGGGTTACTCCTACTTTTATCTGGATCAGGAGGGCCGGGCTCTGCGATATTTTGAAAAGGCATTGGAAGTCCGCCCTGGTGACGATGACACCAAAGAGTTTATCGACCGGTGCAAGCAGGGTATTTCTCTGCCGCAGTTCTGGGAGTGCTTCCGGGATCGGACAGAGAACTGGTGGGAAACCTTTGCCGAGATGGAAGCAGAATTGCGCCAGATGATGGATGACGACAAGGATCACACCCGCGGTGCAGAACTCGTGGCCCAAATGGAGGAAACCCTGAATCTGGCCTTTGATGAAATCTCCTTCGAGATGGGCTTCAACGGCGAGAAGTACGAGCTGATCCTCACCCCGGAGGGTGATAAGGTCAAGCTGTTTGAGCTGGTCTACTTCCAGAAACACGCCCCCAAGGAGGTGCTGGAGCACTGGAACATCCTTGTGGGCCGTCAGCCCCTCCAGAACATCGGTCTGCGTACCGAGGATGGATGGGACATCTCCGGGGATGATGTGCAGATCTGGCTGGAGGAGCAGGGCGAAAACAGCTTCGCCCTCTCCGCCTACTGTGAAAAGCTGCTGCCCATGCTCCGGGAGGCGGAAGGCCGGGTCTGGTGGATGCTCACCACCCTCACCGACCAAGTGCTGGGCGAGATTCCCCACATGAGATACATAGACAGCTTTGATGTGCTGGAGGAACCCAGGGCGGAGCCGTCCATTCTTATGTCCCAGCTTCCCGACGCTCTGAAGGAGCGGGGTCTGGAACTCTCTACCGATCCAGAAGCCTATCTGGAGAGCTATCTTGGCTACGAAATGAAACCCAATGAAGACCCCGACGCTGACTGGCGGCTGGATGTAATGGCCGGTTCCACCTGCTGTGTGCCGCTCATCAACGGCTACCTGAATGCCGACAATGACTTCATGGACGATCTCCATGCTGACGGCGCGGTGGCGGGCTTCTTCTGCTACCCTCTGGATACCCTGCGGGAGAAAGAAGGAACCCAGAAGATCTTCGACTTCCGGGATAAGCTGGAGGAATTGTTCACCACCGGCGACGGTCCGGAGGTACTCACTCTCACTGGAGGAGCCACCGGCCTCTACTGCGGCTATGTGGATTTCATCGCCTGGGACATCCAGACGGCGCTCCAGATGGCCAAAAATTTCTTTGAGGACAGCGATATCCCCTGGGCCAGTTTCCACACCTTCCGCCGGGAGGCGGGCACAGTGAACCTAAAAACACCGTCCGAGGAGGAACCGGACGATGAGGATCAGGCCCCCGAGCTGGACGAGACGCTGGCGGGCATGGATTATATCCCTTACACCCCGCAGAACGAAGAAGAATACTTCCAGCAGCTGGAGCAGTGGAACGACGAGGACGAGTACACCCGCTGCATCCAGGCCCTCAACGCCATCCCGGAGGACTGGCGGAACTATCGCATTGCCTACGCCATGGCGCGGGCGCTGGAGAATTACGCCATCATCGGGGACCACGACGAGGGTACTCCTAACTATAAGGGAGACAAGGCCCTGCGCCGCGCCATTGAGGTACTGGAGTCCGTCCGGGAGGAAGGCCAGGACAAGGCGGAGTGGAATATGCGGATGGCCTACGGCTATCAGTATCTCTATGGGCAGGAGGAACAGGCTATCCCCTACGCCCAGCGGTGGGCAGAACTGGACCCCGAAGACAAGGATGCCCCGGCGGTGATTCAAGAGTGCCAGAAAGAGATCGCAAAGCGGGCCGAGGCAGAGGCCGAGGATGAGAGTGACCACACAGGCGTTTTCACCGGATTTGTCCTCCTGTCCAAGGGAGAATGGGATAAAGAGCAGTTCATCCGGGACATGAAGGAAAAGTGGGATATCGCCGTGGATGAATACGATGCCAGCGAGGAGAAGGACGATGACGCGCTGGTGTTCGAAGTGGGCGACATGGTCGCCGCCGTCAGCCTGGCGACCTATCCCATCCCCAACGGCGAAGCGGAACTGAATGCCGAGAACAACTATATGTGGGAGGACGCCGTCAAGGTTGCCAAGGAGCACTGTGCCCACATCATGGTGGCGGTGCTGGGCAAGGAGGAAAACCTGCTGGAAAAGGGCAAGCTCTACACCAAGGTGGTCGCCGCCTGCTGCCGTCAGGAATATGCCACCGGCATCTACACCAGCGGCGTGGTGTTTGAACCCCGGTTCTATGAGGGCTTTGCCGACATGATGCAGGACGGCGAACTACCCATCTTCAACTGGATCTGGTTCGGTCTGTGGAGAAACGAGAATGGCATGAATGGCTACACCTACGGCATGGATGTGTTTGGCAAAGACGAGATGGAGGTGCTGGGCACCGATGCCAAGCCGAGCGACCTGCGGGACTTTTTGGCCAGCCTTGTGTCCTATGTGCTGGAGAACGATGTGGAACTCCACGATGGAGAAACTATCGGTTTTGCGGCAGATGATAAGCACACCATCACCCGCAGCCCTGGCGTCGGTCTGCCGGAGGAGCAGATGACGCTGAAAATCTCCTGGGAGTCATCGGACGGTGACCCTGACGATGACGGCGATGACCCGGACGGCGAAATGCCCGAGGATGAAGAAGCCGGTGTTCCCGAGGTCTACACCGAGGAGGAGATGGAGGCCGTCGAGGGACACATCCAGCAGTATTTCGGCAAGGTCGAGAATGTGTTCCACGAGCTGGTTTCTCCAGACATCCATGTGGACATCTGCATGGTGCCGCCCACTGAGGAGCGGGACTATTGCACCCTGGTCACCATGGGTATGGGCGCTCACCGGATGAATGTGCCGGAGGAGCTGGTGGAATATAAGCTGGAGCGGGCGGAGCTGGCTATCGCGCTGCCTGCGGACTGGAAGCTGGATCAGGAGTCCATGAAAGACGAAAAGTGGTACTGGCCCATCCGCCTGCTGAAATCCTTGGCCCGTCTGCCCATCAACTGTGACAGTTGGTTGGGACATGGTCATACAGTGGAGAACCGGGAACCATTTGCAGACAACACCAAACTGTGTACTGCTACCCTGATCGGTCCCCAGGATACGGAGGATGGCAGCGAGGTCTGCACCCTGCCGGGCGGCGAGGAGGTCAACTTCTATCAGGTCATTCCGCTTTATGAGGACGAGTTGGACTATAAACTGGAACATGATACAGACGCTCTGCTGAACAAAATGAGGGGGATCAGTTTTGTAGTAAACCCCACCCGCCAGGATGCTATCACTCGTGGCACCCTTTCCAATGATGATTTTGACGGTGAGATGGACGATGCTTCCTATCACATCGAGAGCATCGAGGAAAAGGAACTGCCTATTGACCCCATCAATGCTTATAACCACATGGCCATCTACCTGCGCTGGTGCATGGAGCACGACCTGATGGGTGAAGAATTCCTTGCGGAGTACGGAGAGGTCGTAGAAAAGGTCAAGGCTGATTCTGCCAGCGTGGATCTGCGGGAGTTTATCCGGGATGAGCTGGACGGCTGTCTGTTCTCTGTGCTGTTCAATCATCAAGGCCGTGCCTTTGCGGGCTATTACTATGGAGAGGGCGACAGTCCCTACTATCCTGCCGATGTTGACGACAACGCCCTCTGCTTCTTCGGCCCAGAGCGGTATCACTCCGATGAGTTCCAAGATGAAGCCTACCTGTTCATCCCCTTTGACGAGGACTACTATCAGGCTATGGCAGAGGTGATCGAAGAACGCTTTGCTAACTGGCAGGGACAGGACTTCGACGAGGACACACTGGAGCCTTCCGAGGTGGCTCAGGCCATCATGGAGTATTTGGACTGCGAGTGTACCTATTTCCCATCCATGGCAGATGATGACCCCATCATGTCGGCATACAGCTACGCCCAGCGGCTGGGGGTACGGGAGGGCTTTGTTCCCGTGCTTATCCAGGCGGATGATGAAACGCTGTTGGAATGTCTGGTAATGAACGCCGACCCGAAGAATGATGTAGACATTTACGAATTTGACCTCAAAGCTGTAACGGAGTACCGGAAGAAGATGCTCTCTACCCCCGTCAAGGACGGAAAGACGGTTTTGGAGGAATTGACCGGCCAGCGCAAGGAAGAAGCCGAAGATGACGATATGGACTGGGATGAGGAAGTCTTGGGCGAGATGGAGGGCGGAGAACCTAATGACCGCTTCTCCAGCTACTGGGATGATGATACTGAGATGACCTATCCGCTCATTCTGGCCAAGATCCCGGTGAAGAATCCTTGGGAGATCTTCGCCTACCTGCCCTTCGGAAACTGGAATGACTGCCCCGACACACCGGAGCTGATGGCTGCGGCCAAATACTGGTTCCAGCAGCATGGTGCCATCCCTGCCGCCATGAGCCACGATGAATTGGAGTTTGAACTTCCAACTCCGATCTCCAAGGAAAGAGCTATGGAGGTGGCTGTGGAGCAATATGGCTTCTGCCCAGATCTGGATCAGAATGAGGATGGAAGCATTGGCTCCTTGGCAGATGTCCTGTGGCAGTCCACCGTCTGGTATTTCTGGTGGGATTGATGGGAGGTATTTCGGTAAGTGATGAAAACCAGAACACTGACCATTCAACTGAATGACGAACTACTGCCTATCCTCCCAGTGGAACCGGAAGCCTACCTCTCCTTTACCACCCATGCCGATGGAAATGAATTGGAGTTAACGGGAAACCGGGCGGGGCTGCTCCTGTTGGCGAAAGCCGCTCTGGGGATGGCGGAAACCGCTCGTGTGGATGGCTTCCATATCCATTTGGATGACCTTTATGACATCAACGCCGAGGGAAAAACCATCCTGATTCAAAGGGAGGAGTCAAAGCCATGATTGAAAAAACCTTCCTCAACCCCACTACAAATAAGCAGTGGCGGATTGAAATTGACGGCCATACCATCCGAACCTGCTTGAATGGCGGGAAGGTCAAGGAGATCCTGTGCGACTCCGCTTTCCAGGTCAGGAGCAAGGCTGCCAGCGCCATGATGGGCCAGATGCGGAAAGGATTTGTCTATCAGAATCGGGATGCCGCTGTTGGGCAGGCGCGGTGCCATCGGTTTGTCGGTAAGGACAGTAACGGCTTCATGCCCCTGGCCGCCTCTCCCGCAAGGGATGACTTCTTCCTGACGAGGGTGGTCGGAGATTTTGAGGACGAGACCCTCTATCACTTCGATGGCAGCGGGGAGAGCCTTGAAACGGTCTCTCTGGGTGCCAAGCGGATGACCTATGAGCAGGTCCTCTGCTCCAATGACACCCTTCTTCTGAACAACAGCTATCTTCTCCAGCAGTTCTCGCTCCGCACCCATGAGGTCACGCCCTTTGCCAACAAGAAAAACAGCATGAAGACCATGCTGGATGTCAGTGGCGACCTGGCCCTGTGGTACACGGGCGAGGAGATCGTCGTCTTTGCCTTTGGCAGCAACACGAAAGTGTGGCGGGAAACGGTAAAATGTAAGAAGTCAAAAGATCCGAATTTTGCCTATTACTGCTTCGGGATGCTCTCTCCCCGGCAGAGCAAAGCGGTCTACCGTGTCACCGAGGGTGAGTATGTGCTGGTCGATCTGAAGTCCGCCCAAAAAGTTGTGATCCCCAATGCGGGCTGGCATCCCTTCTTCTCTCCGGATGACCAGTGCTTCTCGGTGGGCGGCAGGTTCTATCTGACCCAGACCGGAGAGGAGATTGCCAATCCTTTCCCGTTTTCGGTCCGGCAGGGGCTAAATTTTTCAGACACCTGTATGGTGCGGACAAGGGGCAGTCTGATGGCCGTTCAGCAGGATCGTGGCAGCTCCCCCATAGAGCTGTGGGATACCGGCAGCGGCCAACTGCTGGCCTCTATTGACGACCCCTTTGTGGTGCGGCAGGTGAATTTTGCCTTTACCCAAAGCGGGCTGGTCCTGCACACCGATTACGGGGCCATGAGCATCTATTCCTGCGCCCTCTGAAACGGAGAAATGAACTATATTTATTTTTACGATGAGAAAATGGAGGGGGCACAATGAACTTTAACGAAGCAATGCAAATGCTTGGAACCAAGTTGCAAGGGAAGTACGGGCATTTAGGCTTCAAGTATAAAAAATCCGACAAAACACTTACGAGGCACAGTAAAAATTTCACCTATATGATTGCGTTTTCCTCATTCGGCGGGAACACAAAGGATAGCATAAGCATAGAGGTTTGCTATATAATCAACACCCGTCCATACGACCCTTATGGTTATGCCAAACCAGACATCAACACACAACCACTGTTTTACAGTTTGAGAGACAATGAAATATATCTTGATATAGGAAATGAAGAAAAGATTAACAATACCTTTGAGATTGTTTGCCAGTGGATGGATAAAATACTGATTCCAAAAATGAATGAGCTTTGTGCTACCGAGTAATGTGGAAGTGATGGCGGAGAAAGAGCGTGGACACCTATGGACAAAGAATCATTGACAGAAAAACTCCTGGACTTGGTCGAGGGGCGGGAAACACCAGAAAGTTGGCGGAACTGGTGGGACGAACATGAGACGGAGTTGGAAGCCCTGCTGAGTCGGGGTGAATTTCTGAAACTGAAGCCCTGCCGACACGGTTTTCAGTGGGTCCCGGTGTTTGGCAGCCAAAAGAGAGCCATCGCCATTCTGGAAAAGAGCGGCACAGCATTTGAAGCCAGCAATCTCTACCAGGAGCGGTATCTGGCGGAGCTGGACGCTTTCTGTAAGGAGCAGGAGCGGGTGCAGAGGGAAAAGCAAAAGGAATTCAAGGCCAATAACCCGGAGTTATTTGGCCGATACCCCAAGTTCTCCAAGGCGTTGGCAAAGGTGCTGGACCCCTCTGACGAGATCAAACCCGCCGCCACGGAGGAGCAGATCGGGAATCAAGAAAGCGTGCTGGACTTCACGCTCCCGTCCCAGGTGCGGGAGTTTTTCCTGCTGACCGCAGGCATCAATGTATCCACAGGCGTAATCGTTGAACTCTCTGGAACATTTAATCTGACCATTCATGGCGAGCGGTATTGTGTGCTGGGCGAGTTCTGGAAAGAAGCGGACGGCGACCAGCTCCTGCTCCGCCCCGGAGAGGAAACCATCTGGTACTACGCCCATGAGCAGGACAAGGTAAAGCGCCTCTGCAATGATATGGCAGAACTGCTGGAGAAGAAACTGGCGAGGTATCTCAATGAACACTGAAAACATTGCCCACTATTTTTATGGAAGCGCCCCTGCTGAAGATGAACTCATGAATGCTGTTTTCAGTGGCGAGAATACGGTTGATGCTTTGAAAACAGCGGCAAATCAGCATGAATTTCTCTACACCGAAAAAATCCGCCTGTGGAATGAGCTCCACATGGCGCTGGTGGGATGCCCTGGGACAGAACCGATCTCTCATGAACCGCTCAGCCAAGCAATCGTAGGTGTTGATTTCGTTGATGATGGTCAGGTGGCCTACACTCTCTTGGAGGATCTGGATGACATCGTTTCTGCCCTCAATGAGGTGGATGAAGATGCTTTCCTGGACAAGTATCTCCAACAGAACGGAGTGGAAAATCGGGATGCAGCGTTGGCCGAATTTAGAACTTTGAGAGACTTCTATAACAAGTGTCAGGATTTTCATGGAGATGATGACTATATCCTGGTCGTGGGTATCTATCGTGACTGAGAGGTGGTAACATGGCAAGCGTATCCACTTGGAGTGGAATCCGGAACAAATTGGAGAATGATTACCTGTGCCCGGCGCTCCGGGGTCACATTCAGTATTTTGCCACCAGTTACAGCAAAAGCGCCGACCATGAGGGCCGGGCAGCCATTCGTATGGACGGTGTGGAAGTACTGCGGAGCAACTACTACATCTATTTTGAGAATGTGTGGACGAAATTTCATCACCTGCGGTCCACAACGCTGAAAGATTGCGACTCCGCGAAAGAAGCCATCGACCAGGCTCATGCCTTTGCGCTGGAGCAGGGCACCTTTGACCAAAAGGTGTTCTATGAGGCGTTTGGGATCTTTGACAACCAGAGCATTGAGAAAAGCCTTGTCAGCCAGAATCCTCTTGTCCGCATCTTTGCCCTCCTGGACCGCAGGCTGGGAAAGCGCCACCTGCTGGCTTTGGAGAAATCCATGGAGCAGGAACTGGACTGGGTGCGGGCCTTCTATGTGATCCGGATGCAGGCAGAAGGGCTGATGGAAAAAGAATAACATTCAGGAGGAACAACTATGTCACAGATCGCATCCTTTTACCTTCTCAAAGACGGCCGGCGGCAGGAACTGTCAAACGGCGACTGCTCCGGCGCGGTCTATATGGCCATCTGGGACTGGTGTGAGAGCGAACTGGATCTGGATGTCCGTTTTCCTGCTCCCCAGACGGAGGACACCCTGGACTGCGCTCTGCTGGAGGGAGAGCTGGCGTCTCAACTGCTGGCAGCTCTGCGGGAGCAGGACCTCCCGGAGCTGGCCGCTGAAATTGCCCCGGACTGGGATCTGCCCACCGAGGCGGTGCAAAGCGGGCTTGAAACGCTGCGCTCCCATCTGGAACTGGTGCAGGGCGACGCTGCCCTGCTGTATGAGATGACTTGACGGGGCCATGCCCCATAGAATATTGCGAGGAAATTATGATCGAAATCAAAGGAAAATACAATGAGGCCAAGATCTTCACCGATGTGGTGGACAGCGCCTCCATCGCACAGGTTCAGGAGCTGTGCAATCAGGAATTTACGGCGGGTAGCCGCATCCGGCTCATGCCCGACATTCACGCCGGGGCGGGCTGTACTATCGGCACCACCATGACCATCACCGACAAGGTGGTGCCCAATCTGGTGGGTGTGGACATCGGGTGCGGCATGGAGACCACCCGCATCCGGGAGGGGCGGCTGGAGCTTCAAAAGCTGGACAAGCTGATTTATGAAAAGATCCCCTCCGGCTTCTCCATCCGGGATAAGGCCCACCGCTACCTCAATGAGATCGACCTGAGTGAGTTGTGCTGTGCCCGCCATGTGGATCTCCTCCGGGCGGAAAAAAGCATCGGTACGCTGGGTGGTGGGAACCACTTCATTGAGGTGGACAAGGACGACGAGGGAAATCTCTACATCGTGGTTCACTCCGGCAGCCGTCACTTGGGTGTGGAGGTGGCCAGCTATTACCAGGAGGCGGGCTATAAGGTGCTCAACCGCACTGACGATGCCTCCATCGAGGCGCTGATTGCCCGAATGAAAGCGGAGGGCCGGGAGAAGGAGATCCAGAAAGAACTGAAGAAACTGAAAAACCTCAAGCAAACCAACATCCCCAAGGCCCTGGCCTATGTGTCCGGAGAGTTGTTTGAGCAGTATATCCACGACATGAAGATCGTCCAGCACTTCGCCATGCTCAACCGGCAGGCCATGATGGACGAGATCGTCAAAGGCATGAAGCTCCATGTGGAGGAGCAGTTCACCACCATCCACAACTATATCGATACCGACGCCATGATCCTGCGGAAAGGAGCTGTGTCCGCCAAAGAGGGCGAGCGACTGCTCATCCCCATCAATATGCGGGACGGGAGCCTGCTCTGCGTGGGCAAGGGTAACGAGGATTGGAACTGCTCTGCTCCCCACGGCGCCGGCCGCCTGATGAGCCGGGCGGACGCCAAACAGTCCTTCACGGTGTCTGAATTCAAAAAGCAGATGGCAGAGGTCTACACCACCTCGGTGAGCAAGGCCACCTTGGATGAGTGCCCCATGGCCTACAAGGGGATGCAGGATATTCTGGACAACATCGGCCCCACGGCGGATGTGGTAAAGGTCATCCGCCCCATCTACAACTTCAAGGCCGGGGACGAGGAGTAAGAAACGGAGCAGAATATTATGGTGAGAGATGGCATCGTGTTCAAAGATGAGGATGGTCAGGTCATATTCAACCAGCACAGCTTCTGTGAACTGGTGAAGCACCTGCTGGTGGAGCTGGTGGGGATCTCCTATGAGGAAGCCTCCCAGATAGTGGATCGCTCACCGCTGGCAGAGCCAGTGGCCGATGCCATGGGAGTGGCGATGTTCAGCCATGACCTGCCTTATTACTGGGCTATGTTTTTCTACTATGGGAACGGTTATTGGCAAAAGGGTATTCCAGCGCAACCAGAGGATATGGATGCCTATGAAGCCTTGGAAAATAAGATCATGGAGAAATATGACTTAAAGGAGCCGTTTATATGGACATGAGAGAGATGTTCACCATTGACGGTCGCCGCTTTTCTAACATGGCCGGTTTTTATGACGAGGTGGAGCAGGTGTTCATCTGTGGCTTGGATTGGAAGATCGGTCGGAACCTGAACGCTTTCAACGATATTCTTCGGGGCGGTTTTGGGCGGCATGAGTATGGACAACCCATCCACATCCAGTGGCTGGCCTATGAAAAAAGCGTCCGTAATCTCGGAAAAGAGACGATGGACACCATTGTGGAAATCATTTTGGATACAGACCATTCCGGGCACGACTGTACCCTGGAACGGCTTTGACCAAGCAGAAAAGGAGGCAAACACTATGGGACTTGACATCTACGCCGGGACGCTGACCCGGTACTATTCTCACAACTGGAAAACCGTTGTTCAGCAGTGGGCGGAGGAAAACGGATATTCCTTCAACCGCATCACCCCGGATGGGGAACCCGCCGACGACGAGGAATTGTCCCCGACCGATGTTCAGGCGGCGGTGGAGAACTGGCGGGATCAGATTCTGGCCGCCATTTCTCAGCCGGACCAGCCCCCCTACGCCCCCTGGCCGGAGAATAATGAGAAGCCCTATTACACGGACAAGCCGGATTGGGATGCCTTCGGCGCTATGCTGCTGGTGGCCGCCTGTCGTACATACGAGGAACCGGTGCCTCCCACCGTGGAGAAGGACTGGATCTTCGGGGAGCATCCCTTGATTGCCCGCCTTGCATCGGACGAGGAGCGGGTGTGGTCCCTGTTTCGGGGCGTGACTTGGTGGCTTCCCCTCACCGACAGCTTTCTGTTCCAAGGCCCTCTGCCCACCGATGACACCGTCGCTATCGCCACCTTGGGCGGACTGCGGAAGGAGCTGGAAAGGCTGAACCAGCTGGCATGGCAGGCCGATGAGGATACCATCCTTGGCTGGGCAGACACGGAGGGATACCCGGTAGACGGAACCGTAGACTCAGATGGACAGTATAGCAAGGCAGACATCCCGGAACACACCCAGTATGACACCCAATCTCTTGCCAAGTTCGCCTTCTCCATGTTCTGGCGGGCCATGCGGTTTGCCGAGGAACAGCAGGTGCCCATCCTGCTTGATTATTAAGGAGGATTCGTCAGGAGGTGGAGACCGTGGAGCAAAAACGCCCGGCAGATATATTTCAGGAGTTTCTGGACTACCTATGGAACGGCCTGGGGCTGGAGGAAAAGGGCTGGAAGCGGCTGAAAAAAGGCGACTTCAAAAAGAAAATGAAAAACGGCCTGACCTATCAGGTCTGGTTTGACCGGAGCCGCTACAACTACATAGACTACGAAATCGGCTATGGAAATGTGGAGGTGGGCTTCAGCTGTATCATTAAGCAGGGAGATGATCGGCTCTACTCTTTCAAAATAGAACCGACAACAGGCGGTTCATTCTTTCGGATGCTGACAGAGGACCTGCGGCTGAACACCAGGTTGCTGGACACCTTTCTGCCCCTGATCAAAGCTCACTACCTCGACTTTATCGACCGCTTTGAGGTGGACCCAGCAGAGGCGCTCCAGCCGGTCTGTGCCCCCTTTATCCAGCCGGGGGATTACAGCTGGTGCATCCATGTGCGGGAACAGATGGTGGAACGGTACGGAACAGCGGAACAGCTGGAGGAGTACCGCCGTCAGGCGGAATTGCTCGGAACGCCGGAGCACAAGGCAAAGAACTGGATGGGTTCGATGTTGTTCCACCTCTCCCACGCCAATGATGTGGATCATGCCTGGGCCTCAAGCCTCACCAAAGAGGAACTGGACCAGGTGGTGGAACCCTTTGTGCAGGCCAAGCGGCAGACAGGACAGTGGACTCAGGAGGATGAGGCGGGTTATCAGCTCTACCAGCAGGAAACAGATCCGAAGAAACGCACCTTTCGGGTATGGTATCTCATTGCCAATCCCCGGGGCCTGCCGAAAGAGTTTGTCCAGAAAGAGTTGGAGTTCCGGTGGAAGCTGTTCCCGGAGAAGAAGGAGGAAACCAAATGAGCAATCAACTTTTCCAGCAAAACCTGGATGATAAAAAGGGTCCCCAGCCCGGAGGCCCCTATCTCATTCAGATTTTGTTTAAAGAACCGGTGGACATGCCGGACAAAGAAACCATGACCGCTGTGATAGAGAAACACATCGGATCAACAGAGTGCTTCTGTTATGATAAGCAAATGGCCGGCTTTGCCGCACAGGAGCATATCGCGGAATTCAAGGACGGCAAATGCCCGGTACAGCTGATGGTGATGAAATGCGACAGGTTCAAGGGCAAAGGCTTCGACGCCTTCCTCATGAGCCAGATGTGGGACTGCCAGGAGGACCGGGAGCGGATCTTCCGGGAGTGCAAATATCAGGTGGTGGCCACCGATATGCTGGCTGCGGCGCTTCCGGCGCTGGAGCGTGCCAACCTGGATGCCGACTTTCTGGAGGCTCTGGCGGAGCTGTACCCCACCTGTGAGGCATTCTATTTCCAGAACTGCGGCAAGCTGTTTCTGGCGGAGGATGTGCGTTCTCACCAGATTGAGGGGTCGGACCGTTTCATTCGCTTCGGGGTCAATGTCCGCTTCTTCAACATTGAGGGCACCGAGGATATGCTCATCGACACGGTGGGCATGAGCACCCTGTTCCTGCCCGACCTCCAGTACCACTTCCACAACATGGACCCCAACTGGGTGGTAAACCACGCCTACAATGTGGCATCGTACATATTGGAGCATGATAACCCCATTCAGGATGGGGAAACCATAGACGGCGTGGCGGATGGCCAGATGAGCCGGGAGATTCAGTGGAAGTGCCAGTATGAGGACGCGCTGATCCAGCCGCCCAGAGAAGTGCTGGACATCCACATGGGGAAATATGCCTCGGGAGGACGCTGAATGAACGGCGTTGTGCTCCTGGTGGGCGGTCTGCTGCTTGCGGCGGTAATCAAGCTGATCATAGACCGGAATTGGATGGGCCTGCTTCTCTGTGTGGTTGCCCTGTTCCTGGTCTTTGGGACTGGACACCATACAAAATAGACCATTTTAAGAATCGAGGAGGTGAAGTATGCAGAATTCAACAAATATGCGGATACTGGAATTGCTCCAGTTTCTCTATGAGCGGACTGATGAAAACCATCCCGCCACAGTATCTGACATCATTGCCCATCTGAATGAAAAAGGAATTCAGGCAGTGCGGCAGACTGTTTACGCGGATACCAATGCGCTGATCGATGCAGGAATTGATATTGTGGTGGTCAAGAGTACCCAAAACCAATATTTTATGGGAAGCCGCCTGTTTGAGTATCCAGAACTGAAAATGCTGACAGACGCAGTAGCATCCTCGAAGATCATTTCTGCCAGGAAATCCGAGGAACTGGTACAGAAATTATGCCGTCTGACCAGCACACATCAGGCAGAGCAGCTTCGGCAGCTCGCCAGCCTGTCCAGCCGGGTGAAACCGGACAATGAGCAAGTCTATTACATCATTGATGCCATCCAAACGGCAATCTTGGAAAAGCGGCAGATACAGTTCCAGTATTATGAATATACGCCCGAGAAAAAACGAGTTCTCAAACATGGCGGTTATCTCTATCAACTGGACCCTTACGCTTTGGAATGGAAGAATGACCACTATTACCTGATTGGCTTTTCTCACAAACACCAGCGGATGGCCCACTTTCGAGTAGACCGTCTGTCGGGGATCAAGATACTTCCCTCCGGCTTTACCCCCGATGAAGACTTTGATGTGGCGGGCTACACCAACAAGATCGTTGATATGTTTGCTGCTGACCGCACAGTTTCTGTTGAACTGCTCTGTGAGAACAAGCTGATGAAAACCATCATAGACCATTATGGAGAAGCTGTACCAACCCGCACATATGACGAGGAACACTTTACGGCAAACATTGAAGTCGACCCAAGCGGCACCTTTTACGGATGGGTATTCAAATTTATGGGCGGGATTCAGATCATAGCACCTCATGAGTGTGTGGAAGAAATGAAGCGGATCGCCCACAGGTTTCTCTAAAACAGGGACCAGGTGTTATGGAATTTTAACACCTGGCCTCTGCTTTCTTTTTTGCCCTTGTGTCGAACAGATGTGCCAGTTATAATATAAACAAGATGTTCGCAAACCAGCGAAACTCTATGAAGGAGGGAGACCAGTGACCTTTGGAGCTTTCATCAGCACACGGCGCAAAGAGGCCAAATTAAATCTCCGGGATACCGCGAAACACCTCGGTATCTCCAATGGGTACCTGTGTGATATTGAGCAGGGTCGCCGGCCAGCGCCAGAGGGAGCATTTGTAGAGCGGATCTCTTCTTTTCTGGAATTGGATAAGCAGGAGCATGAAATGCTGCTGGATCTGGCCGCAGATTCCAGGCAGACGGTTCCGGCCGATCTGCCTGACTATATCCGCCAGCATGACATCGTCCGCGCAGCATTGAGAGTGGCAAAGGAAGTAGATGCTACCGATGAGGAATGGAAGGCATTTATGGAAATGCTACAGAACCGCCAGAACTAAGGGGGGATTTTCTTGTCTGTACCAAAGTATCGATTGGACGCAATTGAAACCATTGGACGGAAGATCCTGCAAGAGTATGATCCCGCTTTGTTGGACGGGCCTCCCCAGGCAGTTCCCATTGAAACTATCATAGAGACCAAGTTTGATCTAACTCTGGAATATCATTGCCTACGCAAAAACGGGAGCATCCTTGGGGAAACGATTTTTGATGAAGGAGCGGCTATTTTATACGACCAAGATGAAAAACGCTACCGTTTGATTGCAGTCAAGGCCGGAACAATCCTGGTGGAGGAGCGGCTTTGTGTGGACAGGCTCCTCGGCAGGCTGCGGTTCACCTGTGCTCACGAATTGGGGCACTGGGTCCTGCACCAGAAGCTGTACTCCGGCACAGGCGATGTGGCTGCCTATGAAGGAAAAACATCTTTGGATGAAAGCCACGGTCTGGTCGAATGGCAGGCGGATGCTTTGGCTACTGCTCTCCTCATGCCCCTGCCGCAAATCAAAAGAAGTTTTTACCGTTTGCGTGCAGGCAGGAGCAATGAGCAGTTGGTTGCGGAAATGGCTCAGATCTTCCAAGTCTCCAAGCAGGCCATGCGTATTCGGTTGGAAACACGCAATCTCATATAAGTTTGGTACGGCAAGCCCCCCTCCTGAGAGAGGGGCGCAGCCGCACCAATGTTCACAGGCTTTGTTATATGCATTTTGTTCGCAGTTTAGCGAACATGGGAGGAGGAGAATGGCATGAGAAAAGAAAGTTCCACTTTGCAGAAATGTAAAAGGCAGATGGCGACCCTTGGATTTGACAGCCAGCTGGCCTATCACCGGGTAAAGCTGATTTTGAAAATCTACCGGGATGTGGTGTGGGTCCTCAGTGAGCGGGTGGAGGAACTGCATGAGTACGCCTGGGAGCTGGGCGCTCAGGACGCTGATACCGGGCTTATCTATCTGCAAAGTTTCGCCCCGGATATGGATCTGCAGGAGTTTGAGGAACGGGTCTGCTGTGTGATGGAAAACCGGATGCTGGTGGATGTGATCGACCGTGCCCTTCTCCGCTTGAAACGATACCCTGACCGGGGTGAACTTTACTATGAGATCCTGACCAAACAATTTATCCACCGTTTCAACAGCACAGAAAAGGAACTGCTGGATGAGCTGAATATGGAGCGAAGCGTATTCTATGACCGAAAGCGCGAGGCGATCTTCTTATTGTCCCTCTGCCTTTTTGGTTATGCTGTGCCGGAACTTCAGGAAGAATTGGAGATGCCCCGACTTTATCCCGACTGATTCCCGATGAAAAACCGACGAAATCCCTACTCCCTTCCGACTTTGCCTCTGCTATACTCAGTACAGTGGCAGGTATGCGCAAAAATGAATAGGACCAGCTGACAAGGGCCGGGACGCTGTAAAGTGTCCCGGCCCTCTGTATTCCTGCCGCAATATGGCGGCGGGGATCGGCCGGGGATGCAGAAATGCGTCCCCGGCTATTTTTCTGCCCGGCACTGGGAGGGCCGGCATGGGCTGGGAGGCTTATATCGCCAAGTACCCCTGATTTCAAGATTTTGATTCGCCATCAAAATCTTGAAATTTGGAGGAAAGGCACATGGAATCCAACGGGAAGTTTACCCTTATTGTTTTTAACACCTGCACTCAGGAATATGAGGAAGTCATAGTGACAGAGGAGGTCTATCGCACTTACTGCAGAACCCGGTGGAATATCAAGGACAATGATCAGAGCTTTTTTGACCATGAGATCCAGACGAGTGGGATGATCGGAAGTCAGGATGGCGCCTATGAAAATTTCCGGGAGTTTATTGACGCCATCAACACTCCGGAACACATCATCCTTGAACAAATAAAGAAAGAGGCCCTGTACCAAGCGATCTCAGCGTTGCCTGCTGCGGATCAGGCATTGGTACAGGGGTTGTTTTTTAAGGGACAAAGTGAACTTGACTATGCAAGAGAGATTGGCGTTTCACAGCCTGCAGTGCATAAACGGAAAGTCCGTATTCTCAAGTCTTTGAAAAAACTTTTAGAAAATTGAAATTGGAGGGTTATTAAAATGCCGACACCTTCCCCTATACAAGCGAGAAGGAAATGCTTCTCACTTGTTCCTTGAAAACCGAATATCCGATTGTCTGAATACTTTCCTGACGGGGCCCCTGCTGAACAGGGGCAAGCGACGCTGGAGGATGCGCGAAAACCATCTGTAGAGGTTCTGGTACAGGCTGCAAACGAAGTCACCTATACATTTTTGTTCGGTTATGACAGCCTGACGGATTTCCCCTCTATCAACGACGGCCAAATAAGGTGCTAAGCGGGTCCATCCGTCCAAAAAACAGCCTGTGGCAAGCTGTATCGCAATGACTCCGCCAGGGATAATGATACTTCCGTCCAGTCACAGCCCCCACCGAAATGGGGATCAAGCAATGAGGGCGGCCGACAGAGATCCTGCCGGGGGTGAGAGTCCCATGACGCGGTGAAGCCAGCCGCGGTTCAGATGGTCGCCCTATGGAGCTGATGCCAATGGCACAGGCTCCTGCGCTTGGGGAAGTAGTGTCGAATACAAGCGCCAAAGAAAGACAACACAAATGTGAAGTCTTAATATCAGAAGCTATGGGGATCGCTTCTGTCCAAAACCCGTTTACTGACCGGAACATGCCGTATGAGCAGCCATTCCAACCAGATGCGGGAGATGCGGAGGCGGTCCCTATTTTTGTGATATTAAGCCCAATATGCTGAGGAGGTGTATTCTGTGAAAACATATTGCAGACAGGAAATCAGCCGTGGTGACATTTACTATGCTGACCTGCGGCCAGTCATCGGGTCTGAGCAAGGTGGTATCCGTCCGGTACTCATTCTGCAGAACAATGTAGGCAACCGCCACAGCCCCACAGTGATCGCAGCCCCCATCACCAGCAAGATGGGAAAACCGCGGCTGCCTACACATGTTTGTTTGAATAGGCAAGCGAATGGATTGAGCTGTGGTTCCGTTATCCTCTTGGAGCAACTTCGCACTATTGATAAGTCCAGGCTCAGAGAGCGCGTTGGAGCATTGGACACCTCCGAGATGAAACAGATTGACTGGGCGCTTGGGGTCAGCGTCGGTCTGGTGGAAGGATATCGGTAGAATAGGTCAATTTATGAACATTTATTCTGTTGGTATTGGTGAATAGATGTTGCCGCCTTACTTGTGGTATTGTTTGAAAAAGCACTTGGGAATAGGAAAACGAGGTGAAGCAAGAGTGGAGTACCGAAAAGTTTACTTCCGGATTCGCAGCCGCTATCAGTTCGATTCCGGCTGGCCGGCTGAGACTGACGCCGCCAAATTTCATGAAGAAAGCCGCAGCCTGTTCCAGAGTGCGGGCTGGGATCTACAGCCCGGTGGGGACAGCACATCTGATACCGTTACGAAAGGCTGGCAGGAGTTATACTGCATCCGATGAACTTTAGTGGTATTATAGAGATGGACGAGATCCCAGCCATCCAAGAACTACTGAAGGATGCGAAATCGTTCTGCTGCTATGGCTTCGACTGCTACGAGAGGTATTGGGATATTACCGATGAGGAATATCTGGCACAGTTGGAGACCAAGCGCGAGGAGATCACACATGAAATTCTGGAACGGTGCCGGACAAAACGGAAAAACCTGTATATCACAGGCCCGGTTGCTTTAAATGTCGCTCAAAAGTTCTCTGTACACAGGCTCTGTGATAAAGAAGGCAAGCATAATCTTGCCAACCGCTTCGTGGGCGAACTGATGGAGCAGCTTGTTCAAGATGGCCTGCTGGTGACAACGAAAACCAGGAACGGTCCTGGTGTCCGCACGGCAACCGATGCAGAAATTAGCTCCCCACTGCCAGGGCAGCAGCAAATGACCCTGTAAATCGAGGTGCGATGGAATGGCAATTTATATTACGGGTGATACTCACGGCGACTTCCAACGCTTTGGGAGCAAATACTTCCCACAGCAGAAGGAGATGAGCCGGGGGGACTATGTGGTCATCGCGGGTGATTTTGGAGGACTGTGGGATGGAAGCCAGAAAGATCAATATTGGTTGGACTGGCTGAACAAGAAGCCCTTCACCACCCTGTTCGTGGATGGGAACCATGAGAATTTTGACTTGCTGAACACTCTACCAGAAAAAGAATGGAATGGCGGACGGGTCCATGTTGTGCGGGAGCATGTCCTGCACCTTATGCGGGGACAGGTCTTCGACTTCGGCGGCCTCGCCTGGTTCACAATGGGCGGTGCGGCCTCCCATGATATTCAGGATGGAATCCTTGATCCCGCCGCTCCGGACTTCGAGCGCCAGTATTGGCTGATGCGCCGGATGCGGTCCATGTTCCGGGTCAAAGGCGTGAGCTGGTGGGAGGAGGAGATGCCCAGCTTGGAGGAGTACCAAGAAGCCCTGGCAAACTTGGAACGGGTCAACTGGACGGTAGACTGTGTTCTCACCCACTGCGCTCCCAGCGGTGTGGTGCAGGAGATCAATCCATCCTATGGAACGGATGAACTGACGGACTTTCTTGAAATGGTCAGCCAGCGGTGTAAATTCGCCTACTGGTTTTTCGGCCATTACCATGAGAATCGAATCATAGATCAGAAATACATCCTCCAGTGGGAAAAGATATCTGAACTGGGTTTTTAATCGCAATGGATCAGGGAGTGGGTAACCAGCATTCCCTGGTCTTTTATTCTGAACGGAGTGGAAGACGCCAAATGAGCAAAGAGATAGGCTACACAAAGGGAAAAAGCGATTTTACATATATGGTAGAGCATAGGTGATATTTTGTTATCAGGAGGAAAAAATGACATTTGAAATTAAAGATTATTTTGAGACGCCCGTTATATTGGAGCCGAGGGTGGAATTGTACACGGTTTATGATTTTATGGGCAAAGAACTGCCTGGCCTTGCGATTGTTCTTGATATGCCTATCCAAGGAGCAGATGAGAAAGAACAGTTCGCTATTCTTACAAAATCTTTTGAAGAATTTATTGGCTTGAAAAACAGTGCATATGTCGATATAAACAACTGTCCCTTTGCGCCGCAGCTGCTCAATCGTGGATTTGCTAAAGATACTGGGCTCTACAAAGAAAGTGGGTTCTGCTCCTACCCTTTATGGACATTTGATGAAACCGTTCTGAAAGAAACCGGCGGTGAGAAGTACGAGAGATACGCACGGGCTTATGACGAGTATATGGAGTCCTCTTTTATAGGAATGATGGGTGCGGAAGATGAAACAGGCGAAGAAATATGTACAGGAATGATGATGTAATAAGTCCATAATACAGTCCGTGGCTGGACTGAGGAATACCAAGAGGCTCTGGTGAACTCGGAATGGGTCAACTGGACAGCGGACTGCGTTCTCGCCCACTGCGCTCCCAGCAGCGGAGTAATGACGCATACGGAGTGGTCCGATGTATATCCCGGAATGATTGTGGAATAGACGAACAGCCCGTCCTGTGATATGATGGTAGTAAGTCAAAAAGATTGGAGGACAGGCTAATGCCGGAAAAACAGAAGAAAACCATTCGGGAATTGACCCTCATGCTGATGTACCTGACCTCCTGGGAGGAACGGGATACACCGGAAATGCGGGCGGTCAAGAAAAAGGAACTGGAAAAGTATCCCCTTGTCCGCCGATGCTGGAAGGGCTATGATCACGACCTGCTGAACAAACTTTCAGAGGAAGGGCTGATCAACGCTGCCGGGCGAACCTATCCCGCCCTCATCACACCGGAGGGAGAAGCCGAAGCTCGGAAACTGCTGGCCCAATATGGAATTGATACAGAAGAAAGAAGGCGTTGCAGTGCGGAACGATAAACAAGAACAGGCGATCCGATCCAGCGCAGCGGAATACCTGACCTTTGTGGCCGCTACCGGTGACAGTACAGAGAGCATGGAAATGCGCTATGAGGATGAGAATATCTGGCTGACCCAGAAGATGATGTCGGCTCTCTATGATGTGGATGTTCGGACAATCAATGAGCACATCCAGAAGATCTATGAGGATGGTGAGCTGACAGAGGAGGCAACTATCCGGAATTTCCGGATAGTTCAAACTGAGGGCTCCCGTCAGGTTAGCCGCCAGGTGAAGCACTACAATCTGCAGATGATCATTGCGGTTGGATTCAAGGTCAACAATGACCGGGCGGTCCAGTTCCGCAAGTGGGCCAATACCATCGTTAAGGACTACACCATTCAGGGCTGGGCCATGGACAGTGACCGGTTGAAAAACGGGGGTAGTGTACTTACCAAGGAATACTTCGACCACCTTCTGGAGCAGATCCGGGAGATTCGGATGTCTGAACGCAAGTTCTACCAAAAGATCACCGACATCTACGCCACGGCTCTGGATTATGATAAATCAGCCAAAACCACACGCCTGTTTTTTTCCGAGGTACAGAACAAACTCCACTGGGCGATCCACCGTCATACTGCGGCGGAGTTGATTGTGGAGCGAGCCAACGCTGAAAAACCTCACATGGGCTTAACTTCCTGGGAGCAGTATCCAAACGGAAAAATACAGAAGTATGATGTGTCCATTGCTAAGAACTATCTTTCCAGAGAGGAACTGCAGGCGCTGGAACGCATTGTGACCATGTACCTGGACTATGCGGAATACCAGGCAGGCCGCCATATCCCTATGACCATGCAGGACTGGTCACAGCGGCTGAATCGCTTCCTGGAATTCAATGAGCATGAGATCCTCCACGACACCGGCCGGGTGACGCATGAGATCGCCAAAGCCTTCGCAGAGAGCGAGTTTGAAAAATACCGGATTGTGCAGGATCGCATGTTTGAAAGCGACTTCGACCATTTCCTTGCCCTGGAGGAACAAGCAGAGAGAAAAAATGACTGACAAAAGAGAGCCGCCGGTTTCCAGACTGGCGGCTCTCTTTTACAGTTGCGGCAGAAAGATGGAGGCATATCGCTTTAGAAATCACAGCATTCTGTGCTGGTTTTCCAATGGGTACAAGATGGTGTTTTTTCACAATAGAACAACCAGAACAAATGTGCTATAATGGCTTTGAAAATGCGTCGGAAGATAAAGAGGAAGGGGTGACCGAAGCATGAAGGAGCGAACCTACATTTGCTGTGATCTAAAATCGTTTTACGCAAGTGTGGAGTGCATCGAGCGTGGGCTGAATCCACTGGACACCAACCTCGTGGTGGCGGACCTGAGCCGCACTGAAAAGACCATCTGTCTGGCGGTCACACCTTCCCTGAAGTCTTATGGCATTTCCGGTCGAGCCAGGCTGTTTGAGGTGATCCAACGGGTCAAGGAGGTCAATGCCCAACGGCAGCGGAATACCCCTGGCCGGCAGTTCACCAGCGCTTCCTCTCACGACCCGGAGGTACGGCGAAATCCTTCCCTGGCCCTCGACTATATCGTGGCTCCACCCCGGATGGCCCACTATATTGACTGGAGCACCCGCGTCTACAGTGTTTACCTCAAGCATGTGGCGCCGGAGGACATCTACCCATACAGCATCGATGAGGTGTTCATCGACGCCACCAGCTACCTGCAGACCTACCATCTGTCGGCCCGTGAATTTGCCCGGAAAATCATCCTCGACATTCTGCAGACGACCGGTATCACCGCTGCGGCGGGCATTGGGACGAATCTGTATCTGGCCAAGGTCGCCATGGACATTGGCGCGAAGCATGTCCCCGCCGATGAATACGGCGTCCGCATCGCAGAACTGGATGAGATGGGCTATCGCCGCTCCTTCTGGACCCACCGTCCGCTCACCGACTTCTGGAGGGTGGGAAAAGGCTATGCCGCCAAGCTGGAAGCCAACGGCCTGTACACCATGGGAGATATTGCCCGGTGTTCTATCGGGCAGCCTACAGATTATCACAACGAGGAACTGCTCTATAAACTGTTTGGTGTCAACGCAGAACTGCTCATCGACCATGCCTGGGGCTGGGAACCCTGCACCATTGCGGACATTAAGGCATACAAACCAGAAAACAAGAGCATCGTCTCCGGGCAGATTCTGCAGTACCCATACCCATTTGAAAAGGCAAGGCTGGTCATCCAGGAGATGGCCGATGCACTGGCGCTGGAATTGGTAGATAAGCGGCTTGCGACCAACCAACTGGTCCTCACAGTAGGCTATGACATCGAAAACCTCAAGGGTACAGTCTACACCGGAGAGGTCACCACGGACCGCTATGGGCGCAAAATTCCCAAGCATGCTCATGGTACAGTCAATCTGGACGGATATACTTCCTCCGGCGAGGAGCTGCTCAAGGCAGCCACCAGCCTGTATGACCGGATCGTAGATAAAACCCTGCTGGCCCGCCGGCTGACCCTCTGCGCCAATCACCTGCTGGACGAGTCTTCTGTGCCGGAGGATTTGCCGGAGCAGATTGACCTGTTTACGGACTACTCGGCAAAGGAAAAGCAGAAAAAAGAGGCTGACACTGCCCATGCACGGGAGAGAAAACTCCAGGAAACCATGCTGGACATCAAAAAGCGTTTTGGCAAGAATGCCATCCTCAAAGGACTGAATCTGGAGGACGGCGCCACAGCCAGGGAGAGAAACAACCAAATCGGAGGTCACAAAGCATGACCGGACCATACGATGATATCATCAACTTGCCGCATCCTACCTCAGCCAAGCACCCGAGGATGCCGCTCTCAGACCGTGCGGCCCAGTTCGCACCCTTTGCGGCCCTGTCCGGCCACAGCGCCGCCCTTGTGGAAACGGCCCGGCTGACCGACCAGCGCATGGAACTGGACGAGGATGCCAGGGCTGCCTTGGACTCAAAACAGCAACTGCTGTTGGAGCGGATCAAAGAGCGGCCGGAAATCACGGTGACCTGGTTCCAGCCCGACGCAAAGAAAGACGGCGGCCGGTATATCGTATCAACCGGGAGGCTGAAAAGAATCCATGAGGCGGATCAGGTATTGATTCTGGTTGATGGCTTAAGGATACCGATAGGCGACATCGTTGAACTGGAAAGTGAGTGCATTCGGGGGCTTCTTTGAGAGAAATTGAAAAGCTGTGTACAGTGTTTGCGCCAACATACGACTAATTTTATAAGTTATAACTGATAAAATTAGATTATATCAGTTGATTTTCAGTTGTAAATGGGATATACTGAGGTCAACGATAGAAAGGAGGCGTTCCAATCATGATCAAACGAGAACTGTATATGAACCGCATCCGTCCCTTCATTGGGGGCGAACTGATTAAGGTAATGACCGGCATTCGCCGCTCCGGTAAGTCGGTGATGCTGGAACTGATCAAAGAGGAACTGGCGGAGGCTGGTGTTGCCCCGTCTCAGATGATCTCAATCAATTTTGAAGATATGCGGTACTCCCATCTGCAGACCGCAACGGCTCTGCACGATGAGATCATAAAACGGGCAGAGGGCATCGAGGGAAAAGCGTATCTGTTTTTTGACGAGATCCAGGAAGTAGAGGGCTGGGAAAAGTGCGTCAATTCTTTGCGAGTGGCGCTGGACTGCGATATCTACATTACGGGCTCCAACGCAAAACTGCTGTCCGGTGAACTGGCCACTTATATTGGCGGACGGTATGTGGAGTTTGTGATTTACCCATTCTCCTTCGCTGAATTCCTGGAACTGTACCACACAATTGCACCAAGCGATTCGATCCAGCAATGCTTTCAAAAATATCTGCTGGCCGGAGGAATGCCCTATCTGGCCAACCTCCGGTATGAGGAAGAACCCTCCCGGCAGTATCTCACAGATCTATTCAATTCTGTGCAGCTCAAAGATATCGTAAAACGGAACAAGATTCGGGATATTGATTTGCTGGAGCGCATCATTGCGTATATGACCGCAAATGTCGGAACAGTTTTCTCAGCGTCCTCTCTGGCTAAGTTTTTCAAAAATGAGCAGCGGACTGTCGCGGCAGAAACCATCCTGAACTATGTGCGGTACTGCTGTGACGCATATCTCTTCTATCAGGTAAAGCGCCAGGACCTGCAGGGCAAGCAGATACTGGCCTCCAACGAAAAGTATTATATTGCGGATCACGGTATTCGGGAGGCTGTGTTCGGCGGGAACATGAAGGACATCAACCTGATCCTCGAAAACATTGTCTACATGGAACTGCTGCGACGGGGTTATGTTGTCACAGTAGGCAGAGCAGGAGAAAAAGAAATTGACTTTGTATGCGAAAAAAGAGGAGAAAAACTCTATGTGCAGGTAACATACCTGCTGGCCTCTGAAGATACGGTGAAACGGGAGTTCGGTGCATACGATGGCATCCAGGACAATTTCCCCAAGTATGTCGTATCCCTCGACGAGTTTGACATGAGCAGGAACGGGATCAAGCACCGGAATATCCGTGACTTCCTTCTGGCGGAAGAATGGAATTGAGAAAGCGGTAACATATCAGGGCGTGATTGGCGAGGAGGTGACGCATAAGTGAGTGGAAGCAGCCCGAAAAGCATATCAATATCAGGTGTCGAAACCGATATAACCATCGGCAAAGAACTGGCTGCCGTTGCGCAGAAATCAAAGGCACTGGCCTCACGCGACTGCTTTGAGCAACTGGAGATGTACCTCCACGGCAGAAGTCATGACCGCGTGTGTCTGCTCTTTGGCCTGCTCCAGACTGGAAAAAACACCATGCTCCGTCAGGCCATTGGCAGAATGACAAAGGAGGACTTGAGCCGTATCGCATACATCAAAGCCCGCAGGACTGACAATATGGCGATGATGAACCGGGATCTCAAGAAGTTGTTTAACGCGGGATTCCGATATGTGTTCATCGACGAGGTCACGCTGATGGAAGACTTTATTGACTCGGCTGCCCTCTTTTCCGATGTGTTCGCCACCATGGGAATGAAGATCGTCCTGTCTGGTACGGACTCCCTGGGCTTCTGGCTGGCAATGGATGAAGAATTGTATGACCGGGCCAAGTCCATCCACACGACCTTCATCCCATATCGGGAGTATAGCCGTCTGCTCGGGATCGACAGCATTGATGAGTACATCCGATATGGCGGCACACTACGCGCCGGAGAGCTGGCCTTTGACGATGAAGATGTGAATGCTCAGGATGCATCCTTCCGGGATGACGAGTCCACCCGAAGATACATCGACACGGCAATCTGCAAGAACATCCAGCACTCCCTGGCCTGCTACGAGTCGGGCGGGCATTTCCGCCACCTGTACTCTCTGTATGAAGCTGGAGAGCTGACCAGCGCCATCAACCGGATCATAGAGGATATGAACCACCGATTCCTGATCTCAGTGCTGACCGATGATTTTCTCTCCCATGACCTGCGGCTCACTGCCGCAAATCTGCGGAAAGAGCGTGACCCCGAAAAGCGCACAGAGGCGCTGGATGCCATTGATACAGAGGCGGTCACCCAGCGTTTGATGGAACTGCTGGATATCCGGAACAAGGAGGAGCAGTCCATCGGTATCACAACTGCTCACATCATAGAGATTAAGCAATATCTTACCGCGTTGGAGTTGATTGTGGATTGTCCCATTGAATCGGCGGACCCCGGAATTGAACCAGTGGAACATATTCTCTTCACACAGCCTGGAATGCGATATTGTCAGGCCCAGGCCCTTATCCATTCCTTGTTAAAGGATGAGCAGTTCTCGGCGCTCAGCGAATATGATAAAACGCAGATCACGGGCCGCATCCTTGAAGAAGTCCGTGGCCGGATGATGGAAGATATTGTGCTGCTGGAAACCATGAAGGCGGCCGACAAGGATCACCGTGTTTTCAAACTGCAGTTTGAGGCTGGCGAGTTTGACATGGTCATCTATGACCAGAAAGAAAACTCCTGTGAGATCTTTGAAATCAAACACAGCAGCAAACAGGTTCCCTTTCAATACCGGCACCTCGTCGATGAGGATAAATGCCAGAGGACGGAACGGCGGTTTGGTCCCATCCATGGGCGCTATATCCTGTACCGCGGCGAAGATGCGCAGATGGAAAATGGGGTCCAATACTGGAATGTAGAGAATTATCTGAAGGCTCTGCCAACATTGGATATCGTCCAAGTACAGGAAATCGGTATGCAGTCAATCGAACCTACTCTGTAAAAGGACTATCGCCACTAAGCAGTTACAATTAGAAATTGAAAAGCATCGGCTATCTTTTTAGGATAGCCGATGCTTTATTTTTAGGAGGATTACTATGAACAGGGTACTCAGAATCGACGAAGAAAAGCCTGAAATGCATATCTCGGTTCAGGGCTATAAGGTCACTCTCTGCTTTGCAGAAAAAGAAAATCCTGAAGTTGCTGTATTAGTAAAGCAGGCTCTCCTGAGCGCCTATGCAATGCCCCAGAAATAGAACGACTTGCTGAAGGTCTTGCATTCAGAAGATTTGATGAAGGGATGGTCAGTAAAATGGCTGAAAGAGTCTATTGCTTATACAGAGGTAAGGATCAGGAAAGCATTCTCATGCAGAAGAACGCCTGCCACGATTTTGCAGAGAAAAAAGGCTGGAACATTGTTGGCGAGGAGCAGGAGATCGGCGTGTCCGGCTATAAAGTCAGCACTGATGACCTTGTTAAGTTAAAGCGCATTAGAAAGGCTGCTGAGCAGGGTGAGTTTGATATCCTGCTGGTCTTTATGTATGACCGGCTGGGACGCAATCTCAACGAAACCCCATTCATCGCAGAGTGGTTTACCAAGAAGGGCATCCATGTTTGGAGCGTCTATGAGGGAGAGATCATAGACGGCGTTGATGCAGAACGCATGCTTGACTACATTCGCTTTTGGCAGACTGATGAGGCCCAAAAACTTTGAGCAAAGTACAGGATAACCCAACACACCAGCCCATTTACTGCAGATTTGTTTATAAAAAGATTATCAATTCCCCTGGCTATTCTGGCCGTAGTGTGAGATAATGGGTATGGCAAAAGCCGGGAACCTTGATAATCGAATAGAATGAATTGGGTGTCCGCCCTCTCACACAAAAAACATGAGAGGACGGATATCAATGGCTGAAAGAGTTTATTGTTTATACAGAGTTTCCACCAACAAGCAGGTCGATCACGATGAAAACAACCAGGCAGACATCCCTATGCAGAGAAAAGCCTGCCACGATTTTGCGGCGAAAATGGGCTGGGTCATCGTGGGCGAGGAGCAGGAAACTGGCGTATCCGGTTATAAAGTCAGCGCCGATGACCGTGATAAACTGCAGCTCATCAAGAAGTATGCAGAGCAGGGCAAGTTCGATATTCTGCTTGTCTTCATGTTCGACCGACTGGGCCGCAAGTCAGATGAAACACCCTTCGTTGTGGAGTGGTTTACTAAAAAGGGCGTCCGCGTCTGGAGCGTACAGGAAGGAGAGCAGCGGTTTGAGTCCCACACGGACCGCCTGACCAACTATATCCGTTTCTGGCAGGCCGATGGAGAGAGCCAGAAAACTTCGATGCGCACCAAAACGGCCCTTGGCCAGATGGTAGAGGAAGGCCGGTTCCGCGGTGGAAACGCACCATACGGGTACCGGCTGGAAAAGAGCGGCATCCTCAACAAGCGCAAACATGAGGTGTACATGCTGGTCATTGATGAGGACGAGGCCAGAGTCGTCCGGATGATGTTTGACCTCTGCATTTCGTCCGGTTACGGCAGATGGCGCCTTGCCAACTTCCTCAACGACCACGGGATCAAAAACCGGAAGGGACAAAACTGGCACGACGCCAGTGTGGGGGGCATCCTGCACAACCCGCTCTATAAGGGAATCCTTCGGAGCGGAGAAACCTATGCCGGCCCCTTTGAGGCCCTCCAGATCATCGCCCCAGACCAATTCGACCTGGCGCAGAAACTGATGCTGGAGCGGACCAATGAGCGGAAAGAGCGGCGCACAGTACCGCTGAATACCGCAGGCCAATCCCTGCTTTCCGGGAACATCTTCTGCGGCCACTGCGGAGGCCGGCTGGTGCTCACTACCAACGGGACAACCACCCGCCTTGCGGATGGGACGCCGGTCCATAAAAAGCGTATTCGCTATGTATGCTACAACAAGACCCGGCGCCGTCAGGAATGTACAGGACAGACTGGATACACAATGCACATTCTGGACGGGATCGTCACTGAGGTGCTGCATCAGGTCTTCGACAAGATGCAGGGAGCTTCCAACGACATGATTGTGGGAAGTGCGGTTCAAAAGCAGATGGCAATGATACGCTCGGAATTGCAGCGGGCCAGAGCCGAAAACACCAAGGCCAATAAGGAATATGAATCCCTCAAGTCCGAGGTGCTGAAGGCGATCCAAGGGAAAAGCGCCCTGCCGCAAGATGTGCTGACTGAAATGCTGGAGGATACCCGACAGAAGGTACTGTCCACCAGTGAACGAATCACGACCCTTACCGCAGAACTGAATGATGGAAACTCTAAGATCGAGGAGATGAAGGCCGAGTTCAACCGGATCGTGTCCTGGTCCAAGATTTTTGATGAAAGCCCGATGGAGGTCAAGAAAATGATCTGCGGCTACATCATCAAGAAGGTTTCGGTGTTCCGGGACTATAGGGTCAAGATTGAATTCAACATTAATGTGGAGCAGTTCCTGAATGGTATCGACAGCATCGACGAATGCGCTACCTATGAACTGCCCATGGCGCAATAAGCTCTCACCCTCGCCACGACCACGGCGAGGGGTACATATCGTAAAGGTATGTCCAGTTGACAACATATACCTTCTATGCTATACTGCAACTTGTCTCTCATCAATTGCCGGGGCGGGATATTCAAGCCCTTTCCCAAGCCATCAGGGGGTGCATACCCGATGGTTCGGGAGAGCGCTTGAATGGCATTCAAGAGGTCAGCGGTTCGATCCCGCTTATCTCCACCAAACGGAACACCCGTTGAAATC
>NZ_JBCOAQ010000002.1:219523-222091 GCF_040226735.1 Intestinimonas sp. RTP31139st1_F5_RTP31139_211217 | reverse complement strand
GCGCTGGCAGAAGGCGGAGGGGGAGCTCTCCCACAAGCTGGACGCCGTGCTTCCCGAACGGACCGCCGGCACGTCGGAGGTCGGATATGAGGATTTCCGCCGCCCCGATCCCTTCAGCTCCGACCGCATTATGGACGCCACCGCCCGGCTGCTGTCCCCCCGGTCCGCGCCCGCACAGAAGGGCCGTGTCCAGGCGCCTCAGGAGCGCGTCGGGAAGAAACACAGGCGGAAAAAGTCCTCCTCCGCCCAGTCCGTCTCTCCGGCACCCCGTCCCCGGGAGGAAAAAGCGTCCGCCCCGGCGCCCGCACCCAAGAAGCGCCAGGACCGCGGCCGCGGTCATCGGGGCGGCCCGGCCCCCCTGCCCATGAAGAGCGGGGCGGTGAAGGACTCCACCGAGCAGCCCAGCCTGATGAAGCCCTATTATATTGAGCACGATTAAACCGCCTCAGAAATATTTGCCTTCTTGCGGGCCGGAACTGAATTCCGCCCCGCGCCGGGCTTCGCCCGCCCCGGCGGATCGCCGGGGTTCTATCCCGGCTTGGAAACGGGGGAACTGTCATGGACTATCTGGCCGGCACATTTGATATCGCCGTCATCGGCGCGGGACACGCCGGGATAGAAGCCGCCCTGGCCGCCGCGCGGATGGGGCTGCGGACCGTGTGCTTCACGGTCAACCTGGACGCAGTGGGCAATATGCCCTGCAATCCCGCCATCGGCGGCACCGGCAAGGGACATCTGGTCCGGGAGCTGGACGCCCTGGGTGGCGAGATGGCCCGCTGTGCGGACCGCGCCTGCATCCAGTATCGGGTGCTCAACAAGGGAAAAGGCCCCGCCGTCTGGTCCCTCCGGGCCCAGGCGGACCGCAGGGAATATCAGAAACAGATGAAGCACACCCTGGAGCTCCAGGAAAATCTGTGGGTCAAGCAGGCAGAGGTCACCGACGTGCTGACCGAGGCGGGCCAAGTCTCCGCCGTTCGGACCTCCACAGGGGCGGTCTATCGGGTGCGGGCGGCAGTGGTCTGCACCGGCACCTACCTGGGGGGCCGCACCATTGTGGGAGACGTAACCCGGCAGTCCGGCCCGGACGGTCTGGCCGCCGCCCTCCCCCTGACGGAGAGCCTGCGGGCCCTGGGTGTCGGACTCCGCCGCTTCAAAACCGGCACGCCCCCCCGGGTGAACCGCCGCAGCGTGGACTTTTCCCGGATGGAGCTCCAGCCGGGGGACGAGACTGTGGTCCCTTTTTCTTTCGAGACAAAAACCCCTCCGGAAAACCGGGCAGTGTGCTATCTCACCTACACCAATGAGAATACCCATGCCGTCATCCGTGCCAATCTGGACCGCTCCCCCCTCTACTCCGGCGTCATCGAGGGGATCGGTCCGCGGTACTGCCCCTCCATCGAAGACAAGGTGGTCCGGTTCGCCGACAAGCCCCGGCACCAGCTCTTTATCGAGCCCATGGGCCTGGACACCGAGGAGCTCTATATCCAGGGCTTTTCCTCCTCCCTCCCGGAGGACGTGCAGGTGGAGATGCTCCACACCATACCCGGCCTGGAGCACGCCGAGATGACCCGGTGCGCCTACGCCATCGAGTACGACTGCTGCGACCCCACCGAGCTCTATCCCACCCTGGAGCACATCCGTATCCCCGGCCTTTACGGCGCGGGACAGTTCAACGGCTCCTCCGGCTATGAGGAGGCCGCCGTCCAGGGTTTCGTAGCCGGGGTCAACGCCGCGCTGAAGCTACTGGGCCGGCCGCCCATGATCCTCTCCCGGGACCAGGGGTATATCGGCGTGCTCATTGACGACTTGGTGACCAAGGGCACCAACGAGCCCTACCGCATCATGACCTCCCGGACGGAGTACCGGCTGCTGTGCCGGCAGGACAACGCAGACCGCCGGCTGTGTCCGGTGGGCCGCGCCGTGGGGTTGGTGTCCGAGGAGCGGTACCGGCGGGTGCTGGACAAATACGCCGCCGTGGACCGGGAGATCAAACGCCTGGAGGGGACGGGAGCCGCCCCCTCTCCGGCTCTCAACGCCATGCTGGCGGAAAGAGGAGAGACCCCGCCCCGGGACGGCGCCCGCCTGGGAGACCTGCTGCGCCGGCCCCGGGTGGGCTATGCCGATCTGGCCCCCTTTGACCCGGACCGGCCGACGCTGTGCGCCGAGGTGACGGAGCAGGTGGAGATCGCCCTCAAGTACGAGGGGTACATCGCGCGGCAGCAGCGCCAGGTGGAGGAGATGCGGAAGCTGGAGACCCGGCCGCTGCCTCCCGGTCTGGACTATATGGACATACCGGTGCTGCGCATAGAGGCCCGGCAGAAGCTGGATAAAATACGTCCCCTGAACCTGGGTCAGGCCTCCCGCATCTCCGGCGTCAGCCCGTCGGATATCGCGGCACTGATGATCTGGCTGGAAAAGGGCTGACACCTTGGAGGTAATCTATGAAGCCTAAGCTGATTTTGGGACTTTCCGGCGGAGTGGACTCCGCCGTCTCCGCCGCGCTGCTGCGGGAGAGCTATGACGTACACTGCGTCTTTTTGGACATCGGCCTGGGGGGAGGCGGGGACG